>NZ_CP072390.1:310067-620135 GCF_018127785.1 Prevotella scopos JCM 17725
CAAGTACTGGAGAAACCACCTGACGAACATCGCTTACCTCACCACCACTGGTAACAATGACGGTTCCTGGAGAGATAATCTTATCTCCATTAGGATATTGCTGAGTCAGAGAAAGTGAATCCTTACCTGTTGGAACGTTCACGCCGATAGCGCAGCAGAAGTCTGATAGTGCCTTAACCGCACTATAAAGACGTGCGTCTTCACCCTTCTGTGAGCGACAAGGCCACATCCAGTTGGCTGAAAGACTTAGGCTATCCATGCCGTCTGCCAATGGTGCCCATACGATGTTGGTCAATGATTCAGCTACGGAAAGGACAGAGCCTGCCTCTGGTGATGCGAGTCCTGCCTGTGGAGCGTGACCGAGTGCGGTAGCAATACCCTTATGACCACGATAGTCTAAGGCTACAACACCACAGTCAGAGAGTGGCAACTGAATCTCACCCTGACACTGCTGACGGGCAACCTTACCTGCAACAGAGCGGTCAACCTTGTTTGTCAACCAGTCCTTACATGCCACAGCTTCTAACTGAAGCACACGCTGGAGGTATTCCTCCACCTTATCTATACTATAAGATACATTCTCATATTTGCGTTCAACGATCTCATCCTTCATGATTGTCTTTGGAGAATGACCGAACATCTGTGCTACGTCTAAGTCGAATGGTTTTACACCATCGCCCTGTACGAAAGCAAAGTGGGCATCACCTGTAGTTTCACCAACAACATACATTGGTGCACGCTCACGCTCAGCAATCTTCTTCACGTGGTCGAGGTGCTTCTCGTCAATGAGCAAGCCCATGCGCTCCTGTGATTCGTTGGCGATAATTTCTTTGGCACTCAAAGTCTTGTCACCGATAGGCAACTGTGACATATCAATCTTACCACCAGATTCTTCAACAAGCTCACTCAAGCAATTCAAGTGTCCTGCAGAACCATGGTCGTGAATAGAAACAACAGGGTTGTTGTCTTCTTCTACCAATGCACGTACGAGGTTATAAGCACGTTTCTGCATCTCTGGGTTAGCACGCTGTATGGCATTCAACTCAATACCATTTGAGTAACGACCAGTATCAACTGATGAAACAGAACCACCACCAAGTCCGATACGATAGTTATCACCACCAACGACAACTACCTTGTTGCCAGCCTGTGGTTCACCCTTCAGACAGTCGCGCTTGGTACCATAACCAACGCCACCTGCAAGCATAATTACCTTATCGTAAGCATACTTCTCACCATTCTCTTGATGTTCAAATGTGAGTAGTGAACCGGTAATTAAAGGCTGACCAAACTTATTACCGAAATCACTCGCACCATTAGATGCCTTGATAAGAATCTGTTCTGGAGTTTGATAGAGCCACTGACGGACAGGAAGGATATCTTCCCAATCACGTAAGGCTGGAGTTGTACCGTCATCTTCTGTCAGACGAGGGTAAGCGGTCATATAGACTGCTGTTCCTGCGATTGGCCATGAACCAACGCCACCGCCCATACGGTCGCGAATCTCACCACCCGTACCTGTTGCTGCTCCATTGAATGGCTCAACGGTAGTTGGGAAGTTGTGGGTCTCGGCTTTCAGAGAGATAACACTCTCGATAGGCTTTACTCGGAAATAGTCGGATGTACTTTGGTTTGCTGGTGCAAACTGCTCAACCTCTGGACCTTGTGCGAAAGCTACGTTGTCTTTATAGGCTGAAAGAATCTTACCAGGATTCTCTTTTGTAGTCTTCTTGATGAGGCTGAAGAGGCTGCTCTCCATTACCTTACCATCAATGACAAACTCACCACCGAAAATCTTATGGCGGCAATGCTCAGAGTTAATCTGTGCGAAACCGAAGATTTCAGAGTCGGTGAGTGGGCGGCCATTCTGCTTCTCAATCTTGTGGAGATATTCCATCTCCTCTGGTGAGAGTGCCAAACCTTCCTCTTCGTTGAACTTCTCCAAGTCCTCTACACGCTTGATAGGCTCTGGCTCGTGGTTGACAGTGAAGATTGCCTGGTCCAAACCCTCATACATACGTTGCAACATTGGGTCGTAATCAGCATCTTTGCTACTTACAGGGAAGTACTCCTCTATACGCAAAATGCCGTCAAGACTCATGTTTTGAGTAATCTCGACGGCATTCGTACTCCAAGGAGTAATCATCTCACGGCGTGGTCCCACATAGTAGCCCTGCAGTGTCTCTTCGTTCTGCAAGTAGGTGGCATCGCCATAGAGCCAACAAAGTTCGTTGATTTCCGCGTCGGATAATGCATGATAGACTTCTGTGGCAATCACGCTTTTGGACTGAGTTCTGAAGAAAAGAATCATAGTCTTTATATAAAATTTGGTGTTACTTCTGTTTGCAAAGATACGATATTCTTTGGATATACTGCCCTTTTGCCCAGTGTTTTTTAGTCTTCTTAGGTGTTATAAATAATCAGACTCGGTTTTGTGTGGAATTATGCTGTTTAAAGTAATAATGAGAATGAAGTGCTAATTTTACTTTTACGTAAAAATGGATAGGGCTTTTCTGCCTTTTACGATAAAATCTTATATCCTTCATTGATGGAACTTTTCCCTTTATAAAAGAGGATTTAACAATATCTGTAAGGCTGCTTTCTAAAAGTAGAAAGAACCTTTTTCCTTTTCGGTAAGGTAATAGTGTCGGGGGCGTTGATTTGTTGGATTGAATTTCTTTTCATGAAAGTAAATATTTCTTGTCGTGAAGAAAAATATTTTTTTTCATGAAAATAATTTCTTCTGTTCGTGAAAATAATTCGGTAAAGTTACCCTTTATAGATCTTTTGTTGGTTTGTGTGCGTTGTAATGAACTTGTTTTCAAGAAGGTAAAGGCTATATTTGTAAATGGAAAGGTAGCCTTGTTTCTTTTTATTTACACTAATAGTCGAATTCGTTTTTTGTGAACTCTCTTTGACGTTATTAATGGTTGTTATTCCATACGTTACTATGTCTTTTCTTACTTGATTATCTCGTCTCATGGCTATTTTGTCTTCTAATAGTTTATTCTGTATAATTTCATCAAAAAGTTCCATTAATTGTAAGTTTCAGGTTAAAAATGTCTAAACTCATTATACAACTCTTTGTTTTACACGTCTTTATAATATCTTTGCAATAGATATACCGCATTCTGTGTAATGAGGTTAGTTTTGTGTACCTGTTTGCGTCGTTTTATACAATAATGTGAGTAGGTTTCAAAACCGTAGGATTGATTTCTTTTTACGTATGTTCGGAGGAATCTATTACAAGTAGAATAATAACCAAAATAAAATAGTAAATATGAAAAAGAGTCTTTTTATCGTAGCTTTGGCATTGGGTACACTTGCATTTAGCAGTTGTGCCAGCAAGAAGGATTTGGAGAATTGTCGTACAGAAAACAATCAGTTGACGGCAGATTATCAGAATGCTAAGGAAACGATTGCTGCCAATAACGCACGTATCAAGAGCTTGGAAGATCAGTTGGCTCAGGCAAGAGAGAGTGCTGCTGCGTTGCAGGGTAGTCTTGATAACAGTTTGAGAAATGCCAATTCAAACAATATCAACATCTCTAAACTTGTTGATCAGATTAACGAGAGTAATCAGTATATCCGTCACTTGGTTGAGGTGAAGTCTAAGAGCGACTCATTGAATATGGTATTGACAAACAATCTTACTCGTTCTTTGAGCCGTGAGGAGTTGAAGGAGGTTGATGTACAGGTTCTGAAGGGTGTTGTTTATATCTCTTTGGCTGACAATATGCTTTATAAGAGCGGTTCTTATGAGGTGAATGATCGTGCTGAGCAGACATTGAGCAAGATTGCTAAGATTATTACTGATTATAAGGATTATGATGTGCTGATTGAGGGTAACACTGATAATGTGCCTATCAACACTACTACAGACAAGATGAAGAATATCCGTAATAACTGGGATCTCTCTTGTTTGCGTGCAGCATCTGTTGCGCAGTATCTGCAGGATCACTTTGGTGTAAATCCTAAGCGTTTGACAGCTGGTGGTCGTGGTGAGTATAACCCACTTGCTACTAACGATACTGAGTTGGGTAAGCAGCGTAACCGTCGTACACAGATTATCATTACTCCAAAGCTTGATCAGTTCATGGATCTCATTGGTGAGGCTCCAGAGGCTAAGGCTACAAAGTAATCTGATTATGAATAATGACGTTCTGTCCTTGATTCTCCAGCGATGTCCACGGAGGTATAGGTGGATTTTGGCTGTATTTTCCGTATATATGATTTATATCTGTGGAAAGTGTCTCGGAGAAGCATTGTGGTATTTACTGCATTGATAGAATAGAAAACGTTGATAAATATAAATCTGCATCTTGTCTATACTGTATTGACAAGGTGCAGATTTTGTCTTTTATTATAGTATATAAGTTTTGCGTATGGATATTACTTTTATGATTTTAGCTACATTGGTAGCTGTCGAGCACATATATATAATGTGTCTTGAAACAATATTTACTAAATCGAGAACAACTGTGCGTACTTTTAATATGGATGTGGAGGAATTAAGTCGCCCATCTGTATCTACGTTATTTAAAAATCAAGGTGTCTATAATCTTTTATTGGCAGTGTTGATTTTAATAGCTGTTTGGGTAATGAATGATTTGTTTTGGACGCGTTGTCTTTTGATGTATGTGGCATTGGTAGCTATTTATGGCGGTTTTACAAGTAGTCCAGCTATTATTTTAAAGCAGGGTGCGCCTGCTTTGGTAGCATTAATATATAGTTTTGTTCTATTATAGGTATTTGTTGTTTTGGCTAAAATTGAAACTTCCCTTATTTTCGATTTTGCGTTTAAGGGGTTATTTCTTGTTTAGTGGTTTTGTAGCGCTATTTTTGTTTTTATGGCTTCCTGGAGTGTGATAGGGGTGTCTTGGGTGTTGTTTTGGTTGATTTGTGTCAAGGCTTTGGGTGATTTTTATTTTTTTTGAAAAATAATCTTCAAAACATTTGGTAGTATTCAAATTTCTCTATACCTTTGCATCCGCTTTACAAAACAAGCCACCTGGCAAGTTGATTAAGGCAATAAAGAAAGAGTTCTTTGAAAAGATTTACATAAACAGAGAAGTAGTACAAGAAGCGTCTGTTTGATTTTATATCAAATGGATGGGTAAAAGAAACGAACCGATCAATTCATTGTTCTTGCTTTTGAGGCACCGCCTCAAAACAATTAAGAAACAAGCGAAGAGGTGCTTTTTACTTGATACTTTTAGGATAAGCGTTCTGAAACAGAGATTACTCGGTGACGTGTTTGGAAGTAGTGGTATTTATTATCACCTATTATCCATCATTTATCACCAACAGATATTTTACAATGGAGAGTTTGATCCTGGCTCAGGATGAACGCTAGCTACAGGCTTAACACATGCAAGTCGAGGGGAAACGGCGGAGAGTGCTTGCACTCTTTGGACGTCGACCGGCGCACGGGTGAGTAACGCGTATCCAACCTTCCCATTACTGTGGGATAACCTGCCGAAAGGCAGACTAATACCGCATGGTCTTCGATGACGGCATCAGATTTGAAGTAAAGATTTATCGGTAATGGATGGGGATGCGTCTGATTAGCTTGTTGGCGGGGTAACGGCCCACCAAGGCAACGATCAGTAGGGGTTCTGAGAGGAAGGTCCCCCACATTGGAACTGAGACACGGTCCAAACTCCTACGGGAGGCAGCAGTGAGGAATATTGGTCAATGGACGTAAGTCTGAACCAGCCAAGTAGCGTGCAGGATGACGGCCCTATGGGTTGTAAACTGCTTTTTTATGGGAATAAAGTGAGGGACGTGTCCCTTTTTGCAGGTACCATACGAATAAGGACCGGCTAATTCCGTGCCAGCAGCCGCGGTAATACGGAAGGTCCAGGCGTTATCCGGATTTATTGGGTTTAAAGGGAGCGTAGGCCGGAGATTAAGTGTGTTGTGAAATGTAGACGCTCAACGTCTGACTTGCAGCGCATACTGGTTTCCTTGAGTACGCACAACGTTGGCGGAATTCGTCGTGTAGCGGTGAAATGCTTAGATATGACGAAGAACTCCGATTGCGAAGGCAGCTGACGGGAGCGCAACTGACGCTTAAGCTCGAAGGTGCGGGTATCAAACAGGATTAGATACCCTGGTAGTCCGCACAGTAAACGATGGATGCCCGCTGTTGGTACCTGGTATCAGCGGCTAAGCGAAAGCATTAAGCATCCCACCTGGGGAGTACGCCGGCAACGGTGAAACTCAAAGGAATTGACGGGGGCCCGCACAAGCGGAGGAACATGTGGTTTAATTCGATGATACGCGAGGAACCTTACCCGGGCTTGAATTGCAGGAGAACGATACAGAGATGTTGAGGTCCTTCGGGACTCCTGTGAAGGTGCTGCATGGTTGTCGTCAGCTCGTGCCGTGAGGTGTCGGCTTAAGTGCCATAACGAGCGCAACCCCTCTCTTCAGTTGCCATCAGGTGATGCTGGGCACTCTGGAGACACTGCCACCGTAAGGTGTGAGGAAGGTGGGGATGACGTCAAATCAGCACGGCCCTTACGTCCGGGGCTACACACGTGTTACAATGGCCGGTACAGAGGGATGGTGTAATGCAAATTGCATCAAATCTTGAAAGCCGGTCCCAGTTCGGACTGGGGTCTGCAACCCGACCCCACGAAGCTGGATTCGCTAGTAATCGCGCATCAGCCATGGCGCGGTGAATACGTTCCCGGGCCTTGTACACACCGCCCGTCAAGCCATGAAAGCCGGGGGTGCCTGAAGTCCGTGACCGCAAGGATCGGCCTAGGGCAAAACTGGTGATTGGGGCTAAGTCGTAACAAGGTAGCCGTACCGGAAGGTGCGGCTGGAACACCTCCTTTCTGGAGAGAATGCTTTTTAGTTGACAAGTTGACAAGTTAAAAGTATTGTAAAGATAAAAAGAACCTTGGTTCGTTTTTCTTCTTGTACTCACTGACACTGTTTTAAGAATAAGAGAAAGGAAGTCTGGCAAGAGAAGCTGCAGAGTTTCTTCCAACTCAGTCCTATAGCTCAGTTGGTTAGAGCGCCACACTGATAATGTGGAGGTCGGCAGTTCAAGTCTGCCTGGGACTACACATCGGCGCTAAGCCAATGTGAACTGGGTCAGAGCCTGATAACCTATATTTCTCTATCCCTTGGGGGATTAGCTCAGTTGGCTAGAGCACCTGCTTTGCAAGCAGGGGGTCAACGGTTCGAATCCGTTATTCTCCACTTAGCTGTTCACGCTTCTGAGGCACTGCCTCAGAACAATCAAAGTAACAGCATAAGATCTTTGACATATTGACACAAGCAAGACTGTAAAGTAGAACTATTCTTTCAATGATTGGAAGAATTAGTATTCTAAACAATGAGGTTTAAACTTCATTTTTTTAGAATCACACAACAGCTGAAAGTATGAGCTACATTTCTTGTTGTCAACAACGAGAAAGGCGAAGAAAGTAAGAAAGGGCGCATGGCGGATGCCTTGGCTCACGGAGGCGATGAAGGACGTGATAAGCTGCGATAAGCCTTGGGTAGGTGCAAATAACCTTTGATCCAAGGATTTCCGAATGGGACAACCCATCAGGTTGAAGACCTGTTATCACTACATAAGTAGTGAGGCGAACGGAGGGAACTGAAACATCTTAGTACCTCTAGGAAGAGAAAATAAATAATGATTCCCCTAGTAGTGGCGAGCGAACGGGGAATAGCCCAAACCTGCTTTGTGGCAACGCTTAGCAGGGGTTGTAGGACCACGCTGTCGTACTTAGATTGTGAGAAGAATGTTCTGGAAAGAACAATCATAGAGGGTGATAATCCCGTATTCGAAGCATGACGAGACGTAGTGGTATCCTGAGTAACGCGGAACACGTGAAATTCTGCGCGAATCAGCCGGGACCATCCGGTAAGGCTAAATACTCCCGTGAGACCGATAGTGAACGAGTACTGTGAAGGAAAGGTGAAAAGCACTCCAATAAGGAGAGTGAAATAGTTCCTGAAACCATGCGCCTACAAGCGGTCGGAGCTGCTTACGCAGTGACGGCGTGCCTTTTGCATAATGAACCTACGAGTTACCATGTCTGGCAAGGATAAGCGTCATGAGACGCGCATCCGCAGTGAAAGCGAGCCTGAATAGGGCGTCGAGTCAGATGGGGTAGACGCGAAACCAAGTGATCTACACTTGCCCAGGTTGAAGTCCGGGTAACACCGGATGGAGGACCGCACGGATAAGCGTTGAAAAGCTTCCCGATGAGGTGAGTGTAGGAGTGAAAGGCCAATCAAACTTGGAGATAGCTCGTACTCCCCGAAAGGCATTTAGGTGCCGCGTGCGATGATCTCCATAAGAGGTAGAGCGACCGATAGGTCAAGAGGGCTTCACCGCCTATCGAGACCTGACGAACTCCGAATGCTTATGGACCGCAATCGTGCAGTAAGGGGGCGGGTGCTAAGGTCCGTCCCCGAGAGGAGAAGAATCCAGACCGCCGTCTAAGGTCCCGAAATTCTGTCTAAGTTAGTCTAACGAAGTCTGGTCCCCGTGACAGCTAGGATGTTGGCTTGGAAGCAGCCATTCATTCAAAGAGTGCGTAACAGCTCACTAGTCGAGGGTCCGGGCATGGATAATAATCGGGTATAAGTCAGATACCGAAGGCGCGGGATAGTAATGTATATTAAAAGTATCGGTAGGGGAGCATTCCATTGGCGTTGAATGGTGAGGGTAACCGATCCTGGAGCTTATGGAAAAGCAAATGTAGGTATAAGTAACGATAAAAAGGGTGAGATTCCCTTTCGCCGAAAGACCGAGGTTTCCCGGGCGATGCCAATCAGCCCGGGGTTAGTCGGGTCCTAAGTCTCAGCCGAACGGCGAAGGCGATGGCAGATGCGGTTAATATTCCGCAACTCGCTATTACAGTGATGTGGAGACGGAGCAGTGACACTGCCGCGCCCTGACGGAATAGGGCGTTTAAGTGCGTAGGCTATGAGGAAGGCAGGCAAATCCACCTTCCGAGCTGAACCATGAAAGTACAGGTAATCCTTCGGGATAACTTGAGTGCAGGTAATCATACTTCCGAGAAAATCCGCTAAACTTAATGTAATAGCGACCCGTACCGCAAACGGACACACGTGGTCGGGTAGAATATACTAAGGCGTTGAGAGATTCATGGTTAAGGAACTAGGCAAATTGACCCCGTAACTTCGGAATAAGGGGTCCTCATAGCAATATGAGGCGCAGAGAATAGGTCCAGGCAACTGTTTAACAAAAACACAGGGCTGTGCTAACTCGAAAGATGATGTATACAGCCTGACACCTGCCCGGTGCCGGAAGGTTAAGAGGAGATGTCACCAGCAATGGGAAGCATTGAATTGAAGCCCCGGTAAACGGCGGCCGTAACTATAACGGTCCTAAGGTAGCGAAATTCCTTGTCGGGTAAGTTCCGACCTGCACGAATGGTGTAATGATCTGGACGCTGTCTCAACCATGAGCTCAGTGAAATTGTAGTATCGGTGAAGATGCCGATTACCCGCGATGGGACGAAAAGACCCCGTGAACCTTTACTACAGCTTAGCATTGACCTTGGTCATCCGATGTGTAGGATAGGCCGGAGGCTTCGAAGCGGGTGCGCCAGCATTCGTGGAGCCATCCTTGAAATACGGCCCTTTGGCTGTCTGAGGTCTAACGCGCCTGTGGTGCGGACACTGCTTGGTGGGTAGTTTGACTGGGGTGGTCGCCTCCAAAAGCGTAACGGAGGCTTCCAAAGGTGCCCTCGGGCCGATTGGTAACCGGCCTTATAGAGTGCAATGGCATAAGGGCGCTTGACTGGGAGGCAGACATGCCGAGCAGGCAGGAAACTGGGGCATAGTGATCCGGCGGATGTGTATGGAAACTCCGTCGCTCAAAGGATAAAAGGTACTCCGGGGATAACAGGCTGATCCCCCCAAGAGCTCATATCGACGGGGTGGTTTGGCACCTCGATGTCGGCTCGTCACATCCTGGGGCTGGAGAAGGTCCCAAGGGTTGGGCTGTTCGCCCATTAAAGTGGCACGCGAGCTGGGTTCAGAACGTCGTGAGACAGTTCGGTCTCTATCTATCGTGGGCGTTGGAGTTTTGCGTGGTGCTGACACTAGTACGAGAGGACCGTGTTGGACAGACCTCCGGTTTACCAGTTGTGCCGCCAGGTGCACCGCTGGGTATCTGAGTCTGGATTGGATAAGCGCTGAAAGCATCTAAGTGCGAAGCCAGCCGCAAGATGAGAACTCCTCATAAGGGTCGTCATAGACGATGACGTTGATAGGGTGTAGGTGTAAAGACGGTGACGTCAAAGCCGAGCACTACTAATTGCCCGAAACTTTCTTCGGGTCTCCCGCCTCTAGATATTGGAGTGCGGGGACCAGTGACTCAGACTTTGAGCTGTGTATTCTTCTAAAGTAAGAAGAAAAGTTCTAATATGTTTTGCTTGTGGAAATACGTCACCTTATACGGCTGACAAGTCAGTAGACGAGTTGACAAGATAACGAGTTAACAAGTAAACAAGTTATTAGTTCTATGGACAATATTTAATAATGGATCTACTGATAAGAAGACAGAAAGAAGACAAGAATAATGACAAATAACTGGTCAACTTGTCAACTGTGAACTAGTCAACCGAGAGAAATATCAGGTGGTTATTGCGTCGGGGTCCCACCTCTTCCCATTCCGAACAGAGAAGTTAAGCCCGACTGCGCCGATGGTACTGCAATGCAATGCGGGAGAGTAGGTGGCCGCCTTCTTTTACGAGAGCCCTGAAGAGAAATCTTCAGGGCTTTTTGTGTTTATGGAGGTCAAGCTTATTTGGCTAATAAGCCTACTAGAGCTAATAAGGCTAATAGGAGTAATAAGGCTAATTGGACTTAATAGGACAAATATTTATATTTAGAGACCAATGTCCTATGTTAATGATGAGTTTATTTTTTCTTAGACTATCGTTTTATAATTTGCTGTCACTACTGTCATCCATATTAGCTTGCTAATTAGTTTGGTTACAGGTACTTTTACGAAGTGTTAATAATGACAGCAACTAAATATAAAATTAATCTTGCATTTTATGCACTATTTTTTTATCTGGGAATTATTATTATTTCTAATTTTGAAAGCGCTTTTTATTATTAGTCTTTTGTGTATCTATTTCCTCATTTTTTCCTACAGAACCCTAACTAGTCAATGTGGATGATAATGCAAATTTATTTACGACAATTTTACATCTGAGTGCATGATGTTGTGTATGATAAGTATATGATGCTATTAATAGTATGATGTTTTGTTAGTTTTATATACTTTGTTAGTGTTGCTTTTTTAGTCGAATATTTTTCTGATATGGAAAAAAATACTAACTTTGTCAATCATATTAATTCATCATGATATATTTTGTTAAACGATTCTTTGTTTGGTTAAGACGTGCGCGTTATTCCAGAGGATTTGGTGTACAGTCGCCTTGGGCATATCGTTTTATTCGTTATGTGGTGAATGAACATTATCCTTATTATAAGTATGAACAACTTGCAGAGCAGGTTTATGCGATTGACAAGATAACTCGCAAACTATGTAGGTTTTACTTTCGTTTAGCAAATTATCAGCAAGCTCACACATTTATTGATTGTTTTCCAACTTCTTCTTGTTACAAGATATATGTAAGTGCAGGTTGCCGTAAGACAATTTATCGTCAGGTAACAGAATCGATATCAGAAGAGGAACTGGTACGTTTATTTTCATCTATCGGTGAGAATAGTATGGTGCGTGTATCTCTTGTTTCAAACTATAGTACGGTAATCGATAAGGCATTGGACCATTTACCTCCATCATGTGTGTTAATTATTGAGAATATAAAGCGAGATAATGAAGTTCAGAAGTACTGGTCTGGTCTTATATCTGATTTGCGCACAGGTGTTAGCTTTGATTTATATTATTGTGGGGTATTGTTTCTGAGAACTGATATGGTAAAGCAATCATATATAGTAAATTTTTGAAAATACAAGGTTAAACTTTAGAAATGTAATACTATTATGAAGATATATACGAAGACAGGTGACAAGGGTATGACTTCCTTATGTGATGGTAGTCGCTTATCGAAAGATGATATACGAGTAGAAGCATACGGAACATTAGACGAACTGAATGCGCATATAGGTTTACTTATTTCGTTATTACAAACAAGTAGTTCAAAAGAAGGAGTACAATCTGCTGCTAACCTCACAGATTTCTTATCTGAAATCCAGGAAGAACTCTTTGTAATTGGTGGCGAGCTTGCTCGTGCAGAGATGAAGACCGAAGAACTTGTTAGTACTCAAAAACTCATTGCGAAAATAGAAACCATTATTGATGAACTATCTTCCCAACTCCCTGTGCAGCACCATTTTGTTTTGCCAGGGGGTATCATACCGGCAGCTCAAAGTCATGTTTGCCGTACGATTTGTCGTCGTGCTGAGCGTCGTATTGTTGCTTTATCCCATGTGGCAACAGTTTCACCTAAAATCTTTATCTTTGTCAACAGATTATCAGATTATTTCTTCATTTTGTCACGTTATTTGAATAAAGATAGTGTCACAAGTGAAAAAACATGGAAAAATACTTGCAGATAAGAAAATAAATGTTACTTTTGCACGCACTAAGAATCATGTAAAAAAATAAGAATATGTATTGGACACTTGAATTGGCCTCTAAGCTGGAAGATGCTCCATGGCCTGCAACAAAAGATGAACTGATTGACTATGCAATGCGATCAGGTGCACCACTTGAGGTTCTTGAGAATCTTCAGGAGATTGAAGACGAGGGAGATGTCTATGACAGTATCGAGGATATTTGGCCAGACTATCCTTCAAAAGATGATTTCTTGTGGAATGAAGACGAATACTAAAGAATAAAAAAGAGGTTGTGTCATTATTGATACAACCTCTTTTTTTGCTTATTGAAGTGTATGTTTTTGTTTCCATGTATGAAGTGGAGCAGTAGTAAAAGGGTAGGGTAATAGGCATACAAGAGATTAATGATAAAAAGCTCTTTTGCAAATTTTGGGCTTATGTGACAAAAGTGTGCTTATTTTAGCGTCGTTTTCTCTTATGTGACAAAAATGTGCTTAAAATCTCCCATTCCCCTTTTATTTCTTAGGAGAATGGGACTTTATAAAGTCTTGGATGAAGATCTTTCTTCTTTCCATACTGATCCCCTTGTGTAGGTTCAATTTTGTCTTTAAATCTGCATTGAGTGATTCAATGGCATTGTTTGTATTTGGCATCTTCAATTCAGGGTAATCATAGTATGTCCACAATGACGACATATTCCTTTTAAGGCTCAAAAAAGCACTACGTAGAGCTTTATGAGTATAATGTGATTTTCCATCTTCTGTTGTTGTCCGTTCCTTAAGAAAATCCTCCCACTTGGTGTACCATTCCTTTAAAGCCCCAATAAAGGACTCCTTGTCCGTATGACATAACATCTTGGATAATTCAAGCAGTTCTTTTGAAGCCTCAAGCTTGGGTCTTGAAGTTAGTTTTGTCTTTATAGTCATTACTTGATGGAACTGGCATAATTGGAATTTATAATTGGGAAAAGCTTGCCTAAGTCCCTTAAAACCATCGCATACAAGCCCTTGAATGGTATACCCAAGTGACTCCAAGTAGCTTATGCCCTCCTTATAGTCTTCAAGACGTTCATGCCTATTGATAAACTTAAACCAAAGTACATCACCAGACAATGAATCCTTCATGATAACGACACCAAAATTACGTCCCCAATAGGTGGCATCCATTAAAACCACTACAGGGCGAACAAGAAGGTTGGGAAGTTCTTCTTTATAAGATTTGGTGAGTTTTCTATAAATTGTCCTGGTTGAAACTCCGTACTCCTCTGATAGATCTTTGACTGTTAGATTACCCTTGGAATAACGATTATTGACAATGGTATTGGTAAGGCGATTATGTCCAACAAAGCTCCTCTTACAGCACTTACAATACCAGCGTTGACTACCATTAAGATGACCACGTTTTATAGTCGATTTTGAGCCACAATAAAAGCAGATTTTTTGCCATAAAAATATAAATAAAACAAAGATAATGATTATTAGATAGTTACAAGGATTTTAAGCACATTTTTGTCATATAGGCCAAATTTTGAAATAACAATGACTCACATATAAGAAAAATATTATCGTATAAAACGAGATTATTTTTATATTAAGTGACTCTATAACGAATCATATGTGTAATTCGTCATAGAGCCTACAATATTGTCAAAAAGTATAGCCTAGAACTAAACACAACTCCATATTGACCTTAGTTTTAATACGCTTAACTCACATAAATCCCTACTCTTCCATATACAGCAATGGTGTTAATCCTACGCACATGTGGTGCATATCATCTGTACCATAAGTGCAAAGGACCAGCACCACACGTGTGGAATATTAACACACAACGCACACGATTCGTTATATAGCCTAAATAACCGCACACGCATGCTTGATAGCTTCTTAGTTCATAGTCATATCCCTTCAATATTTATGTGTAGGAAAGCAATATTTTAATCTCCTATACGTTATAGATACGTGTTTAAACGTTTAATACTTATATTTACATTCACTTGTCTGATAGATGGTTCTGTTAGGGCACAGTATGACCCGTCTTATAGTCATTATTGGGCGATGGAGCCATTGTTCAATCCAGCTACAGTCGGAAAGGACAACAAACTGAATGTTGTGGGTGCATACGCCCTCGACTTTGCAGGTTATGAGCACAATCCGAACACTTTCTATGTCGGAGCAGATATGCCTATCTATTTCATGAAGCAATATCATGGAGTGGGTATTTCTATTCTGAATGATAAGTTAGGAGCCTTTGTTCATCAGCGTGTAGCGGGACAATACGCCTTTCGCAAGGAACTTTGGGGCGGAATGCTATCTGCAGGTGTTCAGGTGGGTATGCTTTTTGAAAAATTAGATGGCTCTAAGTTAGACCCAGAAGAGTCGAGTGACCCAGCTTTAGCACAAGGAGAAGTCAATGGGCACGGACTCGATTTAGGTGTAGGCGTTTATTATACGCACAAGAATTGGTATTTTGGTGCGTCTGTTCAGCACCTTAATGCACCCTTGGTTGAAATGGGTGAGACCAATGAGTTACAAATAAATCGAACATATTATTTAACGGGTGGATACAATATAAAATTACGAAATCCGTTTCTATCTATACCTACTTCTGTTCTGGCACGTTATGATGGCATGAGCTATCGAGCAGACATCACTGCACGATTAGTATATACCCATGGAAAGAAAGTACTTTATGGCGGTCTATCATATAGTCCAACAAACTCTCTTACGGCCTATGTTGGTGGAACCTTTCATGGAATCAATGTGGGTTATAGTTATGAGATGTATAGTGGTGCGACAGCTTTCAAGAATGGTAGTCATGGACTTTTTGTTAGCTATCAAACCGATATAAACCTGCAGAAGAAAAGCAGGAACAAGCATAAAAGCGTAAGATTTCTATAGAAACATATAATGAAAATGAAAAAAAGTATAGTTGCCTTTTGTCTTGGTGTACTCGTATTAGGAACATTGACAGGCTGTTTTGCTGGTAAATCAACTTCTACGTCAGGTCGTGGCGGTGAGGTTACTGGCGTAGGTGGCGGTCGTACTTTCCGTGAACCAGCACCATATGGTATGACGCTCGTTAAGCGTGGTTGGTTGAGAATGGGATTGGAAAAACAAGACTCTCTTTGGGGTAAGAAAACCCCTGTAAAGGATATCTCTGTTGATGGATTTTGGATGGATGAAACAGAGGTGACCAATTCTGAGTACAAGCAGTTCGTAGAGTGGGTTCACGATTCTATTCTTCGCACTCGTTTGGCTGACCCAGTCTATGGCGGTGATGAAAGCTATATGATTACAGAAGACAAGAATGGCGATCCAGTTACACCTCATTTGAATTGGAACAAACGTCTTCCACGTAAGCCAAATGAAGATGAACAGCGTGCTTTTGAAAGCTTTTATGTTACGAATCCAGTTACAGGCGAAAAGAGCATCGATGGCAGACAGTTGAATTATCGCTATGAGATTTACGATTATACATCAGCTGCTCTGCGTCGCAATCGTTTGAATCCACAAGAACGTAATCTGAATACTGATGTCACCGTTGATCCAAACGAGGTGGTAATGATATCAAAGGATACAGCTTATGTCGATGAAAACGGCGTTATTCATAACGAGACAATTAACCGTCCATTGACAGGACCTTGGGACTTTCTGAATACCTATATCGTTAATGTTTATCCAGATACAACCTGTTGGGTGAACGACTTCCGTAATTCAGATAATGAGATTTATCTCCGTAATTACTTTAGTAATCCTACGTATAACAACTATCCTGTTGTTGGCGTTACATGGGAACAGGCCAATGCTTTCTGTGCTTGGCGTACAGAGTATTTATTAAAAGGACTGGGAAAAGAGGCGCGTTACGTACAACGTTATCGTCTTCCTAGTGAAGCCGAATGGGAGTATGCTGCACGAGGAAAGAATCAAGATGAGTTCCCATGGGATAATCAAAATGTTAAGAATGGCAATGGATGTTTCTATGCTAACTTCAAGCCAGATCGCGGAAACTACACCAAAGATGGTAACTTGATTACAAGTAAAGTGGGCATCTATGGTGCAAATTCTAATGGTCTTTATGATATGGCAGGCAATGTTGCCGAGTGGACAAGTACCATTTATACAGAGGCTGGTGTTGATGCGATGAACGACCTCAACCCTCAATTAGACTACAAAGCAGCAAAAGAAGATCCATATCGATTAAAAAAGAAGAGTGTTCGCGGTGGTAGTTGGAAGGATCCAGAAAGCTATATCCGCAGTGCTTGGCGTACTTGGGAGTATCAGAACCAACCACGTAGTTACATAGGCTTTCGTTGTGTTCGTAGTCTTGCAAGTTCATCAAGTGAGGCAGCTAAAGAGAATAAGAAAAGCAGTAAGAAAAAGAGAAGATAAATGACACAGTACAGCAAATACAATTTCATATACCATCTGCAGAAGTGGATGGATAGTGTTCCTGGACAAACGTTCCTGAACTATGGTTATAGTTGGGGCGCTTCCGTGGTAATTCTCGGCGCCTTGTTTAAGTTGACCCACTTGCCAGGTGCTAATATTATGCTCTATTTCGGTATGGGTACTGAGGTTATCGTGTTCTTCCTCTCTGCCTTCGACCGACCATTTGATAAGACTGATGATGGTCGTGAACTTACAAAACGTATAGCCGAGGAGTTTGTAGAAGATAAGGAGGTTATTGTAGAACATCCTGTTTCAGAATCACAGTCAACGCATGCTACTGCCGACAACATTGCGCAGAGTGTTCAGCAGGCAATGCCATCAGCAAGTGATATTGCAGCAGCCGTTGTAGGTCAGCAGAGTAAGGCTATTGCTGATGCACAACAGCAGACACCAGAGATGGTTGAAGCCCAGACGAATTACGTCTCTGCACTACAGAATCTGACCGAGATGTTAGGTAAGGTGAACGATCAGAGTCAACGTCTGACCCGTGATAGCGAAGAGATGGAGAACCTCAATCGTACGCTCACTGGAATTGCTAAGGTTTATGAGATGCAACTTAAGAGTGCTAGTCAGCAGATTGGGACAATCGACCAGATTAATGACCAGACTCGCAGGATGGCACAGCAGATTGAGCAACTCAATAGTATCTATGCTCGAATGATTGAGGCAATGACTGTTAACATGCGTGTGGCTGCGCCTGGTGTTGCTCCTCAGCAGTCTGCACCTGAAAGCTTGTAATGATGAAATATGGTAGGAAAGATGTTAGTTTTCTGTTATCTTCCGACTACAAATAATAGAATGAATGGCTATTAAGAAGAGAAAGGTTTCCCCTCGCCAGAAGATGATCAACCTTATGTATATCGTCCTTATGGCAATGTTGGCATTGAATATTTCAACAGAGGTACTCAATGGCTTCTCAATTGTTGAAGAGAGCCTAAATCGTACAACGGGAAATTCATCCAAGGAAAATGATGCTATCTTTGGCGAACTCGACCAAATGATGCGCAAGAATCCACAGAAGGTGAAGCAGTGGTTTATGATGGCATCAACGGTTAGAGAGATGAGTGATTCTCTCTATAACTATGCACAATCGCTGAAAGTCGCCATCGTTCGTGAGGCTGATGGTGAGAAAGGTGATCCCTTGAACATTGAAGGAAAGGATAATATAGAGGCTGCCAGTTACATCATGTTGAACCCTGCCAATGGACAGGGGCATAAGCTTTACGAAGCTATTAATAACTATAGAGTGCGTATTTTGCAGTTTGTAACGGACCCACGACAGAAGAAGATTATTGCAAGTAACCTTTCTACGGAGGTACCTCACCATTCAATGGGTAAGAACTGGGAAGAATATATGTTCGAAAATATGCCTGTTGCGGCAGCGGTAACGCTTCTCTCTAAGGTGCAGAGCGACGTTCGCTATGCAGAAGGCGAAGTCTTACATACCTTGGTGGCTAATGTTGGTTTGAAAGATATACGTGTTAACAAGCTACAAGCATTTGTGGTGCCAAGTCAGACTCGTCTCTACCCAGGTGAGACAATGACCGCACAAATGTTTATGGGTGCAGTTGACTCTACCCAGCAGCCGCAAGTATTTGTTAACGGACAACTCATTAAGGGCAACCAGATAACTGTTAAAGCAGGAGCACCAGGTAAACATACTTTGAATGGTTACATCCTAATAAAGGACTTAACAGGTAACGTGCTACGTAGAAACTTCTCACAAGATTATTGGGTAACGGGAGGACCGCAACCAAAAGAATATATCAATCCGAAAGGCATGCAAAAGGTTCCACCATTTGATGGAATGGCTACTATTGCAGCAGACTTGATGAATGTACTCTATGCTGGCTTTGACAACCCGATAACAATCAGTATCCCTAATACTTCTCAGAACGATGTGCAGGCAACTATGTCTGGTGGTTCACTCGTTTCAAGAGGAGGTGGTCATTTTGTAGCACGTCCTTCGACTGTTGGTCAGCCTGTAACGATTGCAGTTTCAGCTAAGGGACGTAAGATTGGAGAATACAAGTTCCGTGTTCGAAAATTGCCAGATCCATCGCCATATATTGCTATGGGTGCTGATCGATTTAAGAGTGGTACTCTCTCTAAGGCTGCACTTATGTCTGCTCCGGGTATTCAAGCAGCTATTGACGATGGTTTGCTTGACATTCCTTTCACTGTTACGAGCTTCCGTGTTGTCTTCTTTGATAATTTGGGTAATGCTGTTCCGTTGGCAAGTAATGGTGCTTCTTTCTCTCCTCAACAGAAAGAACAATTCCGCCAGTTGAGTCGTAACAAGCGATTCTACATCACAAATGTTGTCGTTCATGGACCTGATGGAACTACCCGAACACTTAATGGAAGGAATATGGAGGTCATTGTGAGATAGTAGTTGACGAGTAGTCGAGTTTACGGGTTGACAAGTTGATAGATAACGTTGATACTTATATCTCCTCATAAAACACTATATCACAGCATCTCTTTTTAGTAAAGAACAAACAAAACAAAAATGAAAAAGATATTTCTCATAGTTTTCACAGCCTGCCTGGCACTTACCATTAGTGCACAGCCTGCTGCACGTCGTAATCAGCAACAACGTCAGTCACCCGCAAATACGATTACCATACGTGCGCAGATCTCTTTCCCAACAACTGCTCCTATGGACGAAGATGTTGTTTGGCGACGTGATATCTATCGTGAACTGAAACTTACTGACGATGCTAATGCAGGATTGTATTATCCTACTGAACCTGTCGGTTCGCAGATGAATCTCTTCACCTACATCTTTAAGTTGATGATGAATGGACCAAATCGTGGCGGTATTGCGGCTTACAACTATCGTATGGATGGCAATGAAATCTTCACTGACTCTGCTCGTGTAAAGCCTTTGCAGTTCCTTGATAACTATCACATCTTCTACGAACGAACCGATCATGGTATTCGTCTTGATAATAGTGATATCCCCTTAGGCGAGGTAAAAGGCTATTACCTAAAGGAGAGTGCCTATTACGATCAAGGTACGGCAACCTTTCATCGTAAGGTTGTGGCTCTTTGTCCTATTATGTATCGTGAAGATGATTTCGGTGATGGCGAAGTTAAATATCCGCTCTTCTGGGTACGTTACGATGATTTGGCTCCTTTCCTTGCGAAACAAACCATTATGACAAGCAATTTGAATAATGCTGCAACGATGAGTGTTGACGACTACTTCACGATGAATCTCTATAAGGGCAAGATTTACAAAACGACTAATATGTTGGGTAAGACGCTTGCACAATATTGTCCAAACGATTCTGCCATGGCAGCTGAACAGAAGAAAATTGAGCGCGAGTTGGTTGCTTTTGAAAGAACAATCTATGGTGATCCAGCTCGTCGAGATAGTCTTGACAGTATTTCGGCAGCCAAAGAAGCCGAGAAAGTACCAAAGAGGGGACTTCGTACTCGTCGATCTAGTGGCTCATCAAGTAGTTTTAGTCGTTCACGTCGTCCATCTAATAGTAGCAGTGCAGTAACTTCTCCAGCACGTGTAACTGTTCGTCGCGAGCGTCATTAAAATTTTTCTTAAGGTTGATTCTATAAAATCCTCGATGGATTCTTTCTTTAATGGCTTTTCAAAAAAGTTCTTTAAAGGAATTTTATAGAATCAACCTTAATTAATTCTAACAGGGCAATAATAAGCTTAAGAATACGATTAATAAAAAGATATGCTCTGATTGTATATCTTTCTTGAGCAAGCTTTTTAGATGTGCAGATCACTATAAACGTGTCATACTAAGTGATTTTAGCCTATACTTATTAAAACTCTTGGATATGAAGAAAATTATTTCATCGGCTCTATTAGCCCTATCATTTCTTATTTCCATTCCTGCTCATGCAGATGAACCACTAAAGTTTGGAGTAAAGACGGGACTGAATGTGAGTGACTTCAGTTTCTCAAGTGATGTTTTCGACAAGACAAATCAGGTAGGATGGTTCTTTGGACCAACAGTGAAATTCACTTTGCCTGTTGTTGGACTTGGCATGGATGCTTCTGTTATTTATGATATGCGTTCAGCGAAGCTTAAACATGTTTCTGTTGATCAGTCGGTAAAACAGCAAGAGATAGCTATTCCTATTAATGCACGTTATTCTATTGGTTTAGGTAGCATGGCTAACATATTCTTCTTTGGTGGTCCTCAGATAGCTTTTAACGTAGGTGCCAGAAACTTCGAATGGACAAATGGTAGTAACTATGCTCTAAAGAAAAGTAATTTCAGTGTGAATTTAGGGTTCGGCGTGACAGCTTTCAAACATTTACAGGTAAGTGCTAACTATAATATTGCTTGTGGTAATACTGCTGACATCACATGGAAAACAGCAGTTGATGCCACTAGTTCAGCTTTTAAGAAAAAGGGAAGCAATAACAGTTCATGGCAGGTTGGCGTGGCTTATTTCTTTTAAAATGTATAATGCTTAATGTTAATACATCTCATTTCATAAGCGATGAAATGGGATTTTTTGTGCCCTAATTTCTCATAAGGTTTGTTCTTCTCACAGATTGATATTATTGTGTCCTTTGTTCATTGTGTATTTGCATCTTTCTTTGTAACTTTGTATTCAAAGCGATAATAAAATTGAGTATAGCTTGAAAAGGCTGATTAGGTGTTAAACTATTCATGATGACTTACGCAAATATAATCTTACCTCTTCCTCTAGAAGGCTACTTTACTTATGCTATACCTGATACGATGGTGTCCAGAGTTACGGCAGGGGTACGTGTGTCTGTACCTTTCGGTAAGAGTAAAATATACGTGGGTGTAGTTGCGGAGTATCCTGTAAATATACCGAATTCATCGGATAATAATAGATTAGGTAGCAAGAAAATCAC
Organism: Prevotella scopos JCM 17725; assembly: GCF_018127785.1. Classification (NCBI taxonomy): domain Bacteria; kingdom Pseudomonadati; phylum Bacteroidota; class Bacteroidia; order Bacteroidales; family Prevotellaceae; genus Prevotella; species Prevotella scopos. Next base: position 331,986 of record NZ_CP072390.1, read on the forward strand.
CTATAAGAATATCATTAATGTACTCGATGACACGTCTGTACTTCTTCCGCAGCAGTTAAAGCTCTGGCATTGGATTTCTGACTATTATATGTCACCAATCGGAGATGTGTATAAAGCCGCCTTGCCATCAGGCCTAAAGGAGGAATATGGTTATCGTCCTCGAACCGAACTTTACATTCGTTTGACAGATAACTTCCTTCATGAACGGACACTATCCATTATGATTGATTCGATGAAGCGTGCTTCGAAACAAGTGGAAGTCTTGATGACTTACTTACAGCTAGCTGGTGTCGATGAAATCGATGAAATCACACCAGACACACTATTGCGTGAGGTGACAAGAGAAGAATTAATGAACGTTTCTCATGCTTCTGTAGGAGTTGTTCGAGCTTTGGTGGAAAGGAATATTCTTGTTACATACGAAAAGGAGGTTGGCAGGCTGAATGGAGGTAACCCGCCACGTCCTCAGAATATCAAACCGCTAAATGAAGCGCAGACTGAAGCTTATAATCAAATTCTTTTGCAGATGATGGGACATAACGTGACGCTACTTCATGGTGTTACCTCATCAGGTAAGACTGAAATTTATATTCATCTTATTCAGAAAGCACTCAATGAACATAAGCAAGTGTTGTATCTCCTACCTGAGATTGCACTGACCATACAGATAACTGAACGCTTGAAATCAGTCTTTGGAAATCGGCTGGGAATCTACCATAGTAAATACAGTGATGCAGAGCGTGTGGAGATATGGCAAAAGCAGTTGTTAGATTCACCATACGATGTTATTCTGGGAGCTCGTAGTGCTGTTTTTCTCCCATTTCAACGACTAGGACTTGTCATCATCGATGAGGAACATGAGCAGAGTTTTAAGCAACAAGACCCTGCGCCACGTTATCATGCACGCTCAGCGGCAATCGTGTTGGCACAAATGTATCCTGGAGCAAAGACGCTTTTGGGAACAGCTACACCTTCTATGGAGAGTTATTACAATGCAAAGCAGGATAAGTATGGTCTGGTTGAGCTGACTCGTCGTTATAAAGACATTCAATTACCCAAAATTGAGATTGTAGATATAAAGGACCTTTACCGTCGAAAGATGATGACTGGTCCGTTCTCTCCCCGTCTTCTCTCTGCTGTTCGAGAAGCTTTGGGACGGGATGAACAGGTTATCTTATTTCAGAACCGACGTGGTTTTGCACCAATGATAGAGTGTAGGCAATGTGGTTGGGTCCCTAAGTGTCCGAACTGTGATGTGTCGTTGACTTATCATAAGAACATGAATTACCTCTCATGTCACTATTGCGGTCACACGATGAAAGTTCCTGAGGTTTGTCCTTGTTGTGAAAGTGAGGATATACGTGGGCGTGGTTATGGTACGGAAAAGATAGAAGATGAGATTCGTAACATCTTCCCGGAGGCACGTGTAGCCCGTATGGATCTCGATACGACGCGTACCCGTAATGCCTATGAACGTTTGATTACTGATTTCTCTACCGGTAAAAGTAATCTTTTGATTGGTACGCAGATGATTTCTAAAGGTCTTGATTTTGATAAGGTGTCAGTCGTTGGAATCCTCAATGCTGACTCTATGTTGAATTATCCTGACTTCCGTGCATATGAGCATTCGTTTATGATGATGAGTCAGGTGAGTGGACGTGCTGGTAGGAAAGGGAAGCAGGGATTGGTTATTCTTCAGACGAAGAGTCCTGAGTTACCTGTCATTCAGCAGGTGGTGCATAATGACTACCAGTCATTTTATAGTGATTTGCTAGTTGAGAGACATGAGTTTCGTTATCCACCATTCTACCGTCTTGTCTATGTATATTTGAAGCATAGAGATGATAATACAGTGAATTCTGCGGGTTTAGAACTTGGGAGTAGGCTACGTGATATCTTCGGTGATCGTGTGTTGGGTCCTGACAAACCTGCTGTGGCTCGTGTAAATACACTGAACATTCGGAAAATAATGCTAAAGTTAGAGAATGGTATTGACTACCCACGTGTACGCCAATACCTTCGTGGAGCATTGGATGCCATGTTGAAAGATAAAAGATATGGTGCGCTTCAAGTGTATTATGATGTTGATCCGCTATAGTCTTAGCTCTTACTTACACTTCTAAAGTAACATAATGAGCCTACCATTCATTTCTCTTATTGACAGTAGCTATTTGTTATTAATTCAGATTCAATGATAGCGTTATCACCCATATAACGTAGGCAGCCAGAAAACTCTGGCTGCCTTTTTTAGTGGTTTTAGTTTTGGAAAACGGTATATTAATAGTCGTTAGAAATCAATATCAAGACCAACACCGAGTACCTTATTAGTACGGGTGAATATATCTGTGTTCTTTGTTGCGATTGTTTTAGGCTGAACCATAACAGAACCGTCTGGTTGGGTTACCTGTTCTTTACCAATTACAATAGCATCGTTGTATTCCTTTGTGAACTTTGAATAGTTGGTGAAGAAGTAAGCAACGTTAAGATGAGCGTTCTTTGCGACCTTAATCTTTGCACCAAAACCGAGGCTATAACTGCTTGTTACGAAGCTAAGATCGGTCAAGTATTTGCCATCGCCAAGACCGTAGAGTGTGCGCTGACCACCTGCACTGACTGTCACTGATGGGTTGATATCCCACTCAACACCAGCAAGGAACTCTTGTGTGTTGTGCTTAAGGAAGCGCTGCTTGTCATTGTCCATGCGTGCATCCTTATCGAAATAGTGGTTATATCCTGCCATAACACGGAGGTTTTTCAGTACTTCATATTGTGCACCGAGGGCAAGGATACCAGGAATGTCATTAGGTGTGTTTACACCATTTTCATAGCGTTGAGTGTCATCGCGTTTAGTATTGTTTTCGATATTGAATTTTGTTGTGAACTCATAGCGTGCAGCAAAATTCCACTTGCCAGTTCGGTAGTCGATACCAAGAATCGGAGTGATACCCCATCCACGTTGTGAAACCTCTACATAGCGGTCTTTTACAAGTTCTTTACTACTATTCAATTTGTCTGCACCTGCACTAACAAGCTTTGCACCCTCACTTGCCTTCTGTGCACCCGCAGAATATTGTGCTGCTGCTGCTTGAAGTTGAGCTTTTGTTGCAGGGTCAGTTGTTGCATTTGCTTGAGCCTGTAAGGCTGCCGCTTGTGTTTGTGCTGCAACTGCTTGTGCCTGCAACGCACTTGCTTTCTCATTCAAGGCCTTGACCTTTGAATCGAAGTAGTCGAAGAGGTTCTGGTTGTTTCCACCTACATTAGCTGAGATGTTCGTGATGTTTCCTTCGTATTTATTGTAGATGTAGTTGAAACGAGCACCACCAAAGACAGAGAGATTCTCATTGATTTTATAAGCGGCACCGAGCTGAAGACCAAAATTATACTGCTGACCGCTCATATAGCTCTGCATGCTATAGGATGTGGCAGGTGCCTCGTTCTGTCCGAGAAGTGCCGCAAAGGTAGGCAACTGCTGGTTGATAAGTGCAGGAAGGAGTGAGATAGGACGCTCGAAGCTTGGCAGACCCTCATTGAAGGCTGCTTTACCACCGCCACCTGTCAAACCAAATCCAGCTTGGAAACTCCAATTTCCTTTGTTATAGGCTACTTGGAATGATGGGAGAATTGGCACAGAGGCCTTGCCAATATACGATTTGCTTCCGTTGGTAGGGTCGCCGCCATTCAGTTTGAAAGGATATTCGTAAGGAGTATTTGCGAATGCAGGCACGCTAAAAGTAGATGTTAACTCACGTGTCTGATATACGTTCTGGAAGTTAAGAGATATATGAAAGCCTTCGTCAAGGAATACAACACCGGCAGGGTTAAAGTAAACACCGTCAATACCTATTGCTCCTACACGTGCAAAGTTACGATTGAATGCGATGTTCTGATTGGTGTTTGTAAGCAATCCTCCAGCTTTCGTTGTTGTTGCCATTGCAATTAATGCGGCAACGAGGGTAATCTTCTGATACTTCATTTTTAAATTGTAAGTGTATAAAAAACTTATATAATTTGGTTGCAAAGTTATGAATATTGTTCTATACTTCCAAATATTTACTTGTTTTTTCTCACTTTTAGTTAATTTGTGCAGAAGAAAGGTAGCTGTGAAAGGGTAAAAAGGCAAAACGTAAAGACGACATTAAACAAATCTCATGGTTAACCTTAGTTTTATAATGTTTACGAACAGTTAATTCCTATCCATCCATATAGCATCGTGAGTTTAAGTCTCCGCACGAGTGGTGCGGGTGCTCAGCACATGTGGTGCGGATGCTTAGCACATGTGGTGCGGATGGTATGCACCACATGTGCGGAGGATTAACACCATCGCTGTATATGGAAGGGTAGGGATTTAATGTGCGTTAAGCGTATTAAAGCGAAGGTCAATTTGGAGTTGTGTTTCGTTGGAGGCTATACTTTTTGACAATATTTTAGGCTCTATGACGAATTACCCACACGATTCGTTATAGAGCCAAAAGAAAACCCCAGTGAGTTAGAATAAATGTAACTTGCTGGGGTTTATAGTGCTTGCAAATTCTCCGTTGGTAGAGAGGAACGGAGGGGATGCGTTCTTTTATGTCTTCAGTTGTGGATACTGAATACGAGTATGGTACATCGCTTTCAGTCGCTCAATGAGAACGGCCTTGGCTGCTGTTATATCACGGAAAGTTATAGGACAATCGGTGAAATTTCCGTCTGCAACCTGTCCATCGATAAGACGATTAACCAAACCGCTAATACTCTCTTCTGTATATTCCTGTAAAGAACGTGATGCAGCCTCAACGGTATCGCTCATCATGAGAATTGCCTGCTCGCGGGTGAAAGGATTAGGACCTGGGTAGCGGAAGAGATCTTCGTTGACTTCTTCATCGGGATGTTCATTCTTATAGTGAATGTAGAAATACTTTGTTAACCCAGCACCATGATGGGTAGTAATGAATTCCTTAATCTCACGTGGTAGGTTATACTTCTCTGCAAGTTTCAAACCTTCCGTCACATGGCTGATGATGATACGTGCACTCTCAAGGTCGTTTAACTTATCATGTGGATTGATTCCTGCCTGGTTTTCTGTGAAGAAGGCTGGGTTGAGCATCTTACCGATATCATGATAAAGTGCACCGGTACGTACCAATTGACTCTTAGCACCAATCCTACTTGCAATTTCTGTCGCCAGATTACCTACTGTGATAGAGTGCTGGAACGTGCCAGGGGCAACCTCGCTAAGGCGACGAAGCAACTCATTGTTTGTGTTCGAGAGCTCAAACATTGTTACAGTAGAAACGAAGCCGAATGTCTTCTCAATAACCAACATCAGTGGATAAGTAAAGAGGAGGAAGAAACCATTGATGGCAAAGTGGTAATACATGCTTCGGTCAAGTTTCGAGAGGTCGTCAGCTTGTATGAGTTGCAGAGCGAGATAGACAGCTGCTGAACTGATCGTAACCAGTAGGGCGGTAAGGAAGATCTGACTTCTCTTTGATAGCTCGCGCAAGGAATAGATTGCGACAAGACCTGCCACAATCTGTACGATGATGAACTCATACTGATATTTTACAGCAACAGCGCAGAGAAGTACCATTGTTATGTGTCCGATAAATGCTGTTCGTGAGTCCATAAACACACGGAAGAATATCGGTGCCATACTGAATGGGAGGATATACACACTCAAGATGTTATGCTCCATCATCAGAGATGTGAGGATAGGATAGATGACTATCATCACATAGAGTAAGGAAATGGACCGTGGCTTGTTAAAATAATCCTTTCGGAAAAGAGCCAGATAGAGGGTGAAAAGGAAGATGAAAATCAGAACGTAGATTGTCTGTCCGATAAAGGTAGAGGTAATCTCGTCCTCGGAAGCCTTACGTTTTTCCATCGCCTGCTCAAAAGAGTTTAATACACGATAGGTCTTGGCATCGACAATGTCACCGCGGTCAATGATGCGCTGTCCCTCAAGAACCATTCCTGAAGCTTGTGGGATGAGACTAAGCATGTCATTCATCTCCGTCTCACTGCGGTCTTTATCGTAAATAAGGTTCGCCTCAATATATTCATTCAGGTTACATTGTTGTAATATCGAGCGTTTAGGACCGAGCAATGGATCCATGAAAAGTTGTTCGTATGCACCAAGCGTTGAGTAAGTTTTGTTTATGGGTACACTGACAGCTTGCTTTCCTGTTACGACACGGATGAAAGTATTACTATCCTTGGCAAGTGTAGAGTACTGTTGTGGCTCGATGATTCCTGCTTCGTAAATCTCATGCAGTCGATGGGCAATCGCATCCACATAGTCTTGTGATAAGCCTGGAATACCGTTTTTATAAGCCTGCTTGAATTGTTCAATCTTCTTCTTCTCTATTGTTTGATTGATATTATAGTAAGGCTGGAAATGCTTTGTGATAGAGTCTTTTTCTGTCTTTAGGGCTGCTTCTGTTTTGAATATAGGAAAGTCGAATTTGGCAATCAGCTGTCCATACATCCATGGCTTACCTTCATCGTAATGAAAGAGCTTACCCGTTGAACGTGGTAGGAAGAGTACGATTAAAACTACAGCTACTATGACTAACATGGTTCTTGAAATCATATTTCGCCAATAGGGGTTGCTAATATTTTGGAATCTTATCATCTTATATCTTGTTTCGTAAATCTTATAATAACTTATTGTATCTTATGCTGTTAATCCTCTAACAACTTGCGAAAATACTAAAAATATGGCGTATAGTCAAAAAAAAACATTAATTTTGCAGGAAAATATAATATTTAATACAATGGCAGAAAGAAATGTGAGAGTACGTTTTGCCCCAAGTCCTACCGGGCCTTTGCATATTGGTGGTGTGCGTACTGCTTTGTATAACTACCTTTTCGCCCGTCAGCATGGCGGCAAACTAATCTTCCGTATCGAAGATACTGATTCTAATCGTTTTGTACCTGGAGCAGAGGACTATATTCTCGACTCTTTTCACTGGTTAGGTATTAAGTTTGACGAGGGCGTAAGCTTCGGAGGCGAACATGGCCCTTATCGTCAGAGTGAGCGCCGTGATATTTATAAGAAGTATGTTAACCAACTTTTGGATGCTGGTAAGGCATACATAGCCTTCGATACACCTGAGGAACTAGATGCGAAGCGTCAAGAGATTGAGAACTTCCAATACGATGCACACACCCGTTTACAGATGCGTAACTCTTTGACCATGTCAAAGGAAGAAGTTGAGACCCTGATAGAGGATGGACAGCAGTATGTTGTTCGTTTCAAGATAGAACCAGGTGAAGAGGTGCATATCAAGGATATGATTCGTGGTGATGTTTGTATTAAGACTGACATCCTTGACGATAAAGTTCTGTTTAAGAGCGCAGACGAATTGCCAACTTATCACCTTGCAAACATCGTTGATGACCACTTGATGGAAATCTCTCACGTTATTCGTGGTGAGGAATGGTTGCCAAGTGCACCATTGCACGTGTTACTTTATCGTGCTTTCGGTTGGGAGGATAGTATGCCACGTTTTGCCCATTTGCCTTTGTTGCTGAAGCCTGAGGGAAAGGGTAAGCTGAGTAAGCGTGATGGTGATCGTCTTGGATTCCCTGTATTCCCATTGGAGTGGCACGACCCTAAGACAGGTGAAGTGAGTTCAGGTTATCGTGAGAGTGGCTACTTCCCAGAGGCTGTAGTCAACTTCTTGGCACTTTTGGGTTGGAACCCAGGTACAGAGCAAGAACTTTTCTTACTTGACGAGCTTGTACAAGCGTTTGATATCACGAAGTGTTCAAAGAGCGGAGCAAAGTTTGATTATAAGAAAGGTATTTGGTTCAACCACGAATACATCCTTCGTAAGTCAGACGATGAGATTGCACAACTCTTTGCGCCAATCGTTGCCAATAATGGTGTTGAAGCTACCATGGAGCAGGTGACGCAGGTTGTACACATGATGAAAGATCGTGTAGATTTCGTAAAGGAACTTTGGGATCTATGCTCTTTCTTTTTCATTGCCCCAACGAGTTACGATGAGAAAACCGTAAAGAAACGTTGGAAGGAATACTCTGCACAGCAGATGAGTGAGCTTGCTGATGTCTTGGAGGGTATTGATGACTTTAGTATTGAAGGTCAGGAACCTGTTGTCATGAAGTGGGTAGAAGACAAAGACTATAAGCTTGGTGATATCATGAATGCATTCCGACTCACTCTCGTTGGCATTGGTAAGGGTCCTGGAATGTTTGATATATCTGCTTTCCTTGGCAAAGAGGAAACCTTGAAACGTATGCGTAAGGCCATCGAGGTGTTAGGATAAGTGTCTTGAAAGGCTAATTTAATTGAGCCGAATATGTATAATATAATAATGTATGCCATCCAGCTTGGCATCTCCATAAGCAGCTTTTTCAATGAGAAGTTGCATAAGATGTGGAGAGGCGAGCAGGATGCCGTGCGGATTTTACGTGAGAAGGTGGAACCAGATGCTCAATACATTTGGTTTCATGCGGCTTCACTAGGCGAATTCGAACAAGGTCGTCCTTTGATAGAGCAGATCAGAAAAGACCATCCGCAATACAAAATTCTGCTTACGTTCTTTTCACCTTCAGGTTATGAGGTAAGAAAGAATTATGAGGGAGCAGATATCATTACGTATCTTCCAATTGATACGATGGGTAACGCTCGTAAATTCTTACGTGTCGTGCGTCCTGTTATGGCGTTCTTCATCAAGTATGAGTTTTGGTATAATTACTTGCATATCTTACAGCATCGGAGCGTACCAGTTTATAGTGTGTCAAGCATTTTTCGCCCTGACCAGATTTTCTTTAAGTGGTATGGTCGTGGCTACGGACGTGTATTAAAATGCTTTAGTCGTTTCTTCGTACAAAATGAGGAGAGTAAGGACCTTTTAAGTAAGATAGGTATCAAAGATGCGATGGTGGTGGGTGATACCCGTTTCGATCGTGTTTTGCAAATCAAGGAGGCTAGTAAGCAACTTCCGTTGGTGGAGAAATTCATCAATATCGATGTTGCCGACAGGAAGAAGGTTTTTGTGGCTGGTTCCTCATGGCAGCCAGATGAAGAAATATTCCTTAAGTACTTTAACAAACATAAGGAATGGAAACTCATCATTGCTCCACATGTTATTGGAGAAGATCATCTAAAGAGTATCCTCTCATTGATAAAAGAAAAGAAGGTTGTTCGTTACACGCAAGCAACTGAAGAGAACGTCAGTGATGCAGATGTGTTGATAATTGACTGTTTTGGTTTGCTGTCCTCTATCTATCATTATGGAGATGTAGCCTATGTTGGAGGTGGCTTCGGCGTTGGAATCCATAATGTCCTTGAAGCAGCGGTTTGGGATATGCCAGTACTTTTTGGTCCAAACAATAAACATTTTGCAGAAGCACAAGGGCTCTTGCACGATGGAGGAGGCTTTGAGGTCTTTGACTCAGAGAGTTTCAGTTTATTGATGAATCACTTTGCAGAAGACGAAGAGTTCTGTGCAACTTGTGGGAGTATTGCTGGTGCTTATGTTGAGAGTCTGGCAGGTGCAACAAATAAAATCCTAAGCAACGTAAAGTTATGAAATATCAGATAACATGTGATAACTGTGGTACACAGTTTATCGTTGAGGCGGAAGAAGGACAGACAGTTGAGTGTAATTGTCCGCATTGTCATGGAGTAATGGAGATCACATTACCTTTGGTAAGTCTTGGACAGCAGTATGAACAGCCTGTTTCTTATAGTCAGCAGACACAGGAAACAATGCCAAAGAAGAGTAGTCATGCTATTCTCTGGGGTGTTGTTATCGGACTTCTATTATTGGCAGGTGGAGTAGGGGCATATTTCATACTTGGTTCTTCTTCACCACAGACACCTGTAACTGACTCTATTCCAAACGATACTATTCCTTATGAAACGCCTGTTCAGATAGAACCTGAGCAATCTGTCGATACGGTGGTGGAGGCTCCTGTTCAAACAGCTCCAGAGGTGAAAGAGAATATTGAAGAAGCTCCAGAGGAATCAACGGATACAGTTGAGGCTCATTCAAATGAGCAGTAAGCCGTGACTTGTACTGAAAAAAATAAAAAGAAATATATGGGAAAGATTATTTTGACGGGTGACCGTCCAACGGGTAAACTTCATTTGGGACACTACGTGGGTTCTCTCCGCCGTCGTGTAGAACTCCAGAATCTCGGAGACTACGATAAGATGTTTGTCTTCATGGCAGACGTACAGGCGCTGACGGATAATGCTGACAATCCGGAGAAGATTCGTCAGAATATCATCGAGGTGGCATTAGATTACCTTTCTGCTGGTTTAAGTCCAGAGAAATGTACGCTCTTTATTCAAAGTCAGATTCCTGAAATTGCTGAGTTGACTACCTTCTTGATGAATCTCGTTAGCGTAAGTCGTGTTCAGCGAAACCCAACGGTGAAGACGGAGATTAAGATGCGTAACTTTGAAGCCAACATTCCAATGGGCTTCTTTGCTTACCCTGTTTCTCAGGCAGCAGATATCGCAACTTTCAAGGCTACGACTGTGCCTGCAGGTGAGGATCAAGAGCCAATGTTGGAATTGACACGTGAACTCGTACGTCGCTTCAACCAGATTTATGCACCAGTACTTGTTGAACCTGCTATCATGTTGCCAGAGAATGCAACAGCACGCCGCTTGCCGGGTACTGATGGAAAGGAGAAAATGAGTAAGAGTCTTGGTAACTGCATCTATCTCTCTGACGATGCTGATACAGTATGGAAAAAGGTGAAGACGATGTACACTGATCCTACTCACCTGAATGTTTCTGATCCTGGTCATGTTGAGGGTAACGCTGTGTTCACTTATCTCGATGCTTTCGCAACAGACGAAGACTTTGCTGAGTTCTGGCCAGAGTTTCATAACCTTGATGAGCTGAAAGCTGCTTATACTGCAGGTGGTATTGGGGATATGAAATGCAAGAAATTGCTTAATAGCGTACTGAATAAGATGCTGGATCCTATCCGTGCACGTCGTCGTGAATATGAGCAGGATATACCTGAGATTTATAATATCCTCAAGAAGGGTTCATTGGATGCACGCGAGACAGCTGCTAAGACAATGGATGAGGTACGTACAGCCATGAAGATTAACTACTTTGATGATACAGAATTGATTAAAAGTCAGGCTGATAGATTCAAACAGAAGTAAGTCTTTCGCTTGATCTTAGAACTATATAAGCAGTCTTATTCCGTCTTTCTATAGAAGGAATAAGACTGTTTTTTTTGTGTCTAATAGTCTTGCAATTAGTTCGTTTGTTTCAGTTCTCTTACTTGTTCTAACGTACGTGCGGATGCCTGCACATGTGGTGTTTAAACTCAACACCAATGGTGCTAAGCATGACTTAAACGACTTGCTTTTCTATTTATTCTAAGAATAGACTTGCTTATTGTCAGTTGGTTTACTAACTTTTAGGTATTGTACTACACTCTATTATTCTCTACCTTTGTATCGATAATTGAATACATGTTTTTTACTTAAGACTCTATTCGTAGTAACACGGAGTCTTTAAACTACAAGTTAGATGAAAAATAACAGAAAAATATTTATCTGCAAAGGGGTGTATAATACTTATTCGTTATATAGAAAGGCGATTTGTCTAATACTTTTTTCAAGTTTTTTCATGCTTAGTGGAAATGCACAAGAGGTGAATAAGCGTGATACAACTATTGAGATGAAAGAAGTTATGGTGACAGCACGTAGCGAGATTAGGAAGTTGAAGGAGTCGGCTATGCCAATATCTGTTATAGGACAGCGTCAGTTACAAGGTACGGCGACAAATATTAATGACGTACTTGCGCGTACAGTTGGAGTTACCGTGCGAAATACAGGAGGTTTAGGTAGTGCCTCTCGCATTTCACTTCGTGGTTTAGAAGGTAAGCGTATGGGAATGTATGTGGACGAAGTTCCGATGTCACAGTTGAGTAACTTTGTTGCCTTAAACGATATTCCAACGAATATGATAGAGCGTATTGAGGTTTATAAAGGTATTGTCCCTTATAAGTTTGGTGGTTCAGCCTTAGGAGGAGCTGTTAATGTAGTAACAAAGGAATACCCACCAGTTTATTTTGACTTTTCATACGAACTGGGTTCGTTTAACACACATCAAGTATCAACGGTGTTTAAACGTACCAATCATAAAACTGGTTTACAATTTGGTATTGGTGGAGCCTTCTCGTTCTCAAAGAACAATTACAAGATGACATTGGCTAATTTGGACAATAGAATTGTGGAAAGAGACCATGATAAGTTCAATAAAGTCATGGCTGGAATGTCGGTTAAGGCTACGAAATGGTGGTTTGATGAAATGAAGTGGGAACTTATTTTCCTCAAGACACGTCAAGAAATACAAGGAATCGACCTTGATGTGCGTGAGGCTTATAACCATTCTGTTAGTGGATTGACGGCATTGACACTAAAGCGTAAGAATTTCTTTTTGGATGGTCTCGATTTTGATTTTGATATAGGATATATCATTGGCAGGTATGGTTTGAATGATAAGGCTTCAAATCGTTATGATTGGGACGGAAACAAGTTGCCTGCAGTCTCTCCATACGGAGGAGAGCAGAATAACTTCCCGTCAGATGGAAGAAACCGGTCGAATGAGTTGACTTCGAAACTTAATTTGGGATATACCATAGATAAGCATCATGGCATTAATCTGAATGTTTACTTTGATAGGAATTCACTTCATCCAAATGACTCTTTAATGGATAAAGCCTTGGGATTTCAATCAAATTTCCCAAGTAAGATGAAAACCTTAACAACGGGTTTGTCATACGATCTGACCCTCTTTGATGGTCGTTTCCAGAATGCTTTTACTTTAAAGAACTTTATTTTCTCCTCTCATTCTCGTAGTATAGATGTTTTTTCGGTACGTGCGCCAGAGCCTGTAAAAGTGTCTAAATCTTATTTTGGATTCAGTGATGCCTTTCGTTATAAGTTTACAGACGACTTGATGCTAAAGGCCTCTTTTAATTCAGAGGTGCGAATACCTACAAGTGAGGAGTTGATAGGTAATGGATATTCTATCCTCGCATCCCCAGCTTTGAAGCCTGAACGTACATCTGGTGTCAATCTTGGTATGCTTTATCGTCACTTAAAACAAGATGGTGGACTTGTTGAGATAGAGTTGAATGGTTTTTATAATCAGTTGAAAGACATGATAAGGTTTACGCCCGATATGATTCCTACGATGGCTCGCTATCGTAACTTTGGTAGTGTTCGTACGAGAGGTGTTGAACTTGATGTTAAGGGAGATGTCTGTCCAGTACTTTATCTTTATGCGAATGGTACTTATCAAGACCTTCGTGACGTCAGAAAGCTAACTCCTGGTACAACTGTCGAGAATCCCACCTATATGAAACGTATCCCAAACGTACCTTATCTGTTAGCAAACTTTGGTGCAGAGTTCCATAAAGAAAATCTCTTTGGAGGAAAGGAACAGAACACACGTTTCCTCTTTGATGCTTCATACGTGCATACATATTACTATGATTTTGAAGTAAGTCGGTATCAAGATAAGAAGATTCCTTCTGCTTTGACGATGGATGCAGCAATAGAACATAGTTTCAAGAATGACCAATGGGTTCTAACGTTTAAGGTAAAGAATCTTATGGATCGCCATGTTGTATCAGAGTTTAATCGTCCTCTGCCAGGAAGATATATAGGAGTAAAAGTTAGATATCTTCTGAAGTAAGAGGTTATAAGACTTTATTTTGCAATATGAAGGAATAAAGTATGATTCATAAAGAAAGGGCATCTTGTGTGTCTATAGAGATAATATTAATATTAAATAAAGAGAACAATGAAAAAGCTTAAATCAATTCTTTCAGCCATTGTTGTGATGGCTATGTTTACCGCTTGTGGAAACAATGGTGACGACCCAACACCGGGTCCTAAACCTAATCCTGGTAATAAGGACTTCCATGGAGTTGTCTTCGCAACGGGAATTACCAATCCAGAGGGTAATAGTGGTAATGTATATTTACAAGCATTGCCAAGTTTCTTACCAGGAACATACGACAATAAGAACGGTATTCCTTGCGGTTTTGGTTCTACGCCAATTGTTACAGAGTCGGGCAATGTCTACTCATTCCCTGATTATATGGGTAACACGAAGGCGGAGATAAATCGTTATAGAATTATGAACGATGGTACATGGAAGAAAGAAGGTGCATTGTCTATTCCTGCTGGTGCTGCAGCATGTAACATCGTTGAGGCAAGTAGTGAGAAAGCATACGTCAGTTTACAAGGTATTGGTGTTGTGATGGTATTCAACCCAACAACTATGACAAAGATTGCTGATATTGACCTTAATAATCTGAAACAGTCAGATACGAGGGTTGCACCTGCTGCAATGATTATTCGTGATGGTAAACTCTTTGTTGGACTGAACCAAATGAATGCTCAATATATGCCTACACGTAATAATATTGAACTGGCTATGATTGATGTGAAGACTGATAAGGTTGAAAAGCATATCGTTAACACTACCTTGGGACTGTGCTTTGCCACACGCCCGATAGACCCGGGTTCCATTTTCATGGATGAGAACAAAGACATATATATCAACTGTATCGGTTCATTCGGTTTCATCCCAGGGCTCAATGGTGGTATTGTACGCATAAAGAACGGTTCGACAGACATCGATCCCGACTACTATATCCGGCTTGACAAAACAGAGGTTGTAGGTCTGACGACTAAGTATGCCAACTTCCTGTCAACGATATTCTACGCCGACAACGGAAAGGCTTACGCATATGCTAACTCATTCGGTCTTGATCCTAATGGACTGAAGAATCCTTATGTCAGCCTTACCAATATTCCAGTTGTTATCGACCTAAAGCAGAAGACGGTGGCTGTCATAAAGGGAATGGAAATTTCCAACCCGCAAGGAATAGCTATCGGCAGGCATAAAAACCTGATTGTCTTTGGAAGTGCCAATAAGAAAGCGAATGGATTTTACACATATAACCCTGACACGAAAGAAGTGGCTGGGCCAGTCGTACAGGTGAAAGGAAATCCAAGCTTCTTCCATAGTTTTGCGAAGTAATTTATCTTTGTACAATAGAAAAGAGGGTGTGTCAAAATTGATACATCCTCTTTTCTATTTTGCTTTGTAAACATATAACTTGTTAAGTCGTCAACTAACTTAGCTTTGTACAATAAAAAAGGCAACCAACGAAATGTTGATTGCCTTTTTATTTTGCTTTGTTAACTTGTTAACTCGTCAACTATCTTACAAATTTGCGTTGTCGTTCTTCCAGTCAGCAACAGCTGGGATGATCTCGAGACCAATGATCTCATCACGCATCTTGCAGAGGTGCTCGTAAGAAGCCTGAAGAGAAGCCATCTCCTCTGGAGTACCTGTTGGCTCAGTGTAGTGAACACCAGTAGCATCGATAGTTGTAGGCATAGCCATCATAACGTTCTTGAAGCCGAGCTTCTCGTCGTTAACGTAGCAACCTGCTGGCAAGGTGAACTTCTCACCGCCCATAGCAGCCTCAATCATCTTAACAGCATTGTAAGCTGGGCTCTGGAATGAGCTACGGCCACGAAGCTTGATAATGTTTGAACCACCCTGTACTGTGTGGTGCTTAATCTCTTCCCAACGCTCTGCAGAAAGACCCATCTCTGCCAATGGCTTGCCATCAATCTTAACCTTAGAAGCGAATACTGCCATCTGCTCACCGTGACCACCGTATGTGTGTGCACCAGTAACCTTATCCTGCTGTACGCCAAACTCGTGAGCCAATGCCTGCTGCAGACGAGTAGAGTCAAGAGCAGCGAGTGAAGTGAGCTGGTTAGCCTTCAAACCAGAGTGAATAAGAGCAGTCAATGCTGTAACGTCAGCTGGGTTGAAGATAACAACAACGTGCTTAACATCTGGGCAATATTTCTTGATATTCTCACCGAAATCAGCAGCAATCTGGCAGTTACCCTTCAACAAATCTTCACGTGTCATACCCTCCTTACGTGGAGCACCACCAGAAGAGATGATGTACTTAGCACCAGTGAAAGCTTCAGCTGGATCAACAGTGTAAGAGAGATTTGCACCAGGGAAAGCGCACTGCTCCATCTCATCGAAGACACCATGAACGCCTGGCTCATAGATATCGTAGAGACAGATGTTAGGAGTAAGACCGAGTGTAAGAGCAGTCTGAACCATGTTTGAACCAATCATACCGCCAGCACCGACGATAACGAGCTTTTCGTTTGTTAAATAATTCATAATAGATATTTAATTAAAAGTTAAATTCCCTTTTCTTATAGTTATGGCAAAGATACAAAAAAATGACTATGTAAGAAAGATATTCTCGAATAAATGTGTTATTAATTATAAAAAGTAGAGGCTTTGTAAACTCTATCTATCAAATTAAATAATTCGGTTCTATAACGAATCATGTGGGTTGTGTATTGATATTCCACCGGTTTGGTGCGGATGGTATGCACCACATGTGCGGAGGATTAACACCATTGCTGTATATGTAAGGGTAGGGATTTAATGTGCATTAAGTGAATTAAAACTAAGGTTAATTGCGAGTCTTATTTAGTTGAAGGCTATATTTTTTTGACAATATTTTTAGGCTCTATGACAAATTACCCACACGATTCATTATAGAGCCAATAATTCTTGTCAATTGGACTTGGAGTTTCTAATTTTATTGTTTAACTTAGCGGCGAAAACAAGGGAACTTCTTCGATGGAATAGGAGGTTGTAGAAGTTAACCGGAATGTGAACTGAAAATACTTATTGAACCTTAAAAACATTAATATGATACATACTATTAATGAGCGTATAGAGCATCTTCGCTCGTGGATGAAAGAGAATGGTATCTCTGCATTTATTTTCCCAAGTAGTGATCCGCATAACAGTGAGTATGTTGCTGAACATTGGAAAAGTCGTGAATGGATATCTGGGTTTACTGGCTCTGCAGGCACCGCAGTTGTTACGCTAGACCACGCAGCCTTGTGGACTGATTCTCGTTATTTCATTGCTGCCGGAAAAGAACTGAAAGGGACAGGATTTCAATTAATGAAACTTCGAGTAGAGGGTACTCCTTCTATACTTGAATGGCTTGTTAATGAGCTCTCACACTATGAGAAGGCCGTGGTTGGTCTGGATGGAAATGTTAATTCCTTTGCAGAAGTTACTGCGATAGAACATGAGTTGACGACAAATGGGAACATTACTGTGCGAACAGATGCTGATCCTATGGCTGTGCTATGGACGGATAGGCCCGTAATACCTGACAATAAGGTTTGTCTTCATCCGTTGGAGTATTCTGGAGAGCCGACTTCGAGTAAGATAAGTAGGATTCGCAAGTATTTTGCAGGTGTCGGTGCTGATGGTTTGTTGGTGACCGCACTTGATGAGATTGCGTGGGTATTGAACCTCCGAGGTAACGACGTGCATTGTAATCCCGTGTTTGTATCTTATCTTTTGATATCCCCTGAAAAAGTTAGTTTATATATAGATAATGTAAAACTTCCAGCAGAGGTTAAAGACTATCTTGACTCAGAACATATAGAGGTTGAGACTTATGACGCTGTTGAGGAGGGACTTCGTTCTTATGAGGGTAAATCCCTGTTGGTTGATATGTCTTCTGTAAACTATTCGTTGGCGACAGCGGTGCCAGTTGAGAAAATTTTTAACGGGGTTTCTCCAATTGTTAGTATGAAAGCAGTGAAGAATAAGACAGAGCAAGATGGGTTCCGTGATGCAATGTTACGTGATGGAGTTGCGGTAGTTAAGTTTCTTGCATGGTTGAAGCCTGCTGTTGAGGCTGGAGGACAAACAGAAATCTCACTTGATGTGCGTTTGACAGCCCTGCGTGCTGAACAGTCAAAGTTTAAAGGAATTTCTTTTGATACAATTGTTGGTTATGAAGAACATGGAGCTATTGTGCATTATGAAGCAACACCTGAGACTGATATCCCTGTAAAACCTCGTGGGTTAGTCCTTATTGATAGTGGCGCACAATACTTAGATGGTACGACAGATATCACACGGACCATAGCCTTGGGTGAATTGACCGAAGAACAGCGACGAGTTTATACGCTGGTGTTAAAAGGACATATTCAACTCGATATGTGTAAGTTCCCTGTAGGGGTGTGCGGTTCACAGCTGGATGCAATAGCACGAGTGCCGATGTGGCGTGAAGGTTATAACTATATGCACGGAACAGGGCATGGGGTAGGAAGTTACTTAAACGTACACGAAGGTCCTCACCAAATACGTATGGAATGGAGACCTGCTCCGTTGCAGGCAGGAATGACCGTTACTAACGAGCCAGGTATTTATTTGGAAGGTAAGTTTGGTGTGCGTATTGAAAATACCTTGCTCATTGTTCCTGCCGAGACAACAGCCTTTGGCGATTTTCTCAAGTTTGAAACACTTACCCTTGCGCCGATTGATACAACTCCGATTGTACTTGAGATGTTGAGTGCTGAGGAGCATGAGTGGCTCAATAACTATCATCAACGTGTTTATACCAGTTTAAAGCCTTATTTGACTGACGTTGAAAAGGAGTGGCTTAGAAAAGCAACTTTGCCAATTTAACTTTTATCTGCTCCAGTCTCAAATGGTCTGTCTTGCAGCCTCTCTAATAAAGAAAATAGCTGGTAATTACCCTGATCTGAAGATGCTCTCACACCTCTTCTGATATCCTCTTGATTTGATTATAATGTAGGAAAAAACCGCAAATGTTTGGAAGTTAGGATAATAAAGTGTAACTTTGCAGGCGCAAAAGTGGTGTCATACCCTTTCGCATATGTTTAATTAATAAATAATTTAAAACAAAAAGCATGATTATTGTACCAGTAAAGGACGGTGAGAACATCGAGCGCGCGCTCAAGAAGTTCAAGAGAAAGTTTGAGAAGACAGGTGTTGTTAAAGAGCTTCGTGCTCGTCAGCAGTTTGACAAGCCATCTGTTAAGAAGCGCCTGAAGATGGAACGTGCCGTTTATGTACAGCACCTTCGTGACGCAGAAGAATAAAATCTTCTTTAAAAATTTGGCGGTTTGGATTAATTTCCGTAAATTCGTTGCCATATAAATGATTTGACAATATGCCGATGGTAGAAAAGTTCTTAGATTACATAAAGTTTGAAAGGAATTATTCTCCGATGACGGTAATCAACTATCGTAAGGACTTGATAGAGTTCGAACGGTTTTATAAGCAACTTGATTGTCAACTCTCTTGGGAGTCTGTAGATTCTGATGTTGTTAGAAATTGGATGGAGTTTATGATGGACAGAGGAAACTCTGCTTCGTCAGTCAATAGAAGACTCAGTGCGTTGAGATCATTCTATCGATTTGCACTTCGTCGAAAACTTGTTGATAGAGACCCTGTTCATGGCCTTCAAGGTCCAAAAAGACAAAAACCTCTTCCTCAGTTCCTTAAGGAATCAGAGATGGAAAGGTTGTTAGATTTGAATAGGTGGACAGATAGTTATAAGGACGTACTAGAACGTACAATAATTATAACATTCTATGTGACGGGTATTCGCCTGTCAGAACTGATTGGTCTTGACGATGATGATATTGACAATGTCACTTGTGAAGTAAAAGTAACAGGTAAGAGAAATAAGCAACGGATTATCCCTTTTGGTAAGGAACTTGCTGAAGTGTTTGCACGATATCTGGTGATACGAAACACGATAGCAAAAGGTGATTCTACAGCCTTCTTTCTAACGGAGAAGGGCAAAAGGATGACGAATGCACAGGTGAGAAGTTTGGTTAAGAAGAACTTAACAAAAGTGTCAACGTTGAAAAAGCGTTCGCCACACGTTCTTCGCCATACATTTGCCACGGCAATGCTCAATCATGAAGCAGGACTGGAAAGTGTAAAAAAACTGCTTGGGCATGAGAGCCTGTCAACGACAGAGATCTATACTCATACAACCTTTGAGCAGTTGAAAAAAGTCTATAAAAATGCCCACCCAAGGGCTTAACCTTTTAAAAACGGAGGTACCTATGGAAATTTTGATCCAGTCGATTCGTTTCGACGCAACCGAAAAGTTACAGGAATTTGTGACCAAGAAGGTAGAAAAATTAGAAAAGTCTTACGAAGACATTCAGAAAGTAGAGGTGCAATTGAAGGTTGAGAAGCCGGCTACAGCATTAAATAAAACAACAAGTTTGACAGTGGCAGTTCCTGGAAATACTTTGTTTGTTGAAAAAACTTGCGATACCTTTGAAGAAGGTATTGATCAATGTTTAGATGCGATGAAGGTACAGCTCACCAAGTATAAGGAAAAACAGAGAAAGCATTAAAAAATCTCTGAAATATTTTGGAGATTAAAATAAAAGTCTTATCTTTGCAGCCGTTTTACGACAGGTAGCCTTCGGCTGCAAAGTAATGCCTCTTTAGCTCAGTTGGCCAGAGCACGTGATTTGTAATCTCGGGGTCGTTGGTTCGAATCCGACAAGAGGCTCTCCTTGAAAGGGGGATACATTTGCTGACGGGTAGTTTCCAGAGTGGCCAAATGGGGCAGACTGTAAATCTGCTGCTTCTAGCTTCGGTGGTTCGAATCCATCACTACCCACATCAGAAAATGTAATTTGCGGAAATAGCTCAGTTGATAGAGCACTAGCCTTCCAAGCTGGGGGTCGCGGGTTTGAGCCCCGTTTTCCGCTCTCTTTGCTGTAATAGCTCAGTGGTAGAGCACTTCCTTGGTAAGGAAGAGGTCCTGAGTTCAACTCTCAGTTACAGCTCTGCTATAAAAAGCGTTACTAAAATCACAGATTATTCATTTAATATTAAATAAGAAAAAGCTATGGCTAAAGAAGAATTCGTGCGTACCAAACCGCATGTAAACATTGGTACTATCGGTCACGTTGACCACGGTAAGACCACTCTTACTGCAGCAATCTCAAAGGTTCTTCATGAGAAGGGCTTCGGTACAGAGGATGTTAAGTCTTTCGATCAGATTGATAATGCTCCTGAGGAGAAAGAGCGTGGTATTACCATTAACTCTGCACACATTGAATACGAAACAGCTAATCGTCACTACGCTCACGTAGACTGTCCAGGTCACGCCGACTATGTGAAGAACATGGTTACTGGTGCTGCTCAGATGGATGGTGCTATCTTGGTTGTAGCTGCTACTGATGGTCCTATGCCACAGACTCGTGAGCACGTATTGCTCGCTCGTCAGGTAAACGTACCACGCTTGGTTGTGTTCTTGAACAAGTGTGATATGGTTGACGATGAGGAAATGCTTGACCTCGTTGAGATGGAGGTTCGTGAGATTCTCGAGCAGTATGGTTACGAAGAGGATACTCCAATTGTCCGCGGTTCTGCACTTGGTGCTTTGAATGGTGTTGAGAAGTGGGTAGATTCTGTAATGGAACTCATGAATACCGTTGATACTTGGATCTTGGAGCCAGAGCGCGAGATTGACAAGCCTTTCTTGATGCCTGTTGAGGACGTATTCTCTATTACAGGTCGTGGTACCGTTGCTACCGGTCGTATCGAAACTGGTGTTTGTAAGGTAGGTGACGAGGTTCAGTTGCTCGGTCTCGGTGAGGACAAGAAGTCAGTTATTACTGGTGTCGAAATGTTCCGCAAGAACCTTCCAACAGGTCAGGCTGGTGATAACGTAGGTCTCCTCCTTCGTGGTATCGATAAGGCTGAAGTTAAGCGTGGTATGGTAGTCGTACACCCAGGTGCTATTACTCCTCACGATCACTTCAAGGCATCTATCTATGTATTGAAGAAGGAAGAGGGTGGTCGTCATACTCCATTCGGTAACAAGTATCGTCCACAGTTCTACCTTCGTACAATGGACTGTACAGGTGAGATCAAGCTCCCAGAGGGCGTTGAAATGGTTATGCCAGGTGACAACGTTGAGATCGAAGTTGAATTGATCTATAAGGTTGCTTTGAACGAGGGTCTTCGTTTCGCTATCCGCGAGGGTGGTCGTACAGTAGGATCTGGTCAGATTACAGCAATCCTTGACGACGTTAAGTAATCGATAATTTAAGATTACAATATATTAGTTCCCGATTCTTTTGGGAATCGGGAACTAACCTACGGGTTTAGCTCAGTTGGTAGAGCACTGGTCTCCAAAACCAGGTGTCGAGGGTTCGAGCCCTTCAACCCGTGCAATAAGAGAAAATTTTATGTTTAATAAGATAGTTAATTATTGCAAGGCTTGCTACGACGAACTTGCGCATAAAACTACTTGGCCATCACGTGCCCAGTTAACACATAGTGCAATGGTAGTTATTTCTGCTTCCGTTATCATTGCATTGGTAGTGTTTGCTATGGATTCCTTGTTCCAACACGTAATGGAGTTTGTATATCCAAGATAATTCATTAGGAAATGGCAGATACAGAAAAGAAATGGTATGTTCTTCGTGCTGTCAGTGGCAAAGAGGCTAAGGTAAAGGAATATATCGATGCCCAATTGCGTCTGAACGAAAAACTTGCTGAGCGTGTTTTCGAGGTTTTACTACCTATGGAAAAACACGCGACTGTGCGTAAAGATGGTAAGCGTGTTGTCAAGGAAAAATTAAGTCTTCCTGGTTATGTGCTTGTCCAAGCCAATATGACTGCAGATGTAGCATCTACGTTGCGTTTCATGCCTAATGTTTTAGGATTTCTCGGAGGTATGTCTGAACCTACACCTGTCCGTCAAGCTGATATCAATCGCTTGCTGGGTAATGTAGAAGATACTGAACTTGTAGAAGTACAGAATATCCCATACATGGTAGGTGAAACGGTACAGGTTACTGATGGTCCGTTCAGTGGTTTTCATGGTATCATCGAAGAGGTGAATACTGAGAAACACAAACTGAAAGTGATGGTGATGATTTTTGGTCGTCAGAATCCATTGGAACTTAGTTTTATGCAAGTCGCAAAAGAAGAATAGTATTGTTACGGATATTATTCTACTATAGTTTAATTTTTAATATTA
Organism: Prevotella scopos JCM 17725; assembly: GCF_018127785.1. Classification (NCBI taxonomy): domain Bacteria; kingdom Pseudomonadati; phylum Bacteroidota; class Bacteroidia; order Bacteroidales; family Prevotellaceae; genus Prevotella; species Prevotella scopos. Next base: position 354,912 of record NZ_CP072390.1, read on the forward strand.
ACAAAAGAAATGGCTAAAGAAGTAGCTGGATTAATCAAATTACAGATTAAAGGTGGCGCTGCAAATCCTTCCCCCCCAGTAGGACCTGCATTAGGCTCTAAGGGTATTAACATCATGGGGTTCTGCAAGGAGTTCAATGCCCGTACCCAGGACAAGGCTGGTAAAGTTCTTCCAGTCGTAATTACCTACTACAACGATAAGTCTTTCAGCTTTATCATTAAAACACCTCCAGCAGCTGTTCAGCTCATGGAGGCAGCTAAGGTGAAAGGCGGATCTGGAGAGCCAAACCGCAAAAAGGTTGCATCCGTAACTTGGGAGCAGGTAAAGGCAATTGCAGAAGACAAAATGCCAGACCTCAACTGTTTTACGGTAGAGAGTGCAATGAGACTTATTGCTGGTACAGCTCGTAGTATGGGTATCACTGTAAAAGGGGACTTCCCTGGTAAATAATTTTAAACTTCAAAAGTAAAAATGAGTAAACTGACAAAAAATCAGAAATCAGTAGCTGAGAAGGTTGAAGCAGGGAAGGCATATTCATTGGCAGAGGCATCACAGTTGGTAAAGGATATTACCACTACTAAGTTTGACGCTTCTGTTGACATTGATGTGCGTCTCGGTGTTGACCCACGTAAGGCTAACCAGATGGTTCGTGGCGTCGTGTCACTTCCATACGGAACTGGTAAAGTCACACGTGTGCTCTGTCTCTGTACACCTGATCAGGAAGCTGCCGCTAAGGAAGCTGGTGCTGATTATGTTGGTCTTGACGAATACGTTGAGAAGATCAAGGGCGGATGGACTGATATTGATGTTATTATCACTATGCCATCATGTATGGGTAAGTTAGGTCCTTTGGGTCGTATTCTCGGTCCTCGTGGATTGATGCCAAACCCAAAGAGCGGTACTGTGACTATGGATGTTGCTAAGGCAGTTAAGGATGTTAAGCAGGGAAAGATTGACTTCAAGGTTGATAAGGCTGGTATTATCCACACATCAATCGGTAAGGTTAGTATGACTGCTGAGCAGATTTGTGGTAACGCTAAGGAGTTTATCTCTACTGTTATCAAGCTGAAGCCTGCTGCTGCTAAAGGTACATATATCAAGAGTATCTTTATTTCTAGCACAATGAGTAAGGGTGTCAAGATTGATCCTAAATCAGCTGAATAACTCTAAAAGTTTTGTACAATGAAGAAAGAAGTAAAAGATACAATTATCGCTGAACTCGGTGAGAAAATTAAGAATTATCCTCATTTCTATTTGGTTGATGTAACCGGATTGAATGCTGAGGCAACAAGTTCTCTTCGCCGTAAGTGTTTCAAGAGCGAAATCAACATGGTTGTTGTGAAGAATAACCTTCTTCACAAAGCTTTTGAAGCTTCAGATGTAGATTTTGAACCACTGTATGGTTCTTTGAAGGGTAATACAGCAGTTATGTTCACACAGACTGCTAACGTACCAGCAAAGTTGTTGAAGGAGTATAAGAAGGAAGGTATTCCTGCTCTTAAGGCTGCTTATGCAGAGGAATCTCTGTTCGTTGGTGCTGAAAAACTCGAAGAACTTTCAGCTCTCAAGAGCAAGAACGAGCTCATCGCAGATGTTGTGGCATTGCTGCAGTCTCCTGCAAAGAACGTTGTTTCTGCTCTCCAGTCAGGTGCTGGCACCATCCATGGTGTGCTTAAGACTTTAGGCGAGCGTCCTGAGTAAAAAATCTAATAAAGTCAATCAGATATATTATTTTTAGAACAAAAAATTAAAAAATTAGAATAAAATGGCAGACGTAAAAGCTATTGCAGAAGAGTTAGTAAATCTTACTGTTAAGGAAGTAAATGAGTTGGCAACTGTCCTCAAGGACGAGTATGGTATTGAACCAGCAGCTGCAGCTGTTGCTGTTGCAGGTCCTGCTGCAGGTGCTGCAGGTGCCGCAGCTGAGGAGAAGACAGATTTCGATGTAGTTCTCGTTGACGCTGGTGCTAACAAGCTCAAAGTTGTTAAGGCTGTTAAAGAGGCTTGTGGTCTCGGTTTGAAGGAAGCTAAGGATCTCGTTGATGGTGCACCTTCTACTTTGAAGGAAGGCATGGCTAAGGCAGAGGCTGAGAACCTTAAGGCCGCTATCGAGGCAGAAGGTGCTAAGGTAGAGTTGAAGTAATTCTACTTCTTCACCATAAATAAACAATGGTTAGGATTTACCAAGTAGGTGAGTCCTAACCTTTTTGTGTCTTTCGACATATACAAGGGAGTTTTCCCTCTTTTAGTCCGATGCTGGACTTTAAAAATTTGAATATTTAATTTCAGTTATGGCATTAGAAAATAAACCCAGAGTAAATTTCGCCAGCGTAAAGAATCCGTACCCATATCCGGATTTCCTCGATGTGCAGTTGAAGTCATTCCGTGACTTCCTACAGCTGGATACTCCGCCTGAGGAACGCAAGAATGACGGTTTGTATAAGGTGTTCGCAGAGAACTTCCCTATCACCGATACGCGTAACAATTTCGTCCTTGAGTTCCTGGATTACTATGTTGACCCACCAAGATATTCTATTGACGAGTGTTTTGAGCGTGGTTTGACTTATAGTGTACCTTTGAAGGCTAAAATGAAGCTGTATTGTACTGATCCTGATCATGAGGATTTTGGTACTTTTATACAGGATGTGTTCTTGGGTACAATTCCATACATGACCAGCAATGGTACTTTCGTTATCAATGGCGCTGAACGTGTTGTTGTTTCTCAGTTACATCGTTCTCCGGGTGTCTTCTTTGGCCAGGGTGTTCATGCAAATGGTACAGTACTTTATAGTGCTCGTATCATTCCTTTTAAGGGGTCATGGATTGAATTCGCCACTGACATCAACAATGTCATGTATGCTTATATTGACCGTAAAAAGAAGTTGCCTGTAACAACATTGCTTCGTGCAATCGGTTATGAGTCTGATCGTGATATTCTTCAGATTTTTGATCTCTGTGAGGAGGTTAAGGTAAATAAGAAGAATGTGAAGGCAGCTATTGGTCGTAAACTTGCTGGTAACGTTATGAAGTCTTGGACTGAAGATTTCGTTGATGAAGATACCGGTGAGGTTGTTTCTATTGAAAGAAACGAGGTTGTTGTTGAACGTGAAACGACTGTTACTGATGAGATAGCAGATGTTATTATTGATAGCTCTGTATCATCCATCTTACTACATAAAGACGAAGAAGCTGCCAGCAAGTACTCTATTATTTTTAATACACTTGCTAAAGATCCAAGCCACTCGGAGATAGAGGCAGTTAACTATATTTATCGTCAGTTGCGTAATGCTGATGCTGCTGATGATGCAAGCGCACGTGAAGTATTCCAAAACCTATTCTTCTCAGACAAGCGTTATGACTTGGGTGAGGTAGGTCGTTACAGAATCAACAAGAAGTTGAATTTGGACACAGACATGGATGTACGTGTACTCACCAAGGATGACATCATTGCGATTATAAAATATCTTATCAACCTCATTAACTCAAATGCAACGGTTGATGATATTGACCACTTGTCAAACCGTCGTGTTCGTACGGTTGGTGAGCAGTTGGCTAATCAATTCTCTATTGGTCTTGCACGTATGAATCGTACTATCCGTGAGCGTATGAACGTTCGAGACAGCGAAGTGTTCCAGCCAACTGATTTGATTAATGCAAAGACCATCTCAAGTGTTATTAACTCTTTCTTTGGTACTAATCCATTGAGTCAGTTCATGGACCAGACCAACCCATTAGCAGAGGTAACACACAAACGTCGTCTTTCGGCTCTTGGTCCTGGTGGTCTTTCTCGTGAGCGTGCAGGTTTCGAGGTACGTGACGTTCATTATACACATTATGGTCGCCTATGTCCTATTGAGTCTCCTGAAGGTCCAAACATTGGTTTGATTTCATCACTCTGTATGTATGCTAAGATTAACGATCTTGGTTTTATCGTTACACCATATCGCCGAGTGCATGACGCAAAGGTTGACATGGATAACAAGGATGTTGTTTACTTAACTGCAGAGGAAGAGGAAGATAAGATTATCGGACAGGGTAATGCACCATTGAATTCAGATGGTACATTCATTCGTGATTATGTTAAGTGTCGCCAGGATGCTGATTATCCTGTTGTATCTCCTATTGATGTTGATCTTATCGACGTATCTCCACAACAGATTGCCTCAGTATCAGCAGGTCTTATCCCATTCTTGGAGCATGATGATGGTCACCGTGCTTTGATGGGATGTAACATGATGCGCCAGGCAGTACCTTTGCTTCATAATGATGCGCCTATTGTTGGAACCGGTCTTGAGAAGCAGGTATGTGAGGATTCACGTACAATGGTTACAGCTGAGGGCGATGGTGTTATCGACTACGTTGATGCTTCCACTATCCGTATTCTTTACGATCGTACTGATGATGAGGAGTTCGTTAGCTTTGAGCCAGCTTTGAAAGAATATCGCATACCTAAGTTCCGTCGTACTAATCAGAACATGGTAGTTGACCTTCGTCCTATCTGTGATAAGGGGCAGCGTGTGAAGAAGGGTGATATCCTTACTGAAGGCTATGCAACTGAGAACGGTGAGTTAGCATTGGGTCGTAACCTTGTTGTGGCATACATGCCTTGGAAGGGTTACAACTATGAGGATGCTATCGTAATTTCTGAGCGCATGGTTCGCGAAGATGTATTGACTTCTGTTCATGTTGATGAGTACTCCCTTGAAGTACGTGAAACTAAGCGTGGTGTCGAAGAATTTACTGCTGATATTCCTAATGTCAGTGAGGAAGCTACAAAAGACCTTGACGATAATGGTATAATCCGTATCGGTGCTCGTGTTGAGCCAGGCGATATCATGATTGGTAAGATTTCTCCTAAGGGTGAAAGTGATCCTTCACCGGAAGAGAAGTTGCTTCGTGCAATCTTTGGTGATAAGGCAGGTGATGTTAAGGATTCTTCATTGAAGGCTAACCCATCGTTGAGCGGTGTTGTTATTGATAAAAAACTCTTCAGCCGTGCTATCAAGACACGTGAAAGCAAGCGTCAAGACAAGAACATACTTGCAAAGATTGATGAGGAGCAGGAGGCTAAGATCAATGATTTGAAAGACCTTTTGGTTGATAAATTACTCGAATTGACAGAAGACAAGGTATCTGAGGGTGTTAAAGACTACTCTGATGCTGAGATCATCACAAAGGGAAGCAAGTTCACTGTAGCTGCGTTGAAGAACCTCGATTATGAGGGAATCCAATCAAATGGTTGGACTGATGATGAGCATACAAACCTCTTGATTCAGCAGTTGATTATGAACTTCATACGCAAATACAAGCAGATGGATGCTGAGATGAAGCGTAAGAAGTTTGCCATCACTATTGGTGATGAACTTCCTTCAGGTGTATTGCAGATGGCTAAGGTTTACATCGCTAAGAAACGTAAGATTCAGGTGGGTGATAAACTTGCAGGTCGTCATGGTAATAAGGGTATTGTATCAAAGGTTGTTCGTACAGAAGATATGCCTTTCCTTGAGGATGGTAGTCCTGTAGATTTGGTATTGAACCCAATGGGTGTGCCTTCTCGTATGAACCTTGGTCAGATTTTCGAGGCTATCCTCGGTGCTGCTGGTCGTAAGTTAGGTGTTAAGTTTGCTACTCCTATCTTCGATGGTGCTAAGCTTTCTGACTTGAAGGAGTGGACAGATAAGGCAGGTTTGCCAAATCTCTGTTCAACCTATATCTATGATGGTGAGACAGGTGAGAAGTTCGACCAGCCAGCTACAGTAGGTATCACTTACTTCTTGAAGCTTGGACACATGGTTGAGGATAAGATGCATGCTCGTAGTATCGGTCCATACTCATTGATTACACAGCAGCCACTTGGTGGTAAGGCACAGTTTGGTGGTCAGCGTTTCGGAGAGATGGAGGTTTGGGCTATTGAGGCATTCGGTGCATCTCATGTTCTCCAAGAAATCCTGACAATCAAGTCTGATGATGTCGTTGGTCGTTCAAAGGCTTACGAGGCTATTGTTAAGGGTGAACCAATGCCAACTCCAGGTATTCCAGAGTCACTAAACGTGTTGTTACACGAACTTCGTGGTCTCGGTCTGAGTGTCAAACTTGATTAATACGTACACCCCATAATAGAAGTAAAACATGGCTTTTAAGAAAGATAATAAAGTAAAGAGTAATTTCAGCAAAATTACTATCGGACTGGCTTCACCTGAGGAGATTCTTGAGAACTCTTTTGGTGAAGTAACCAAGCCAGAGACGATCAATTACCGTACCTATAAACCAGAACGTGATGGTTTGTTCTGCGAGCGTATCTTTGGTCCAACAAAGGATTATGAGTGTGCCTGCGGTAAGTACAAGCGTATCCGTTATAAAGGTATCGTATGTGATCGTTGTGGTGTTGAGGTAACAGAAAAGAAGGTGCGTCGTGAGCGCGCTGGACACATTGAACTGGTTGTTCCTGTTGCACATATTTGGTATTTCCGTAGTCTTCCTAATAAGATTGGCTATCTCCTCGGTATGCCAACCAAGAAACTTGATGCTGTTATCTACTACGAGAAATATGTTGTCATCCAGCCGGGTGTCGTAGAAGGTATGAAGAATGCTGAGACTGATGAGGATTTGAATGGTTCTCATAAGTTCGACCTTCTTTCAGAAGATGAGTACCTTGATATCCTTGACAATAAGCTCCCTGAGGGTAATGAACGCTTAGACGATTCTGATCCTAGTAAGTTTATTGCAAAGATGGGTGCAGAGGCTATCTACGACCTCCTTCAAAATATCGACTTGGATCGTTTAGCTGGCGAGTTACGTGATCGTGCAACAACTGATTCTAGCCAACAGCGTAAGACAGAAGCTTTGAAGCGTCTGCAGGTCGTTGAAGGTTTCCGCCAGTCAATAGGCGTGAATAGACCAGAGTGGATGATTATGAAGATTATCCCTGTTACTCCACCAGAACTTCGTCCATTAGTACCATTGGATGGTGGTCGCTTTGCAACCTCTGACCTCAACGATCTCTATCGTCGCGTTATCATCCGTAACAATCGTTTGAAGCGTTTGATGGAGATTAAGGCTCCTGAGGTTATTCTCCGTAATGAGAAGCGTATGCTTCAGGAAGCTGTTGATTCACTCTTCGATAATAGTCGTAAGTCATCGGCTGTTAAGAGCGAGAGTAATCGTCCTCTGAAGTCACTCTCAGATTCTTTGAAGGGTAAGCAAGGACGTTTCCGTCAGAACCTCCTCGGTAAGCGTGTTGACTATTCTGCGCGTTCAGTAATCGTTGTTGGTCCTGAGTTGAAGATGGGCGAGTGTGGTCTGCCTAAGTTGATGGCAGCAGAGCTCTATAAGCCATTCATTATTCGCAAGCTCATTGAGCGTGGTATTGTGAAAACGGTTAAGAGTGCCAAGAAGATTGTTGATCGTCGTGAACCGGTAATTTGGGATATCCTTGAGAATGTAATGAAGGGTCACCCAGTAATGTTGAACCGTGCCCCGACACTTCACCGTCTTGGTATCCAGGCATTCCAACCTAAGCTTATCGAGGGTAAGGCTATCCAGTTGCACCCATTGGCATGTACAGCGTTCAATGCTGACTTTGATGGTGACCAGATGGCTGTCCACCTCCCATTAAGTAATGAGGCTATATTGGAAACTCAGATTTTGATGCTCCAGAGCCACAACATTCTTAACCCTGCTAATGGTGCGCCTATCACCGTTCCTTCACAAGACATGGTGCTTGGTCTCTATTATATCACAAAGATTCGTCCAGGTGCTAAGGGAGAAGGTCTTACGTTTTACGGTGCTGAAGAAGCAATCATTGCTTTCAATGAGAAGAGATGTAATCTTCATGCCCAGGTTAAGGTAATCGTTGATGACCTCGTTGATGGTAAGATCCAGAAGCGTATGGTTGAAACATCTGTTGGTCGTGTTATCGTTAATCAGATGATTCCAACCGAGATCGGATTCTTCAATGGTATTATTTCAAAGAAATCACTCCGTGGTCTTATTGCTGATGTTATTAAGGCTGTCGGTATGGCACGTGCTTGTGAGTTCCTTGATGGTATCAAGAATCTTGGTTACCGAATGGCTTATGTTGCTGGTCTTTCATTTAACCTTGATGATATCATCGTTCCGGATGAGAAGAAAGACATCGTAGGTAAGGGACAGGGCGAAGTTGATCAGGTGAAGGCTAACTATGAGATGGGTTTCATTACTGATAAGGAGCGTTATAATCAGGTTATTGATGCATGGACACACGTAAATAACAATCTTAAGGAGGCTGTTATGAAGCACATGACAGAGGCTGACCAGGGCTTTAACGCAGTATATATGATGCTCGACTCTGGTGCCCGTGGTTCTGCTGACCAGATTGCTCAGCTTGCTGGTATGCGTGGTCTTATGGCAAAGCCACAGAAAGCAGGTGCTGAAGGTGCTCAGATTATTGAGAACCCAATTATCTCTAACTTTAAGGAAGGTATGTCTGTGTTGGAGTACTTTATTGCTTCTCATGGTGCTCGTAAGGGTCTTGCCGATACGGCTATGAAGACTGCCGATGCTGGATACCTAACCCGTCGTCTTGTTGATGTTTCTCATGATGTTATTATCAACGAGGAAGATTGTGGCTCACTCCGTGGCCTCGAGTGTCGTGCCTTGAAGAATGGTGATGAGGTTATTGCAAGTCTTTATGAGCGTATCTTAGGCCGTGTTTCTGTTCACGATGTTATCAATCCTTCTACTGGTGACATTCTCGTTGCAGCAGGTGAGGAGATTACAGAAGCAAAGGCACAGGCTATAGAAAACTCTCCTATTGAGATGGTTGAAATCCGTTCTGTACTCACTTGTGAAAGCAAGAAAGGTGTATGTAAGAAGTGTTACGGACGTAACCTTGCTACTGCACGTATGGTACAGATGGGTGAGGCTGTTGGTGTAATTGCTGCACAGGCAATTGGTGAGCCAGGTACACAGCTTACACTTCGTACGTTCCACGCCGGCGGTGTGGCTGGTAATGCTGCAGCCAATGCAACTATTACAGCCAAGAATGATGCTAAGATTGTGTTTGACGAACTTCGTACCGTACCATACGTTGACGATGATGAGAAGGAGTGTCAGATGGTTGTTAGCCGTTTGGCTGAAATCCGCTTCGTTGATCCTAACACTGGTATCGTACTCCTTACTGATAACGTACCTTATGGTAGTTCACTTTACTTCAAGTCTGGTGATACTGTTAAGAAGGGTGATTTGATCTGTAAGTGGGACCCATTCAACGCTGTTATTGTTAGTGAGTATGCTGGTATCCTTCGTCTTCACGATGTTATTGAGGGCGTTACTTACAAGGCAGAGACCGATGATGCAACAGGTCTTACTGAGCGTATCATCATCGACTCACGCGATAAGACAAAACTGCCAACAGTTGATATTGTTAAGGTTGGTGCTAAGAAGGGGCCTGATGGTCTTTATGCTCCATCTGATATCCTCGGAACATATAACCTTCCTGTAGGTGGTCACTTAGAGCAGGTTGTACTCGATGGTGCTGAGATGAAGACGGGTATGACACTCGTTAAGATTCCGCGTTCAGTTGGTGGTGCCGGTGACATTACTGGTGGTCTTCCACGTGTTACTGAGCTCTTCGAGGCTCGTAACCCATCTAACCCAGCTGTCGTTTCTGAAATCGATGGCGAGATTACAATGGGTAAGGTGAAACGTGGTAACCGCGAGATTATCGTGACCTCTAAGACTGGTGAGCAACGTAAGTACCTTGTAAGCTTGTCTAAGCAGATTCTTGTACAGGAACATGATGCTGTTCGTGCGGGTACTCCATTGTCCGATGGTATTATCACTCCAGCTGATATCCTGTCTATCATGGGTCCAACAGCTGTTCAGGAGTATATTGTTAATGAGGTTCAGGACGTATATCGTTTACAAGGTGTGAAGATCAATGACAAACACTTTGAGATTATCGTTCGTCAGATGATGCGTAAGGTACGTATTGACGATCCAGGTGATACAACATTCCTTGAGCAAGAACTTATTGATAAACTAGACTTCGCTGAGGAGAATGATCGTATCTGGGGCAAGAAGGTTGTTACCGATCCAGGCGACTCAGAGAATTGCTATAAGGGGCAAATTCTTTCTGTACGCAAGTTGCGTGACGAGAACTCAAGCCTTAAGCGTCGTGACCTCAAACTCGTTCAGGTACGTGATGCTGTTCAAGCAACAGCTACCCAGATTCTTCAGGGTATCACACGTGCTGCCCTCGGTACTAAGAGCTTTATGAGTGCTGCTTCCTTCCAGGAGACAACAAAGGTACTTAACGAGGCTGCTCTCCGTGGCAAGAGCGATAACCTTGAAGGCATGAAGGAGAACGTAATCTGCGGTCACCTCATCCCAGCTGGTACAGGTCTTCGCCAGTGGCAGAAACTTATCGTTGGTTCTCAAGAGGAACATGAGCGTATGGAAGCAAATAAGAAGAACATTCTTGACTTCTCTAAGCAAGAGGCAGAGGCTACACAAGAGTAATCTTTAGCCTTTCATATATAAGATAAAAAGGGGTTTGCAATCATGTTGTGAATCCCTTTTTATTTTTTATGGCTCTATAATGAATCGTGTGGGTAATTTGTCATAGAGCCTAAAAATATTGTCAAAAAAAGTATAGCCTTCAACCAAATAAGACTCGCAATTAACCTTAGTTTTAATTCACTTAATGCACATTAAATCCCTACCCTTACATATACAGCAATGGTGTTAATCCTCCGCACATGTGGTGCATACCATCCGCACCATTGGTGCTAAGCATCCGCACCACATGTGCTAAGCGCCCGCACCAAACCGGTGGAATATCAATACACAACCCACACGATTCGTTATAGAATCTTTTTTATTTAGGTTGACATAAAAGGTTTGACCTGTCTGCTTAAATTCAAAGGTTAATCTTTGTGGTTGATTTGGGCAAATCATTTTAATGTTGTATCTTTGCATAAGAGTAATAAATTATTATCTAAATCATATTAACAAAATGGACAATAACAATCAGAATCAAGAGGGACAGCAGTTGCAGATTGATCTCTCACCAGAAATCGCTAAAGGTGTTTATACAAACTTCCAGATAATCTCTCATTCAAGTTCAGAGTTTGTACTCGATTTTGCTACACTTCTACCAGGTGTTCCAAAGGCAACAGTAACAAGCCGTGTTATTATTGCTCCTGAGCACGCATTGCGTCTCCTTGCAGCTTTGCAGGACAATGTAGTACGCTATGAGAAAGAGTTTGGTAAGATTGATCGCCACGAGCCAAATCAGGAGCCACGTACGATAGCTCCATTCGGTCCTGGTAAGGTTGATGCATAAGCATCTTTTTAAGGAATAAATAATGAAGCCGTCCGAGCAATCGGGCGGCTTTCGTTTTTTGATAATCTCGAGAGATATAGAATGTGCAGTTGTCGTATTACTTGTGTCTATAGCAATAGTAGGAAATCAGTTCGTCAACCATTTGGGCGTAATGGATTTAACCTCGAAAAGCATATTTATAAAAAAAGGGCTTATGTGACAAAAGTGTGCTTATTTTAGCGTCGTTTTCTCTTATGTGACAAAAATGTGCTTAAAATCTCCCATTCCCCTTTTATTTCTTAGGAGAATGGGACTTTATAAAGTCTTGGATGAAGATCTTTCTTCTTTCCATACTGATCCCCTTGTGTAGGTTCAATTTTGTCTTTAAATCTGCATTGAGTGATTCAATGGCATTGTTTGTATTTGGCATCTTCAATTCAGGGTAATCATAGTATGTCCACAATGACGACATATTCCTTTTAAGGCTCAAAAAAGCACTACGTAGAGCTTTATGAGTATAATGTGATTTTCCATCTTCTGTTGTTGTCCGTTCCTTAAGAAAATCCTCCCACTTGGTGTACCATTCCTTTAAAGCCCCAATAAAGGACTCCTTGTCCGTATGACATAACATCTTGGATAATTCAAGCAGTTCTTTTGAAGCCTCAAGCTTGGGTCTTGAAGTTAGTTTTGTCTTTATAGTCATTACTTGATGGAACTGGCATAATTGGAATTTATAATTGGGAAAAGCTTGCCTAAGTCCCTTAAAACCATCGCATACAAGCCCTTGAATGGTATACCCAAGTGACTCCAAGTAGCTTATGCCCTCCTTATAGTCTTCAAGACGTTCATGCCTATTGATAAACTTAAACCAAAGTACATCACCAGACAATGAATCCTTCATGATAACGACACCAAAATTACGTCCCCAATAGGTGGCATCCATTAAAACCACTACAGGGCGAACAAGAAGGTTGGGAAGTTCTTCTTTATAAGATTTGGTGAGTTTTCTATAAATTGTCCTGGTTGAAACTCCGTACTCCTCTGATAGATCTTTGACTGTTAGATTACCCTTGGAATAACGATTATTGACAATGGTATTGGTAAGGCGATTATGTCCAACAAAGCTCCTCTTACAGCACTTACAATACCAGCGTTGACTACCATTAAGATGACCACGTTTTATAGTCGATTTTGAGCCACAATAAAAGCAGATTTTTTGCCATAAAAATATAAATAAAACAAAGATAATGATTATTAGATAGTTACAAGGATTTTAAGCACATTTTTGTCATATAGGCCAAAAAAAGATACCAACAAGAGGTGTGAAAGTAAGGCTTAGTCCTATAAATATGAAGCACGATAGCCAGCCCCAATCTCTCCACTTAATGATAAAGGGCATAAGTATCAGTGTAATGATAAACTCTATAAATATCCACATAATAAGATGTTCTTTTGATTTACAAAGGTAAATAAAAATGCTGTAAAAAAAAGCGTTGTAGATAATGGTTTTGAAAAATTATTACATAATTTTGAATAAAACATCTACAAATAACGGCAAAAATATATGCAAAAGACAAGTTTGTAACCGATAGTAAATCAGTTAGTTATGAGCCTGTGTAAGAAAAGGTACCTAATTGGACTTTAGAAGGGCGAAAGTAAGACCTCAAAAGGGCATCTTTTGTAAGTCAATTAGGTTTTCTTTTGAAACCAAAAGAGCATGTGTTGGTTTTGAACTGCATGAAAATAATTTACAAGTATTAGTTGACATGGGAATAAGTAGCCTCGCAGAAGACGGAAAGATACCAAAAAAATGTGATAAGGCTCTATTGATTGATTTGACTTTAGTGGATGAACCTAAAGAAAGTTCTGTTAGTAGTGTTATTTTGATGTGGAAATCTAATAGGTTTAGAGTAAAACTTTTATAGTTAGATTAGAGCAAATAACTTTAATGTATTATCATTGCGTAAAAGGAGAAAGAATTTATTGTTCTTGAGTACGCATTGCGTCTTCTTGCAGCTTTGCAGGGCAATGTGTAGTACGCTATGAGAAAGAGTTTGGTAAGATTGACCGCCACAAACCCAAAGAGCAGGGACCACGCACCATCGCTCCATTCGGCAATGGTAAGGTCGATGCATAAATAATCCCTTTAAGATTAAAATTTTAGCAGTAATTGCGCTAGCGTGTTTGAGAATGTAAGATTCTTAGCATGATAAATGTACTTCTTTTGGTCAATGGTGTTTCTTTGTTTTTAGATAAGGCTTAGTTTAATTTCTTAAAAAAGCTATCTACAATCGAAATATTTGCTTACTTTTGCATTCAAAATTAAATCTCAATGAGTATTATTGTATTTACTATTCTTTTATTGTTAGGTGCCTATTGTGCAGGTTTACTGGGTTCCTTGACTGGATTAGGTGGAGGCGTTATTGTTATTCCTCTTCTTACCTTATGTTTTGGCATTGACTTTCATTATGCAATCGGAGCAGCTTTGGTAGCTTCTATTGCTACATCTTCGGGGTCGGCGAGCGCGTATGTGAAAGAAGGTATGACCAACATTCGTTTGGGTATGTTCCTTGAAATAGCAACGAGTATAGGTGCTGTCTTGGGTGCCGCGGTAGCTTTATGGATGCCAACGAATGCCATTGCTATTGTCTTCGGTGCGGTCTTACTCCTTACAATAGCATTGCAGTTTCGCCAGAAGACCGATTATGTGGATGTGAAAGGGAGTCGGTTGGCTATGAAATTAAAACTGTTTGGTTCTTATCCTACTAAAGATGGTAAACAGCAAAAGTATGAGTTGACCAATGTTACAGGAGGTTTCTCTGTAATGGTTCTTGCTGGTGCTTTATCTGGACTATTAGGTATTGGTAGTGGCGCATTAAAGGTATTAGCAATGGATGGGTGCATGAAAGTCCCGTTTAAGGTAAGTACAACTACAAGTAATTTCATGATTGGTGTTACAGCTGTAACGTCTGCTGTTGTTTATCTTCAGCGTGGATATGTTGAACCAGGTATTGCCTTTCCAATAATGGTTGGCGTGTTAGCTGGTGCAATGAGTGGTGCAAAGTTACTGAAGCGTTTAGATGTGAGGCTATTGAGAAAGATTTTTGCTGTGGCTATTTTGTTGGCTGCTTTAAATATGATATATAATGGTATAATAGGTAAGTTCTGATATGGAAAGTAGTTCAAACTCAAAGAATAATATGAATGCTCTGATTGGCAATACCTTGCGCATTGGAGTCTTTACAGCATGTCTAATCGCCTTGATAGGAGGTATTTGGTATCTTGTTACCTCTTCTGATTCTACCTTGCCCGATTATAGTGAATTCCATAAGGGAGATATTAGTTATACCACGTTTGAGGGAATCTTTAAGTCGGTTCTATCGTTCTCAGCTGCAGGTTGGGTACAATTGGGGGTTATTGTCCTTATGCTTACACCAGTAATGCGTGTTGTGCTCTCGTTGGTTGATTTTAGTATTCAGCGCGACTGGCTTTATGTAGTCATTACAGGTATAGTTCTTTTTATTATTATCATGAACTCTCTTGTAGGTGTTGGCTAATCGATGTTAAATGACTAAAGTTTTCCACTCCTCTATTTCATGGCTATTCTAACTAAATTGCTTTGTGAACACCTATGAGCGTGGACCATTAACGCTTGCTTAAAATATGTCCACTGTTGTGAGCTTTTCTTGATACCTGTCTTCCAATGCGTTGACTATAATATCGAAGTTGTTCTGCATTTATTTTAAGCCAACTTTTTTAGAGTGGAATATTGTATTAAGGAATAGTTCTCATCTCTTTCAAACACAATAAGCATTTACATATTTAACGGAACGACCCTAAAAGATGCTTGTCTAATAGCAAAAAACGGACACACAAATTGTGCGTCCGTTGTGGGTAAAAAGGGTGTTCCAATCCTTATAATCTTTGGCTTTGCAATTCTTTCTCGGGCATTGGTAACCACTTGATTTTACGGCTTGCCCAAGTTGTTGCGGCAGTACCTTGTTCCAGTCCGCGACGGATATCCGCTGTGCGCTCACCACGGAAAGCAAGGAAGATGCGACGCAACTCGGCTATTTGAGCGAGGGTAGGGGCGGTTGAAAGTTGACTTGCAGCGTCATACTTGCCAATGACCTTATTAACCTCTGTCATTGCATCACCCGTCATAACACCTCTTTCAATGAGCTCAGCCTTGATAAGATGGATGTCATCATCGTTTGAGAGTATCATAGAACCCTTTCTTGTTAGCGCTGACGCATAGATATTATAACGATTCGGGTTCTTCTTATCTACACTTGCGTGCGCTAATGGTAAAGCTTTCTTATCGGCAGAGGTAGTTCTTGCTGCCTCCAAAGAAGGGCTTACCTGCACGTCACGACTATTAGGACCGATAGCACTGTAAAGTGGGTTGTCTGCACCATCGTTGTTATAGATTACCTCCACTGTTTCACCATCCTTCAATGCACCTTCTACGAAAGTCTTAGCGTCTGCGTATTGTCCACGATGCATAGCCAGTTTTAGTTCGTAAGTTTTTACTTGTCGGATAGCTGCGTCTTGGTCAAAGCCCTTGAAGGACTTTAGTGCATCAGACTTTGCAGCTTTCTCTGCAGCTTCATATTGCTCCTTAGCTTTGTTTAGTAATGTCTCGTGCGAAACAACAGCCTTATTCAGGATAACAGAACCTCCTTCTGCTGCAGGGGTCGTGGAGAAAGACTCTGCAAGCAACTGAAGAGCGTAACCGGCATGGAGATGTCCAACGTAGTTACCATATGCTTTTACAATCTCTGTCTGCTCTGCATTTGTTCCTGTTATCTGTCCTGCTATCTCTGTTAGTTCAATACTGCGTGCATAATAGTTATGGATTTTATTCCATAGATCATTCTGAGTTCCCGAAGTTGGGGTGAGGTTGTCAGTTGCTATCTGACGATATAGGAGTGCATTAGGAATCGTTCCTTCGGTCAATTCGTCAACGGTTGTACCCAAAGCGAGGAAGGCTGCAGCAGAGGCATCGCCTTGAAGCGTCTTTACGTAGGCTACCAACGGACCATCAGTAATACTATTGCTTTGAACATTAGCAACCATTGCCGATTTATTCAGTTGGTCTCTTGTAAGTGTATTACTTGGTGTTTCCGCATTTTCTACCCATGAATCACAACTTGCGAATAGTATAGAAAGGGCGAGAATAGCATATATTGATTTTTTCATTTTAACGTCTTCTTTTATAATGTGAAACTTAATGTTGCTGTGTATGTACGTGGATGCGGTGTATTGGTGATGTCACGTGATAGGCTTCCAATACCTCTCTGCTTACGATTTCCACCATTGCCTTCTACTTGTGGGTCAGCACCAGAGTAGTTGGTAAGGACAAATACATTTTGTATTGCGAAAGAGAAACGCATTCCATTGACAACGTTTCGTGTCCACTTACGTGAGAGTGATGATAGGTCATAACCTAAGTAGAGGGTTGACAAGCGGAGGAAGTTAGCTTTCTCAATGTAGTTAGCTCTGAATCGTGCGCTGCGAGCGAGTTCCTCTGCAATTTGGTTATATTCAGTAGTACCTACGGTAGCATTAGTGAGAGCCTGCAACTGGTCGTTACGCTTTTTCAAGTTGTCGCCCAAACCAGATACATTATAGAAGCTTTGGTTATAGACAGATGCCCCCAAAGCATAATTCCACTTTGTACCGAAGGTGAAATGGCTGAAGAGTTTTAGGTCGAAACCAAACGAACCATTAACAGATGGGAATGGCTTACCAAGATACTGATAGTCATCACTCTCTATTGCACCTATTTTTGGGTTGTATGTTCCATCTGCATTAAATGCTGGCTTCTCAACAGTGTGATAATAGAAAGCATAGACAGGTTGCCCCACTTTTACAACGTTCGGATAGTTGTTGATATCCTTTCCGCCAGTATCAGTTACTTTGTTTGCCTGATAATTAAGGTTTGCATATACGTCAAGAGAATGACGATTTGCCTGTTTCCAGAGGTTACCATTATAACTGAACTCTATACCATGCCCCTTAATGCGTCCTACGTTACGTGGAACGCTTCCAATCCAGCCATCGCTTGACAGAAGGTCGTCGTAGATGATGGCATCAGTAGTGTACTGTGCATATAGCGTAAGTGCTAATGTATGTCTGTTACGGATAGTCCAATCTGTACCTAATTCAATTTCTCTCATACGCTCTGGCTTGATATCAGGGTTGCCTTTGTACTGAGGTTTAACAATTGGGCCATAAGCACTGATTCCGTCCATGACGTAAGATGTGCGGGCGTCTGTAGGGTAGGGAAGTCGTCCACTTTCACCATAGGCAACACGGAATTTCTTATTCTTCAGATTATAGGATGCACTCAAAGAAGGATAATAGATGCTTGCCACATTACTACCAATGAGGTTGGATGCGTCACGTCTTACCCCCGCATTGATAAACAAACGATTGTCATAATTAACGAATGCTTCGCCATAAAGACCCCATGTGCGTTGCTCGAAAGTTGACTCAGATATAGTACGTTCTGTAGCAGCTGAGATATTATCGATATCACTTCTGAAACGTGAAGCCGAGATGCTGTTCAGTGTTTCATATTGACGTACAATCTGTGAGAGCAGGGTTGCTGTGAAATCCCATTTGTCAGCAAGATGGAACTTACGAGTAGCCTTTATGTCCCAGTTGAAGTTAGAGTTTCTACGATTGCTAATATTTTTAGCACCCTCAGCATTGTTTCCTAACTTGTAACCGAAAGGCAAGCGATAGATTCCCTCTGTATGGTTTACGTCTGCGCCAATGATTGTCTCAATCTTTACGTCTGCTGGAAGCATATAGCTCAGATGGAGGTTACCGATGAAACGGTCATTTCCGTAGGTCCAGCTCTGTGCTCGCCATGTGCTCTCGTCAACGTATGGCCATGGTGTCTGATTAATCATTAAGTTCCATATTGCATCATATCTACCCATTGCAGTTTGTGGAAGACTGATGTTACCATGAATATACGATGCGGTAGCGCCGAGTGAGAAACGACCGGAACGAAGGTCGTATGCCATCTTTGTGCTATGTCGTTTATCCTTGTTGCCTGGAATAATACCTGCTACATCATTCATGTTATATGAGAAAAAGAGATTCTGATTTCCCTTGAATGCTTTTGAGACTGAAGCATAGATGTTTTTTTGCCAACCCGTTTGGAAGAAGTTGTTAATCGGGTCGTTGTTAACCCAAGTTTAACCCCCACTTTCGCCTATTTCTTGCAGTCACCGTACTCTCCTCGTTTTTCTTATGGACTCTGTGTCCTACAAATTTTATTCTTTTTGTATGGTGAGTGTTTTAAGTTCAACTTATCGTATATCTGTTTTGCTTGCTTCGAAGGACTACTACATTGGCGCATCTCGATGTTCTCACCTAATGGATTTTTCCCTTTTGTTGTGACGAGCTTCTGGGTGCTCATACGTCGTACAATCTCAGTCCAGTAACAGGATTCTCCTTCTCGTTTTAATTGACAGCGGATGGTGTTTACCACCCAATAGGCTAATAAACCGAAGAAGAGGTGTGCGTCGCTTCGCTCATCTTTCTGATGATAGATAGGACGGAGGTTGAGGTCATTCTTAAGTTGCCTGTTCGTGCATTCTATCTCACGAATGAGATTGTAGTATTCCCATGTCACACGCTCAGAAAGTGTCCTGACATTGCTGCGGAGGAAGTAGACTCCGTGACCGGACTCCATTGCAGAGAGGTCTTTTATCTCCCAGTCTACGCGCAGCATCTGCTTGGGTTTCTTCTCATCTTTTATGTAGCTTATCTGATAGAACTTCGCTATAGATGGGTACTTCTGTATGGCACGTCCTGTACGTTCAACAACCTTTTCATAGGTTTTTGTTCCACCTTTCTTGGAGATTCCATCGTTTATTCTCTTCAGTTCCATCTCAAAACGCTCTCTCCAGACCCTGTTCATAGACGACTCTGTCATAGCTTTCGAAGGAGATGTTATTTCGAGATAATAATCCTTGTCATCTTCTGTCTTAACCTCTTTCAGCGTTATTTTCTGCCGACGGGCATCCATTACCGTAACACTCTTGTTATCATCACTGAGCGTATAGTCCTTCATCTTTGTACGGGATACGCAGAGATAATTGTAACCTTTTCTTTTGATCAGCTCCAAGTTCTCTTCCGTGGCAACACCTGCATCCATGACAACGAGCGTATCTTTTGTCCGTGATGGATTCCTCTTTGCTAACGTATCAATCATATTGGGCAGAGACTTAGGGTCTGCTGTATTACCCTCCAAGATAGAAGAATAACGTATAAAACCTTCTTTATTGATACATAGTGCAAGTACAAGTAGCTTACAGTCAGAGCGTTTTTCTTTTGATCGGCCGAACTTGGCCTTGTTGCTGTTACGCTTGCTGCCCTCGAAATAGAAGTTGGTTAAGTCGAAGAGCATCAACTTGTTGTCTATATTAAAGAGATCGTCAGTAACGTTGCACAGATGACGCTCTAACTGTTCCTTTAGTTCATATAATTTGTCAGTGACTTTATACAGAGAATTGATTCCTGGTGTCCAGCCAGGAACTCCACTATAAAGTTCACCAGCAGCCGAGTTATCACGCAAATAATAATAAGACGAACGTTCAGAAACAGCATATACTGTGCGAACAATCAATGCTGACAAAGCTGTGTGTATTGTATTCTCCGTCCAGCCGTTTTTGCGCAGGAAACCCTCTAATTGCAGTTTGTCTATCGTCTGCTTGCAGAGCCACTCAGCACCGACATTCCTTGCGTCAGTATATTTTGCCGTCTCAAGGTCAACGTAGTTCTCATATTTTCTCAGCGACTTCTGCTCTTCCTTGTTAAACCTATCAATTCCACCTTCGTTCTCCATACGGCTCCACCATTCATCAGCCTTTACCTGTTCAATAGGAGTAAGTCCGTCAAGATGTTCCTTGAAAAGCGAGGGTGTACTTCTGTTTTTGAAGCGTTCGGTAAGTGCGTATGCAATTTTTCGAACCTGTACGGCTGTAAGTGAAGGCTCGAACCCGATGTTCAACAGAATTAGCGAATGTACATGACCCTGCACGTCACGATATGACTCCTTGATGCGATAATAAGGAGCCATGTCGCCTGTTGCAGGGTTGAATCGTGTCTGTACATTTGCGTGCATGAGTGCAAAGTAACAAAATAATTTTGATATGACGGTGTCCTACAAATCAGATTTTACTCCTCGTTACAATACCCTATGCCTGATTTTCAATTATTTATGAAATTAATACTACATAAAACATCCCGAAAATTTATGAAAAATATTTTTACCGGTTAAACTTGGGTTAACAAACTGATCATATTTTCTTGCGAGTGTAGCAGCACCTAATGACATCTTAACTTGTATGTCTGCTTTTCTGTTCTCTGCATTATTGGTCTTACCTCTTTTGGTTGTGATAACAATAACACCATTGGCTGCCTCTGCTCCATAGCTGGCAGCAGCAGATGGACCTTTAATGACATCAATCGTGGCGATGTCATCAATGGCTAAGTCATTCAGAGCACTTAAAGCATCCTGAGAACTATTAATGTCAGAGATGTTGGAATTGTTATATTTCACGCCATCAACATAGATGATAGGGTCGCGCTCCATACTCATCGTTGCACCACTTCGCATGTTAAAGCGGATTGGCATGCCGACTTTACCATTGCTTTGATACATCTGTACGCCACCAATTTTGCCATCAAGAATGTCACTGAGTGAATTAGTGTGAGCATTCTTGCTGAGATTTGTGACGTCAATGTGATCGACTTTACTACCAAGTGCTTTCTGGCTACGTGCACTAGAGATACTTGCCGTAACCAGCACTTCTTTAAGGTCAATGCCAGGGATGAGACTGATGGTTGACTGTTCTTTTAGCGATTGTGCCTTAATGTTTTGTTCCTTAAAACCAATGTAACTAATATAGAGAGTTTGGTCATCGTTTGTGTTTAATGAGAAATAACCATCTTCGTTGGTTACCGCTTCAACTCCTTTATTGCCTCTTACAACAGCACCAATGATGGGTTCTCCTGTATCTTTATTTATAACACACGCCTTGTACGTTGTCTGCGCACTTAGGTTGACAGCATACGCTATCGATAATAGGGCTAAGCTCCTCTTAATGTTTTGTATCATGAATTTTTATTGTTATCCCACTTAGGGTTTAATACTTTATGGCTACATTATATAATGTGTAGCTTTTTTTGTGGCGCAAAGGTATCTCTTTTAAATTAATAACACAATACCTAAAAAGTGTGATTTTGTTTGTTTGCTTGTCCGTTATTGCTAATTAATTATATTACTCATTATGTTTGTTTGCTCTAGTCAAAGAGTTTGAATGGTTTTAGGTTCTTTGTGTATGCATTGTTAGTGTATGATTACCTTTATGCGATGATGTGATTAGGTTTAGTATGTTTGGTGCGGGTGCTGAACACATGTGGTGCGGATACTTAGCACATGTGGTGCGGATGGTATGCATCAAGTGTGTTGAGGCCGTAACTCATAAAGGGATATAGATTACTTGGGAGGAGTTGTTCGTAAAGTGTTGTGAGGAAAAGGATTATCAGGATATTAATTCCCTTATCAGAAGAGTTAGGAATCTTAATTTTGAAAAATTATTTTAGCTGTTATGCCGATTTTTTAGTTGACAATCGTCGATTCTTTTTATAGACAAATATGAGTTATTTATCTTTTTTCATTTTCCATTTTAGTCTATTTTTATCCAAAGTTGGCTGGGTGAAAGCCTCTGTGCTATTAAATTTAAGCTGTAAATGGTAATAGAATAGGCTGTTTGAAGTGTTAAATAACAAATAAAAAGTTATTTATTGTTAATGTTGGTAGTTTGAAAGAGTATTCCTTTTCGTATTATTAGGTCGTTTAATGGAATATTTGTACCTTTGCAAACCGAAACAACAGAGTGAATTATGTCGCTTTTAGTACGTCTCACTTATGTTTGTAATGGATTGAAAATAAACAAAATAAATATATAACAATAAAAAAGTAAAATTATGCCTACTATTTCACAATTAGTAAGAAAAGGCAGAAAGGACATCGTTGACAAGAGCAAGTCACCGGCTTTGGACAATTGTCCACAGCGTCGTGGTGTTTGTGTTCGTGTTTACACAACGACTCCTAAGAAGCCTAATTCGGCAATGCGTAAGGTTGCCCGTGTTCGTTTGACCAACCAGAAAGAAGTTAACTCTTATATTCCAGGAGAGGGTCACAACTTGCAGGAGCACAGTATTGTTCTTGTTCGTGGTGGTCGTGTTAAGGATCTTCCTGGTGTACGTTATCACATCGTTCGTGGTACTCTTGATACTGCCGGTGTTGCTAATCGTACACAGCGTCGTTCTAAGTACGGTGCTAAGCGTCCAAAGGCAGCTAAGAAGTAATATCTGCGTTGCCTAGAGGCAGCAAAAGATACTTCAATCCATAAAGCCGAGGTGCAACGGCCGGTGATGGTCGATGCTCCAAGGCTCTTTCAAAGAAAAAACTAAAAACAAACAGTTTTGCTGGAGATTTGTAATCACAAAGGTTGAGTAAATGCTCTAGAGAGGGCGTTGAAGAACGAAAGACGACAGCCTCCGCAGAATTAAAGTTTAAAATTAAAATGAGAAAAGCAAAACCAAAGAAGCGTTTAATCCTTCCAGATCCAAAGTTTAATGATCAGAAGGTGTCAAAGTTCGTGAATCACTTGATGTATGATGGTAAGAAGAATACCTCATACGAGATTTTCTATGCAGCCCTTGATATCGTGGGTGGCAAGATGAAGGATGAAGAGAAGTCTCCACTCGAAGTGTGGAAGCAGGCTCTTGATAACATCACTCCACAGGTAGAGGTGAAGAGCCGCCGTATCGGTGGTGCAACATTCCAGGTGCCAACAGAGATTCGCCCAGATCGTAAGGAGAGTGTTTCAATGAAGAATATGATTGCTTTTGCACGTAAGCGTGGTGGTAAGAGTATGGCTGATAAGCTTGCTTCTGAGATTATTGACGCTTTCAATAACCAAGGTGGTGCTTACAAGCGTAAGGAAGATATGCACCGCATGGCTGAGGCTAACCGTGCATTTGCTCACTTCAGATTCTAATCAAGTTATTATAATAAGGTAAAAGAAATGGCAAATCACGATTTACATTTGACGCGTAATATCGGTATTATGGCACACATCGATGCCGGTAAGACGACTACATCTGAACGTATTCTTTTTTATACAGGTAAGACTCACAAGATTGGTGAGGTTCATGATGGTGCTGCTACCATGGACTGGATGGCACAGGAGCAGGAGCGTGGTATCACTATTACATCTGCTGCTACAACATGTAACTGGAATTATCTTGGCAAGTCTTATAAGATTAACTTGATTGATACTCCGGGACACGTTGACTTTACTGCTGAGGTAGAGCGTTCACTGCGTGTTCTAGATGGTGCTGTTGCTACTTATTCTGCAGCTGATGGTGTACAGCCACAGTCTGAGACTGTATGGCGCCAGGCTGATAAGTATAACGTACCACGTATTGGTTATGTAAACAAGATGGACCGTTCTGGTGCTGACTTCTATGAGACGGTGCAGCAGATGAAGGATATCCTTGGTGCTAACCCAATCGCAATTCAGATTCCTATTGGTGCAGAGGAGAACTTCAAAGGTGTTGTTGACCTAATCAAGATGAAGGCTATCTTGTGGCACGATGAGACAATGGGTGCTCAGTATGATGTTGAAGATATCCCAGCTGACCTCGCTGATGAGGCTGCTGAATGGCGCGAGAAACTTCTTGAGGGTGCTGCAAACTTCGACGATGAGTTGATGGAGATGTACCTTGAAGGTCAAGACATTCCTGAGGATAAGCTTATTGCTGCTATCCGTAAGGGTTGTATCTCTATGGAGTGCTGCCCAATGCTTCTCGGTTCTTCATATAAGAATAAGGGCGTACAGCCACTTCTCGACTATGTTTGTGCTTTCTTGCCTTCACCATTGGATACACCAGCTATCGTAGGTATCAATCCTGATACTGATGAGGAAGAGTCACGTAAGCCAAGCGAGAGTGAGCCTACAGCTGCTTTGGCATTTAAGATTGCTACTGACCCATTCATGGGGCGTTTGGTATTCTTCCGTGTTTACTCAGGTAAGGTTGCTGCTGGTTCCTACGTTTACAATACACGCTCTGGCAAGAAGGAGCGTATCAGCCGTCTGTTCCAGATGAACTCTAATAAGGAAATCCCTATGGAGTCTATCGACGCAGGTGATATCGGTGCTGGTGTAGGTTTCAAGGATATTCGTACTGGTGATACTCTCTGCGACGAGAATGCCCCAATCATCCTTGAGTCTATCACCTTCCCTGATACTGTGATCTCTATTGCAGTAGAGCCTAAGAGTCAGGCTGATGTTGCTAAGCTTGACAATGGTCTTGCTAAGCTCGCTGAAGAGGATCCAACCTTCACAGTTCGTACTGATGAGCAGAGCGGTCAGACCATTATCTCTGGTATGGGTGAGCTTCACCTTGATATTATTATTGACCGTTTGAAGCGTGAGTTCAAGGTTGAGTGTAACCAGGGTAAGCCACAGGTTAACTACAAAGAGGCTATTACTAAGGCTGCTCAGAGCCGTGAGACTTATAAGAAGCAGTCTGGTGGTCGTGGTAAGTTTGCTTGTATCGACGTAACTATCGAGCCTAAGGACGAGGATTATGAGGAGGGCGACTTGCAGTTTATCAATGTAGTTAAGGGTGGTAACGTACCTAAGGAATTCATCCCTGCAGTAGAGAAGGGATTCAAGGATTGTCTTGGCAATGGTGTACTCGGTGGCTTCCCATTGACTGGTCTTAAGGTTACATTAACGGATGGTTCTTTCCACCCAGTTGACTCAGACCAGTTGTCATTCGAACTTGTAGCTCATCAGGCATTCAAGGTTCTTTGCCCTAAGGCAGGTCCTGTTCTTATGGAGCCTATCATGAAGGTGGAGGTTGTTACTCCAGAGGAGAACATGGGTGATGTTATCGGTGACTTGAACAAGCGTCGTGGTCTTGTTCAGGGTATGGAAGAGGCACGAAGCGGTGCCCGTATCGTTAAGGCTATGGTTCCATTAGCTGAGATGTTTGGTTACGTAACTGCTCTTCGTACAATTACCTCAGGTCGTGCTACTTCTTCAATGGAGTATGATCACCACTCACCAGTATCAAGCACTCTCGCTAAGGAGATTCTTGATGAGTTGAAGGGTAATTCAGGTCTCGTTAAATAAATAATATAAGGCAATGCTCTCTCATAGCGAATGACTCTTATGGGAGAGCAACCTTTTTGAATATCAATAATAAACAATAAATTAAACATGAGTCAGAAGATTCGTATTAAGCTGAAGTCTTACGACCACCAGTTGGTTGACAAGTCAGCAGAGAAGATTGTGAAGGCTGTTAAGGCTACAGGCGCTATCGTTAGCGGTCCTATTCCATTGCCAACACACAAGCGTATTTACACTGTAAACCGCTCTACATTCGTTAACAAGAAGTCACGTGAGCAGTTCCAGCTCTCAGATTTCAAGCGCCTTATCGACATTTATAGCTCTACAGCAAAGACTGTTGACGCTTTGATGAAGCTTGAATTGCCTTCAGGTGTAGAGGTAGAGATTAAGGTGTAGTCAACTGTTGACAAATAAGAATCAAATTAATACAAAAAGCATTTACATTCATTTTAAAATCATTAATTGAAATGCCAGGATTATTAGGAAAGAAAATCGGAATGACATCCGTTTTCAGTGCCGACGGTAAGAACGTACCGTGCACTGTTATCGAAGCTGGTCCTTGTGTTGTAACCCAGGTTAAAACCATAGAAAAAGATGGTTACAAGGCTGTTCAGTTAGGTTTCGGCGAAGCTAAGGAGAAGAGAACTTCTAAGCCACAGCAGGGACACTTTAAGAAAGCCGGCACAACACCAAAGAAGCACTTGGCCGAGTTCAAGTTTGACGAGGAGTATAACCTCGGTGACACTATTACTGTTGAATTGTTCAGCAATGAAAAGTTCGTTGACGTTGTAGGTACATCTAAGGGTAAAGGTTTCCAGGGTGTTGTTAAACGTCACGGATTCGGTGGTGTAGGTCAATCTACTCACGGTCAGGATGACCGCGCTCGTAAGCCGGGTTCTATCGGTGCTTGTTCTTACCCAGCTAAGGTGTTCAAGGGCATGCGAATGGGCGGCCAGATGGGAGGCGACAGAGTTACAACTCAGAACCTTCAGGTGTTAAAGGTTATTCCAGAGCACAATCTTATCCTTGTTAAGGGTAGTGTTGCTGGATGTAATGGTTCAACCGTAATAATTAAGAAGTAATGGATATTAACGTATTAGATATCAAAGGTCAGGAGACCGGCCGCAAGGTAACTCTTAACGAGAATATCTTCGGTATTGAGCCAAACGATCACGTCCTCTATCTCGCAGTTAAGCAGTATCTCGCTGATCAGCGTCAGGGTACAGCTAAGTCTAAAGAAAGAAGTGAGCATGCAGGTTCTACTCGTAAGTTGGGTCGCCAAAAAGGCGGCGGTGGTGCTCGTCGTGGTGATATCAATTCTCCAGTCCTCGTAGGTGGTGGACGTGTGTTTGGTCCTAAGCCACGTGATTACAGCTTCAAGCTGAACAAGAAGGTTAAGGTACTTGCTCGTAAGTCTGCTTTGGCTTATAAGGCACAAGATAATGCTATCGTAGTTGTTGAAGATTTCAACCTTGATGCTCCTAAGACTAAAGATTTTGTAAACATTGCTAAAAATCTTAAAGTTGACGGCAAGAAAGTCCTTCTTGTTTTGCCAAAAGTAGAGAAAAACGTATATTTGTCAACTCGTAATCTACAGAAGGCTGAGGTTATGACTGCTGCTCAGGTTAATTCATACAAAGTTTTGAATGCTGACGTAGTAGTTGTTACTGAGAACTCTCTGAAGGTTATCGACGAAATCTTAACCAAGTAATAATTAGGAGACAAGAAGAATTATGGGATTTATCATTAAACCAATGGTCACTGAGAAGATGACCAAGTTGACAGACAAGTCTTCTGAGGATAAGGTTGTAAAGCACAGGGGTGAAAAGAAAACTATTTTGGCTCAGCCAAAGTATGGTTTCATCGTTAAGCCTGAGGCCAACAAACTTGAGATTAAGAAAGAAGTTGAGGCTTTGTACAACGTTACAGTAGTAGATGTGAATACGATTCGTTACGCTGGTAAACGTCAGGCACGTTATACCAAAGCGGGTCTCGTTAAGGGACAGAAGAACGCATTCAAGAAGGCTATCGTCACTTTGAAGAATGGCGATTCAATCGATTTTTATAGCAATATTTAAATAAAAAATGGCAGTACGTAAATTAAACCCGGTTACACCGGGACAAAGACACAAGGTTATTGGCACGTTCGAGGATATTACTGCATCCGTGCCAGAGAAGTCTCTCGTTTACGGTAAACGTTCTACCGGTGGTCGAAACAACACCGGTAAGATGACTGTTCGCTACATGGGCGGTGGTCACAAGAAGAAGTATCGTCTTATTGACTTCAAGCGAGAGAAAGATGGTGTTCCAGCTGTAGTGAAGACAATCGAGTATGATCCAAACAGATCAGCTCGTATTGCGCTGTTATACTATGCTGATGGTGAAAAACGTTACATTATTGCTCCTAACGGACTGCAGGTCGGTGCAACACTAATGTCTGGTGCTGAGGCAGCACCAGAGGTTGGTAACGCACTTCCTTTGGCTAACATTCCTGTTGGTACTGTAATTCATAACATTGAGTTACGTCCAGGTCAGGGTGCATTGCTCGTTCGTTCGGCTGGTAACTTTGCTCAGCTTACTTCTCGTGAAGGCAGTTATTGTGTTATCAAGCTCCCTTCTGGTGAAACACGCCAGATTTTGTCAGCTTGTAAGGCAACTGTAGGTAGTGTAGGTAATTCTGATCACGCACTTGAGCAGTCTGGTAAGGCTGGTCGCTCTCGCTGGTTGGGACGTCGTCCACACAACCGTGGTGTTGTTATGAACCCTGTTGATCACCCAATGGGTGGTGGTGAAGGTCGCCAGTCTGGTGGTCACCCACGTTCACGTAAGGGCTTGTACGCTAAGGGTCTTAAGACTCGTGCACCTAAGAAGCTTTCAAACAAGTACATTATTGAGAGAGCTAACAAGAAGTAATCAAAGTAATTAAGAGTAAATTATGAGTCGTTCATTAAAAAAAGGTCCATACATCAACGTATCACTCGAGAAGAAGATTCTTGCTATGAATGAGAGTGGTAAGCAGAATGTAGTTAAGACATGGGCCAGAGCATCAATGATTTCCCCTGATTTTGTGGGTCACACTGTTGCAGTTCATAACGGAAATAAATTTATCCCTGTTTACATTACTGAGAACATGGTAGGTCACAAGCTCGGAGAGTTCAGCCCTACACGCCGTTTCGGTGGTCACTCTGGTAATAATAAGAGGTAAGCAGGTCATAATCCATTTAGAAAATAGAAAAATATAATGGGAGCAAGAAAACGTATAAAGGCTGAAGCTCGTAAAGAAGCTTTGAGAAGCCAGTATTTTGCAAAGCTCAAGGACTGTCCTTCTTCTCCACGTAAGATGCGCTATGTAGTTGACATGGTCCGTGGTATGGAGGTCAATCGTGCCCTTGGCGTGCTAAGATTCTCCAAGAAAGCAGCTGCTCAGAACGTTGAGAAACTTCTGCGTTCAGCTATCAACAACTGGGAGACAAAGAATGACCGCAAGGCTGAAGACGGTGAACTTTATATCTCTAAGATCTTCGTAGATGAAGGCGTTACAATGAAGCGCATGCGTCCTGCACCACAGGGCCGTGGCTACAGAATCCGCAAACGTTCTAACCACGTCACTCTCTTTGTTAACTCAAAGAATGACGCTAATAATGATGATAAATAAATAGTAGAATGGGACAGAAAGTTAATCCAATTAGCAACCGTCTTGGTATCATCCGCGGTTGGGAATCAAATTGGTTCGGTGGCAAAAACTTCGGGGATAATCTCGTAGAGGATCGTAAGATTCGTACTTACCTGAACAAGCGTTTGGAAAAAGCAAGCGTATCCCGTATTGTCATTGAGCGCACATTGAAGCTCGTCACCATTACTATTTGCACCGCTCGTCCGGGTATCGTTATCGGTAAAGGTGGTCAGGATGTTGATAAGCTTAAAGAAGAGTTGAAGAACCTTTTCAAGAAGGAGATTCAGATTAATATCTTCGAGGTTAAGAAACCTGAACTTGATGCTAACATCGTTGGTAACAATATCGCTCGCCAGGTAGAAGGTAAGATTGCTTACCGTCGTGCTATCAAGATGGCTATTGCCAACACAATGCGTGCTGGTGCTGAGGGTATAAAAATTCAAATTACAGGTCGTCTGAATGGTGCCGAAATGGCTCGTAAGGAAATGTTCAAAGAGGGTCGTACTCCTCTGCATACATTCCGTGCAGACATCGATTATTGTCAGACAGAAGCCCTTACAAAGGTTGGTTTGCTGGGTATTAAGGTATGGATTTGCCGTGGTGAAGTTTACAACAAGGTAGATCTCACTCCTAACTTTACTCAGGAGAAGAACAATGGCCGTTCTAACAATGGTGGCCGTTCTGGAAGAGGTAATCGTAGAAGAAACAATAACCGTTAAAAGAAGAAGCTAACATGTTACAGCCAAAAAGAGTAAAATATAGAAGACCTCAAGACGGACGTGGCAATAAAGGCAACGCCCACAGAGGTACACAATTGGCTTTCGGCTCATTCGGCATCAAGACACTTGAGGCTAAGTGGATCGACAGCCGTCAGATTGAGGCCGCTCGTATAGCAGTAAACCGCTATATGAACCGTCAGGGCCAGGTCTGGATTCGCATCTTCCCTGATAAGCCAATCACACGTAAGCCTGCCGATGTTCGTATGGGTAAGGGTAAGGGTGATCCTGCAGGATGGGTTGCACCAGTTACCCCAGGTCGTGTTCTCTTTGAAGTAGAAGGCGTAAGCTTTGATATCGCAAAGGAGGCTCTCCGCCTCGCTGCACAGAAGCTGCCTGTTAAGACAAAGTTTATTGTTAGACGTGATTTCGATAAAAACGCTTAAGAAAGATGAAGATTAAAGAAGTAAAAGAACTCGAAACCAAGGAATTGGTTGAGAAAATAGAAAATGCTGAAACAGCTCTCGCAAAGATGAAGCTGAATCATCAGATTACTCCGCTTGAGAATCCATCTCAGATTAAGGCCGCTCGTCGTGACATTGCACGTATGAAAACAGAACTTTCACAGAGAGAACTTAATAAATAACAATGGTCCAGATGGAAACAAGAAATTTAAGAAAAGTAAGACAGGGTGTCGTTATCAGCAACAAAATGGATAAAACCATCGTTATTGCAGCTAAGTTCAAGGAGAAGCACCCTATTTATGGTAAGTTTGTCCAGAAGACAAAGAAGTACCATGCTCATGACGAGAAAAATGAGGCTAATGTAGGTGATACAGTGCTTATCATGGAAACTCGTCCTCTTTCTAAGACAAAGAGATGGAGATTAGTTCAAATTGTAGAAAAAGCTAAGTAATTATGATACAGACAGAATCAAAACTTACAGTATGTGATAACAGCGGTGCTCGTGAAGCTAAGTGCATCCGTGTGCTCGGTGGCACACGCCGTCGTTACGCAAGTGTTGGTGACGTTATCGTAGTTGCTGTACAGAACGTCATCCCATCAAGTGAATTGAAAAAGGGTGCAGTATCAAAGGCTTTGATCGTTCGCACAAAGAAGGAAATTCGTCGTGCTGATGGTTCATACATCCGTTTCGATGATAATGCATGTGTATTGCTCAACAATGCTGGCGAAATTCGTGGTAGCCGTATCTTCGGCCCTGTTGCTCGTGAGTTGCGTGCAGTGAACATGAAGGTCGTTTCTTTGGCACCTGAGGTTCTTTAATTATTAAATAGAATAATAAAATGGCAAAATTCCATATAAAGAAAGACGATCAGGTCATTGTTCTTGCTGGTGCAGATAAGGGCAAGACTGGAAAGGTGCTTAAGGTTATCGCAGCTAAGGAACGTGCTATTGTAGAGGGCTTGAATATGGTCTCTAAGAGCACAAAACCTTCTGCAGCTAACCCTCAGGGTGGTATCATTAAGCAGGAGGCTGCAATTCATATCTCAAATTTAAGTCTCATCGATCCGAAGAGCGGTAAGGCTACACGTATCAAGATTGAACGTGAAGGCAAGACTGTTAAGCGTATCGCTAAAAAGTCAGGGGAGGAAATTAAGTAATGAATACAGCTCAGTTAAAGAAACAGTATAAGGAGCAGATTGCTCCAGCTTTGCAGAAGCAGTTCAACTATTCTTCAGCTATGCAGGTTCCTGTTTTGAAGAAGATTGTTATCAATCAGGGTCTTGGTGATGCAACTCAAGATAAGAAGCTTATCGAGGTTGCTGTTAACGAGATTTCTTCAATCACAGGTCAGAAGGCAGTTGCAACCTATTCTAAGAAGGATATTGCAAACTTCAAGTTGCGTAAGAAGATGCCTATCGGCGTTATGGTAACTCTGCGTCGTGAGCGTATGTATGAATTCCTCGAGAAACTCGTTCGCGTATCTTTGCCACGTATCCGTGACTTCAAGGGTATTGAGAGCAAGTTTGATGGTCGTGGAAATTATACTCTCGGTATTACCGAGCAGATCATCTTCCCAGAGATTAATATCGATCAGGTTGACCGCATCCAAGGTATGAACATTACCTTCGTTACATCAGCTAAGACTGACGAAGAAGGCTTTGCTTTGCTCAAGGGCTTCGGACTTCCATTCAAGAATGCTAAAAACGATTAATTGATATGGCAAAAGAATCAATGAAAGCTCGCGAGGTAAAGCGTGCAAAGCTTGTTGCGCGCTATGCTGAGAAACGCGCAGCTCTGAAGAAGATTATCGCTACTTCAAATGATCCTGAAGAGGCTTATGAGGCTGCTCGCAAATTGCAGTCTATTCCTAAGAATGCTAATCCTATCCGTTTGCACAATCGTTGCAAGATTACAGGACGTCCAAAGGGATACATTCGTCAGTTCGGCCTCTCTCGTATACAGTTCCGTGAGATGGCATCTCAAGGACTTATACCAGGTGTGAAGAAGGCAAGCTGGTAATCAAATATATCGATGCGGATAGTGAATTGTGAAATTTATTTTGTATCTTTGCAGTTCATTATCCGCTTTCAAGCGATTTTTAATATTGTCGGGGTAGTCCCGATTAATTAAACATTTATATTTTATGACAGATCCAATAGCAGATTATCTGACAAGACTCAGAAACGCAATTATGGCTCATCATCGTGTTGTTGAGGTTCCTGCGTCTAACTTGAAGAAGTCTATTACTAAGATTCTCTTCGAGAAGGGTTACATCTTGAACTACAAGTTCATCGAGGATGGTCCCCAAGGTTCAATCAAGGTCGCACTGAAGTACGATCCTGTAACAAAGCAGAGCGCTATCAAGAAATTGAAGCGTGTTTCTACCCCAGGTCTTCGCCAGTATACTGGTTGCAAAGACATGCCGAGAGTAATTAACGGACTTGGAATTGCTATCCTTTCCACGTCTAAAGGTGTAATGACAGACAAGGAAGCTGCTGCTGAGAAGATCGGTGGAGAGGTTCTTTGCTACATTTATTAATTGGAGGATTGAATATGTCAAGAATAGGAAAATTGCCAATTAGTGTTCCAGCTGGCGTTACAGTTGCTCTTAACAATGGTGTTGTTACAGTAAAGGGTCCTAAAGGTGAACTTTCTCAGAAGGTTGATTCTTCTATTAAGACTATCATCGAGGACGGTCAGGTAACATTCGAAATTGATGAGAATAGCCCGGTAAACTATAAGCAGAAGCAGGCTTTCCATGGTCTCTATCGTTCACTCGTTAACAACATGGTTGTTGGTGTAAGTGAAGGTTATAAGAAAACATTGGAACTTGTTGGTGTAGGTTATCGTGTTTCTAACCAAGGTAACTTGGTAGAGTTCTCTCTTGGTTATACTCACCCAATCTTTATTCAACTTCCTTCAGAAGTTAAGGTTGAGACAAAGAGTGAGCGTAACCAGAATCCAATCATCACTCTTGAATCAGCTGACAAGCAGCTGCTTGGTCTCATCTGTGCAAAGATTCGTTCTTTCCGTAAGCCTGAGCCTTATAAGGGTAAGGGTGTCCTGTTCCAGGGTGAGGTTATTCGCAGAAAGTCTGGTAAGACAGCTGCAGCTAAGTAACTTTAATACATCATTACGATTATGACAACAAAGAAAGAACAAAGAAGAATTAAGATAAAGTTCCGCATTCGTAAGAGTGTGAACGGTACTGCTGAGCGCCCACGTTTGAGCGTTTTCCGCAGTAATAAGCAGATTTATGCACAGGTTATTAACGATCTGACCGGAACAACCCTCGCTTCAGCTTCTTCTCTCGGCCTCGAAAAGATGGCTAAGATTGAGCAGGCTAAGAAAGTGGGTGCGCTCGTTGCAGAGCATGCTAAGGCTGCTGGTGTTGAGCAGGTTGTTTTTGACCGTAACGGTTATCTCTATCACGGACGTGTACAGGCTTTGGCTGATGCTGCACGTGAGGGAGGACTTAAATTCTAAACGATTATGGCAATGAATAGAGTAAAAGTAAATAGTGATGTAGAACTGAAAGATCGCTTGGTTGCTATCAACCGTGTAACTAAGGTTACAAAGGGTGGTCGTACTTTCACATTCGCAGCTATCGTCGTTGTAGGTGACGGTAAAGGCGTTATTGGCTGGGGTCTTGGTAAGGCTGGCGAAGTTACTGCTGCTATCCAGAAGGGTACAGACTCAGCTAAGAAGAACCTCGTTAAGGTTCCTGTTTTGAAGGGTACTGTTCCTCATGAGGCAGAAGCTCGCTTTAGTGGTGCTCATGTTCTCCTTAAGCCAGCTGCAGCCGGTACTGGTTTGAAAGCCGGTGGTGCTATGCGTGCAGTTCTTGAGAGCGCAGGTATTTCTGACGTGATTGCAAAGTCAAAGGGGTCTTCTAACCCTCACAACCTTGTGAAGGCTACTATTGCTGCCCTTGCTGAAATGCGTGATGCATATACAGTAGCTGGTGAGCGTGGTATCAGTATGGAAAAAGTATTTAACGGTTAATTTTAGGAGGTATAATTTTATGGCAACAATTAAGATTAAGCAGATTAAGAGCCGTATCGGTGCTCCTAAAGACCAGAAAGAAACTTTGCGTGCTTTGGGACTTCGTAAGATTTCTCAGGTTGTTGAAGTAGAAGATACTCCAAGCTGCCGCGGTATGATCCGTAAGGTGCATCATCTGGTATCAGTAATTGATTAATTAATCTTTTAAAGAAAACAGTAATTATGAAATTAAATAGTTTGAAACCAGCTGTTGGCTCTACACATTCACGTCGTCGTATTGGTCGTGGTCCAGGTTCTGGACTCGGTGGTACTTCTACTCGTGGTCACAAGGGTGCAAAGTCACGTTCTGGTTATAAGAAAAAGATCGGCTTTGAGGGTGGTCAGATGCCTCTCCAGCGTCGTGTACCGAAGGCTGGATTTAAGAACATCAACCACAAAGAATATTTTGCTGTAAATCTTTCTACTCTTCAGGCTCTTGCTGAGAAGCACAACCTTACAAAGATCGGTGTTGAGGAACTCAAGGCCGCTGGTCTTACAAATGGTAAGGAACTTGTTAAAGTTCTCGGTAATGGTGAACTGAAGGCTAAGTTGGAAGTTTCAGCTAATGCATTCTCTAAGACTGCCGAAGAAGCTATTAAGGCAGTTGGTGGTAACACAACTATAATCTAAGTTAATGAAAAAGTTTATTGAGACACTGAAGAACTGTTGGAAGATTGAGGATTTGCGTCAGCGACTTCTCATCACCATTCTGTTCACAGCTATTTACCGTTTTGGGTCGTTTGTGGTGCTTCCTGGCATCAATCCTGCCCTGTTGGAAAAATTGCAAGCACAGACCAAGGGCGGTCTTATGTCACTTTTGGACATGTTCTCCGGTGGTGCATTTTCTCATGCGTCAATCTTCGCATTAGGAATTATGCCTTACATCTCAGCATCTATTGTTATGCAACTCCTCGCTGTCGCTGTACCTTATTTCCAAAAGATGCAGCGCGAAGGTGAGAGCGGCCATAAGAAAATAAACTGGTATACGCGTGTCCTGACAGTAGTCATCCTACTGTTTCAGGCACCGTCTTACCTTATGAACTTAAAAATGCAGGCCTCTGGTGCACTTGCATCAGGTATTGATTGGACTACATTTATGATTCCTGCAACTATTATTCTTGCTGCAGGATCAATGTTCATTCTTTGGTTGGGTGAGCGTATTACAGATAAGGGTATCGGAAATGGTATTTCCTTAATTATTATGGTGGGTATTATTGCACGTCTTCCACAGGCGGTTATTCAGGAATTTAGTAATCGTGTTTCTGAAGCTATCGGTGGTGGTATCGTAATGCTTATCATTGAGATTATTATCCTTTATGCTGTTGTTTGTGCGGCTATCCTTCTAGTACAAGGTACTCGTAAGATTCCTGTGCAGTATGCCAAGCGCGTTGTAGGAAATAAACAATATGGTGGTGCACGTCAGTATATTCCTTTGAAACTATTTGCTGCTAATGTAATGCCTATCATCTTTGCACAGGCTTTGATGTTCATACCATTAGCAATTGTTCAGTATTCTTCTGATAGTACAAACTCTGTACTTCAGTCTTTAATGAACACAAAGAGTTTCGCATATAACTGCGTTTATGTGCTTCTCATCATCGTGTTTACTTATTTCTATACTGCGATAACACTTAATCCAACTCAGATGGCTGAGGATATGAAACGTAATAACGGATTTATCCCTGGTGTTAGACCTGGAAAGGATACTGCAGATTACATTGATACTGTTATGTCTCGTCTTACGGGACCTGGAGCTTTGTTTATCGCTTTCATTGCTATTATGCCAGCATTAGCAGGATATTTAAATGTTGCTGATGCTTTTGGTCAGTTTTTTGGTGGTACTTCATTGTTGATTCTTGTTGGTGTTGTTATTGATACGCTTCAACAGATTGAATCACACTTGATGATGCGTCACTATGATGGACTCCTCAATTCAGGACATACACGTGGCAATGGTGGTGTTGCAGCCTATTAAATCTTTATCTTAAGGAATGAATATATTTCTAAAGACTGAAGATGAAATCGAACTTATGCGTGAGGCCAACCTGCTGGTCGGTAAAACACTAGCAGAAGTTGGTCGTCATGTTAAGCCTGGTGTATCTACGCTCCAATTAGATCAAATAGCTGAAGAGTTTATTCGTGATAATGGTGCGATACCTACCTTCAAAGGTTTCCCTAATGCTTATGGGCCTCCTTTCCCTGGTAGCATCTGTACGTCGGTAAATGACGTTGTAGTACATGGTGTGCCAAGTAAGGATGTTATTCTGAAGGATGGTGATATTATTTCTGTTGATTGTGGTACTTTATTGAACGGTTTTAACGGAGATAGTTGCTATACATTCTGTGTAGGGGAAGTAAGTGAAGATGTCAAGACACTCCTTCGTACGACGAAGGAATCTCTATACAAGGGTATTGAAGTGGCTCAGGCAGGCCATCACGTTGGTGATATCGGTCAAGTTATTCAGGATTATTGTCAAGCTCAAGGTTATGGTATTGTTCGTGAATTAACAGGACATGGTATAGGACGTGAGATGCATGAAGACCCAGCTGTCCCTAATTATGGTAAGCGGGGTAGTGGAGTATTACTTAAAGTTGGAATGTGTATTGCGATTGAACCAATGGTTACAATGGGTAAACGAGAAATAGGCTTGTTACCTGATCGTTGGAGTATAGTTACACGTGATTGTCGCCCTGCAGCTCATTTTGAACATACTATTGCGATTAGGGCCGGCAAGGCTGATATTTTATCTTCTTTTGAGGAAGTTGAACATTTAGAAGGACAAAATTTTTAATTAGTATATGGCAAAGCAAACTGCAATAGAGCAGGACGGAACAATTCTTGAAGCACTTTCAAATGCAATGTTCCGAGTGGAATTAGAGAATGGTGTGGATATCACCGCTCATATTTCCGGTAAAATGAGAATGCACTACATCAAGATCCTTCCAGGTGATAAGGTGAAGGTTGAGATGAGTCCATATGACCTTACTAAGGGTCGAATCGTTTTCAGATACAAATAAACAACATAGAGATATGAAGACAAGAGCATCATTAAAGAAGCGCACAGCCGATTGCAAGATCGTTCGTCGTAAGGGTCGTCTGTTCGTTATTAACAAGAAAAACCCTAAGTTTAAAATGCGTCAGGGTTAAGTTAAAAAAGTGTAACAAGGTGGGCAATCTCATAAATTATGCTTACCTTTGCGTGCTTTTTAGCGTTAAATGACATTTAATTAATTAATTATCAAACAATGGCAATAAGAATTGTTGGAGTAGATTTGCCCCAGAATAAGCGTGGCGAAATCGCATTGACCTATATCTATGGTATTGGTCGAAGTAGTTCAGCAAAGATATTGGATAAGGCTGGTATTAACCGTGACCTGAAGGTCAGCGAGTGGTCTGATGACCAGGCAGCCAAGATCCGTGAAATTATCGGTGCTGAATTCAAAGTTGAAGGTGATCTCCGTTCTGAGATCCAGATGAACATCAAGCGCCTCATGGATATAGGTTGCTATCGTGGTGTAAGACATCGTAATGGTCTTCCTGTTCGCGGTCAGAGTACTAAGAACAATGCTCGTACCCGTAAGGGAAAGAAGAAGACTGTTGCTAATAAGAAGAAGGCTACTAAGTAATTCTAAGGAGGAAATTAATTATGGCAAAGAAATCAGCAACATCTAAGAAAAGAAATGTAAGAGTTGATGCACTCGGACAGCTTCACGTGCACAGCTCATTCAATAACATCATTGTATCTTTGGCTAACAACGAGGGTCAGGTTATCTCTTGGTCTTCAGCTGGTAAGATGGGATTCCGTGGATCAAAGAAGAATACTCCTTACGCTGCACAGATGGCAGCAGAGGATTGCTCTAAGGTAGCTTTCGATCTCGGTCTTCGTAAGGTTAAGGCATTCGTTAAGGGTCCAGGTAACGGTCGTGAAAGCGCTATCCGTGCGGTGAACGCAGCAGGTATTCAGGTAACTGAAATCGTTGACGTTACTCCATTACCACACAACGGTTGCCGTCCTCCAAAGCGTCGTCGTGTATAATCACATCTTATAACAATTAAAAGAATTCATATTAATTATGGCAAGATACATAGGTCCAAAATCACGAATCGCACGCCGTTTCGGTGAACCAATTTTCGGCGCAGATAAGGTATTAGCTAAGAGAAACTTCCCTCCTGGACAGCACGGTAATAACCGTCGTCGTAAGGTATCTGAGTATGGTGCTCAGCTTGCAGAGAAGCAGAAGGCTAAATACACTTATGGCGTTTTGGAGCGTCAGTTCCGTAATCTATTCGACAAAGCTGCTAAGGCAGATGGTATTACAGGTGAGGTTCTTCTTCAACTTCTCGAGAGCCGCCTCGATAATGTAGTGTTCCGTCTTGGCATCGCTCCTACACGTGCAGCTGCGCGTCAGCTCGTAGGCCACAAGCACATTGTTGTTAACGGTAATGTTGTAAATATTGCTTCATATCAGGTAAAGGCTGGTGACGTTGTCGGCGTTCGCGAGAAGGCTAAGTCACTTGAGGTTATCGAGGCTGCTTTGGCAGGCTTCAACCACAGCAAATACCCATGGATTGAGTGGGATGACAATGCTAAGTGCGGTAAGTTCCTCCATCGTCCAGACCGTGCTGACATCCCTGAGAATATAAAGGAGCAGTTAATCGTTGAGTTGTACTCTAAACAATAAAATCATTAAATTAATGGCGATATTAGCATTTCAAAAACCTGATAAAGTAGTGATGCTGGAGGCCAATGACCATTTCGGCAAGTTCGAATTCCGTCCTCTTGAGCCTGGCTTTGGTGTTACCATTGGTAACGCTCTTCGCCGCATCCTCCTTTCATCACTGGAAGGCTTTGCAATCAACACCATCCGTATAGCTGGTGTTGAGCATGAGTTCTCTTCAGTCCCTGGTGTAAAGGAAGATGTTACCAACATCATCTTGAATCTCAAACAAGTTCGATTCAAGCAAGTAGTAGAAGAATTCGAGAATGAGAAAGTTAGTATCACCGTAGAGAATTCAACCGAATTCAAAGCAGGTGATATCGGTAAGTATCTGACTGGATTTGAAGTGTTAAACCCTGATTTGGTGATTTGTCATTTAGACTCCAAGGCTTCTATGCAGATTGATTTGACCATCAATAAGGGACGTGGTTACGTTCCTGCTGAGGAAAATCGTGAATTCTGCACTGATGTAAACGTACTCCCAATCGATTCCATCTACACCCCAATTCGTAACGTTAAGTATGCAGTTGAACCATATCGTGTTGAACAAAAGACCGACTATGACAAACTCATCATTGAAGTTACGACTGATGGTTCCATTCACCCAAAGGATGCATTGAAAGAGGCTGCAAAGATTCTTATTTATCACTTCATGTTGTTCTCTGATGAGAAGATTACTCTTGAGAATCCAGATCAGGAGGG
This sequence comes from Prevotella scopos JCM 17725, assembly GCF_018127785.1. Taxonomy (NCBI): domain Bacteria; kingdom Pseudomonadati; phylum Bacteroidota; class Bacteroidia; order Bacteroidales; family Prevotellaceae; genus Prevotella; species Prevotella scopos. Next base: position 394,772 of record NZ_CP072390.1, read on the forward strand.
CAACCAGGAGTTTGATGAGGAGGTTCTGCACATGCGCCAGCTCTTGAAGACCAAGTTGACCGACGCAAGTCTCAACTTGAGTGTTCGTGCACTCAACTGCTTGAAGGCAGCTGATGTAGAGACATTAGGCGACCTCGTACAGTACAACAAGACTGATCTCTTGAAGTTCCGTAACTTTGGTAAGAAATCGCTTTCTGAGCTTGATGATTTGCTCGAGAGTCTGAATCTGTCGTTTGGAACCGACATTACAAAGTATAAATTGGATAAAGAATAGTTGATAAGTTGCCAAAACGACAAGTTGACGGGTTTATCCACAACAAGTTAAAAACAAAATGAGACATAATAAGAAATTCAACCATTTGGGTCGTACTGCTGACCACCGCGCTGCGTTGCTTTCAAACTTGGCAGTTGCTTTGATTCAGCACAAAAGAATCACTACGACTCTTGCTAAGGCAAAGGCTCTTAAGAAGTATGTTGAGCCGCTGATTACACGTTCTAAGAATGATACAACTAACTCACGTCGTGTTGTATTCCGTTATCTTCAGAACAAAGAGGCTGTTACTGAGCTCTTTAAGGAGATTTCAGTAAAGGTAGCTGATCGTCCAGGCGGTTATACACGCGTTATCAAGCTTGGTACCCGTCAGGGTGACGCTGCTCAGATAGCATTTATTGAGCTTGTTGACTATAACGAGAATATGGCTAAGACTCCAAAGGCTGAAGCTAAGAAGACTCGTCGTAGCCGTCGTTCTACAAAGAAGGCTGATGCTCCTGCAGAGGCTGTTGAGAATGTTGCTGAAGAGGCAAAGGCTGAATAATCCGTATAAAATTTATCTCTATAATAGAAAACTCCCGGTACTTGATGTATCGGGAGTTTTTATATTTCGTAATTAAAGTAATTTGGATGCTTATGATGATCCTAAAAATAAGGTTCTTCCGAAATATGGAGTGATAAAGTAAGCCTACTGCATATAAAAGGCACACAGAGGGGGGAGAACACGGAGGTGAAAGCAGACAATATCACGGAGGTACCGAAGGTACAAAGAGCGACAGAGCCGTAGTGTACGTGTTGCTGATAGTTTTGGTAATAAACGATTTTAACTAATCTTGCAAACCACTGCTTTGTAGTGAAGTAGGCCTAAGTATTAATTAAACTTGCAAATCTCCTCTGTTTCTCCACGCACCAACGGTGCCTCTGTGTCAATAATAGCTTTGTTGTAAGCAATCTTCCGTGCTCTCCATTTCTCTGTGTGACGCTTCTTCAAAGTTCTAATATCAAAAGGTATCACTCCAAATTTCTGAAGAAAAAAAGACCATTTCTATACCCTTTTTTGAGTAAAGAAATGGTCTTTTTTCGTCTTTAGTTGGAGCCTACTTATAGATTGAAAGTATCAAGTTAGTGATTTGTGCTTTGACACATCTCTCTTTTATTAATCTAAAGGAAAGTCATTTTGAAGCAGATTGGTATATGTTTATTAGTTTTTTACCAACCTGCTTCTTCATAGTGTTTATGATTTTTCTTTATTTTTCCTATAAATAGTTGGGACCTTCACCAAAGTTTGGAGCTCCTTTATCGTACCATACTCTTTCCGAATTAAGCAGTTCTGGTTTTTGTCCATCAGTAAATGTGAAACCTTGCTGTGTCATTGCAGTCTCGATAATAGTACGCATCTTGTCAGCTGGATCGGGTTGAGCGATATAGAATCGGCGAGGCAACTCGGTGTTGGGTTTCATTGTGACCCAAGGGATGAGCGAACTACCTACTTTAGGAACACCAGAACGGCGCACTGTTACAAACTGCTCAAGTGGTTGATAGAAGAAATGTAGATACAATTGGATGTAAACCTTCTCTAAATCACTTGGAACATTACCAGTTAGCTGGTAGTCAGAATTAGCCATCATCGTAGCAATAGCAGCATCGTCGTAGGTAACTGGCTCGTCTAACTTGTCATTACAATGTGCCTTATCGTAATAAGGTATTTTGTTCAGTATTGCTAAACGGTTATAAGCCTTTGCTGAAGCCTCAACACCAAGTTTGAAGTACTCGGCTGCAGTATGTGGCAAGTTAGCACCCAGTAATTTAAACTCAGCCAGATAGAGGTTCATTTCGGCTGTGGAAAGAGTCATTTCGTAAAGTGGGTTATCTTCAGTGTCTTGCACTACTTTACCTTTCGGAGCTGTTGGGAAAGTGAAGTCAACGCGTCCACGCACTAATTCCTCGTTAAAGTATGACAGCGGTGAGTAGGTTTTCGATTTGTCACCATCAGTTACTTTCCATCGGGTAGTTACAAAATAGTTGTTGTTCCCAGTGTATTCGGCCTTTTCAGATATAGCCATACCGATAGGCAATCCCTGATAGCGCACCCATGGTTCGCCGTCACCTTTCCAACTGTCGAAATGTTTTTTACCAGAAGCATCCGTGGTATAATTTACCTGGTCTAAAATATATTTAGGAATAGCACAGTTGTTATCACCTCTTGCTTGTGCATCGAAGAATGCTTGAATAACCTCAGAGTTGAAGTCGTTTTTGGTAAACATTACCAGCATTCGTGGGTCTTTGTTACGCTTCATGAAGTCGATAACGTTTTTGCTGCTAACACCTAAGTTCACACTATTATCACTTCCATAGGTGTTGTTACCGCCATCTCCACCCGTACCCTTGTTATATACATAGTCGTCTGTAATAGATTGCATCACGTTTGCATCGTCAGCACCCACTTCTTCGGCTATTTTTAAGGCTTTATTTTTATTTTGGTGAAGAAGTCTTACAGCAATTTTAAGTTTTAGGCCGTTTACAAATTTTACCCATTTCTTAGTATCTCCCCCGTAGGCTAAGTCATTGTCTCCAACACTTATCTGCGTTGTCGTTGACTTCAGTTTATCCAGGTCGGCGTTCAGTTCGGTTAGCCATTGGTCGAATAGGCTCTCCTGCGATTCGTAGTTAGGTGTTAATGTACCTCCATATTGGGCTTGTGCAGCTTCAGAGTAAGGTCTTGAACCAAAGAGGTCGGTATCGAACAGTCCCATGTAAACTGTTAGAGCGTTTGCCATAGCCGAAAGGTGTGAGTATTGAGCAGCTTTATTGGCTGGCATCTTATCAATAGTAGCTTTAATGTCGTTCTCGTATCGTTTAACATAAATGAGCTGAGAACCCACACCGCCCAGTTCAGCCAACTTGTTGTACAAGTCGTTAAAACTACTTGACGGAGAATACGCCTGAACTATTTTTGATGTGTATGCCCCATCATAATACCATAGTAGATAATCGAAGGGTTGGTATTGCACTTGTTCTTGAGTAAACAAGAATATAGGATTTCCTTCGGCGATAGTCGATGGGTCGGTATTTATCTTTGCGTATTCGCTTTCGCTGCATCCTGTTGTCAGTACCATGCATGTGGTACATATACCAAAGGCAAGCGATTTGAATTTTAAAATATTCTGTTTCATAATGAAAAATGTTTAGAATGTAGCGTTTAATGTGAAGAGATAGCTTGCTGTGTAAGGCATAAATGAGCGCATACGGAACTGTGCAGCTCCTGTTCCACGTACCGATTCAGGATTTTCGTGATTTGGTGCAGTATTCAGTAGGTATGCCAAGTTACGCCCGGTGAAACTGAGAGACAGGTTCTTTGCCCCGATATAGCTGCTAATTTTGGTTGGAACGTTGTACGAGAGAGTTATTTCTCGTAGGGCGATGTAATTGATTTTTTTAAACCAATCATCGTTAATAACGCCTGTTCCCCAGCTATTCTTAAAGTATGCTGCACTTTGCAGGTGTGCTGGTTCTACATAACCTTTTTCATAAGCCTCCTGATAAGTCATACCACTAACGTCTTGGTTAGTTCCTCCCGGCGTGGTAACAATAGTCCCTGCATCGAAAACGACATCAGGGATAAAGCCATCAGTAAACACCTTATCTTGCGCATTAGCGTATTTGCTGGTCCAGGTCATGCCCTTACGGTATTTTTCGGTCTCTCCAGAGAATCCGTATGCAGTTGCGTAGCGTGAGTTATACGAAGCAACGTATCCTCCAAAGCGTGCGTCAAATAGCACATAGAGACTAAGGTCTTTCCATCTTAGGGTAGAATTTAGTGATCCAAGGAAGTTAGGCAACATAGAACCAACTTCTTTCACAGTACCTCCGCGCTTATAATACACTGTTCGGAATTTGTTAGTGTAGCCCACCACTGGTTTGCCAGTCTTTTCGTCGGTCTTTATCCAAGAGTCAGACATTAGCATACCATAGTCGGAGCCTACTTTGGCGACAGAGGCTATGCGGTAGTTACCATAGTTTGCTGCACCATCCAGATTAATGTAAGAGGTTACATCAGGACTTAGTTCTACAATCTTATTGCGGTTGCGAGTGTAGGTGAAATTTAGATCCCATTGCCATTGTTTCTTCTTTATAGGAGTTGTGTTGAGTGCTATTTCTATACCTGAGTTCTGTATATTACCAGCGTTGATTAGCTTTTCTTTTACGCCTGATTCCCAAGGTACATTGATGGTCATAATTTGGTTTTTAGTATTCTCCTTATAATAGGTAAGGTCTAATCCAATCCTACTATCAAGGAAACGCCAGTCAAGTCCCACTTCCCAAGCATTCTTACGTTCAGGTTTTAAGTTGGTACTCTTCATATTTTCAGGAATAATCATGCCATAGATTTTCTTATCGCCACGTTGATATGTTGCCACAGAATAGCCCGAATTTATATAATAAGGAGACGTGTCGTTACCCACCTGCGCCCAAGAGCCGCGTACTTTTGCAAAGCTAACCCATTTAGGAAGTTTGTCTTTAAAAGTTTCAGTGATAATCCACGAGCCAGAAACTGAAGGATAGAAATAAGAGAAGTTACCTGTTCCGTAGCTGTAAAACCAGGGCTGATGACCAGTCGTTACGTCCCGTTATGTCTAAGAATAGCTGATTTTTCCAGCTTGTTCCAATCATAAAAATGGTGGAAACAATACGTTTTGGTGTTGAACTTATACGCATTAAAGCTGGCTTGTTGCTTTGAATTCTTGATAAAGAATTGGTTGGGCACAATAAGTCCACCGTTTGTACTCTCGCTATTATACTGTGCATATTGGTTAAAAATATTCCTCACGTAAGAACCCGTGCACTTCCCAATCATTATTAATTTGATAGTTTATATTAGCTGCGAGGTACAAGTTCTCTTGTGTAGTGTGCGTGTGTGAGAGTGCATAAGAACCACCTTCGTTGGCATAACCACTACCAGGGGCTTTTAGTTCGCCATCGATAGCATAATAGTTGAGTGAACCACCAGTCGAAAGCTGCAGCCAAGGTAGTGCTTGAATATTGATATTAAGCACAGGACGGAACATTGTTTCTGTTTGTTTGTAATCGTTCTCAAAGATACTCCACCATAGTTCCTTCCCTGGTACTGCACGATAAAGATCGCCATATTTTGCGTTGGCAAGTCCACCATGTTCCCCTTTGTAAAGGTTACGATAACGATTAACGTCGTATTCACGTGGGAACGTACTATTTGCAAAGTATTCTCCGATGTTTAATGGTGCATTACGGGGTTGTGATTGCGTAAAGTTCACGCTGAAATCTACTGTCACGATATTCCCAATCTTTTGTGAAGCTTTTCCTAAGAAAGACAGACGGTTAAAGGTGTTGCGTGGTGTAGTACCCTTATTGTACTTATAAGATGCAGAAGCGTAGAATTGTGTACGATCATTACCACCTTGCAATGATACATTCGTATTGGTATTAAAGCCTGTGTCGTAAGCATCTTTATAGTTGTTTGGGAACATTTTCGCTGTTCCCATTGTTCCATCGTACTGTTCAAACTGTTTACCCTCAGCCCATGAGATATCTGGTCCCCAAGCATAGTTCCCATATTGTTCGATGAGCGAGTATTCACCTTTAGAATTGCGTGCGAACGATGTCATATTATCGCTCCAAAGATTTCCCGTGGCAGTGTATTCGTCTCCATAGTCTACAGCGCCAGGGAACGAACCAATCATATAAGTGTTTTGTAGATCTGGTGAACGATAGACAGTTTCTAATCCTACTGTTTGCGAAACCTTTACAGTAACCCCTTTGCCTGCTTTCCCACTTTTAGTGGTAATTACGACAGCACCATTCAAACCGCGTGAACCATACAATGCTGTTGCGGCAGCACCTTTTAGTATACTCACACTCTCAAAGTCGTCGGGGTTAAGATTCTTTAGTTGGTTACCATAGTCATTGATATTGCTATTCCAATCAGCGTCTCCTGATTGGCTTGTGGCATTATCTAATATCACACCATCTACTACAAAGATAGGTTGGTTGTTGGCATTAAGGGTAGATGCGCCTCTTATCTGAATTTTAGTAGAACCAAACATTCCACCGTCTGACTGGCTGATTTCTACACCCGCCACCTTACCTTGCAATGCAGTGACAGGAGAAACTGTGTTGGCTCGCTCCAGTTCATCGCTTTTTAGCTCGGTGACAGCATAACCCAATGCTTTTGTTTGTCGTTTAATTCCCAATGCCGTAACCACTACATCGTTAAGCGTAGTAGCTTCTTCTTCAAGGGTAACGTTTATCTGTTGGCGACCATTAATATCTGCATTTTTAGGTTTCATTCCCAAGTATGAAAATACTAATGTACCTTTTGCGGGGCATTGTAAGGTGTATTGCCCATCGATATTAGTCACTGTACCCATATTTGTACCCTTCACCGTTACAGAAGCACCGATTACAGGCTCGCCCGTTGGGTCTTTTACAATGCCACTAACTGTGACATTTTGCGCATAAAGTTCAGTAGCGAACATCCATATCAGTGCCATCATACAGATTCGCCATAAGGCTTGCGCTTTGTTCTGCTTGTTGTTCATTTTGCTTATAGTTAAAGATTAATGTGTAATATTTATTGTTTAGGTGTTATTTATGTCTCTATCTCACTTTCATTCGGTGCCAACTCTTTTTGTTTGGTTTTGTTGTTTTGAATAATAAAGTCAGCTTTTCACGCTCTTTTCTTTGTTATATGATGATTTGAAGATGTCACGAAACCTTATCACATCAGATTTATTAAGCATCGAATTAGTGAGTTGGCTTTTTATGCGTTGGTTTACTTCCTTACGGCATATAGCATTTTTAATAACTTCTTTGAGTGGGTAGATTTATAATCCAAAGATGATATTGAGTATTGTAGATATTGTAATCTCGATTGTTGGTTAGTGTTAGTACGTTTGATAACACAAAGTGTAGCTTAACGCTTGTTTATATATTTCTTCTTCTGTGAGCAAATTTAAACAAAATAAATATATTAGGCAATAAAAGGGGTGATTATTTTGGGTTCTTCCGTTAAATCTGTAGATTGTTGATAGAATGAGATTATCTATATTGTTAAAGTGAAGGACTATTCAAAAGTTGTAGCAGTCGAATAGAATGCCATCAAACTTGTCCGCATGAGAAAACGGAAAGTCAGAATTATCAATCCCGAAGGTTATTATAAACTTTCGGGATTGTTTTTTAGCATAAGTGTTTTTACTTTAATATTCTTGACACATACCCATTGTGGCGGAACCATTTGTGTGCCCAATTAGGAACCATAAAGATATAGCCAGAGATATCTTCGTGTGGGGCGCAATCAAGTTGGGGTTAGTCTTTGTTTTTAAGGAATGACTAAATAGATTTTCTTCCCATCTTTTTAGTCAATTTTAGAATATTAATTTTGTTTCTAAAATAACTTTTTTCTGGGTAGCGATAGTTTGTTTAACATTTGCGTTTAGTGTAAATACCCCTTTCAAGATGTTGAGAGAGAATGCACATTCTGCTAAACTATTTAATTCTTTTGTTAGTTGTACCTTAACTTCTTGTGCAGAAAGTTTACTACTATCTTCAGGATTTCTTTGCTCGACTATATAGTCTAAATCATTTAATTTATATTGCTTTATTAATTGTTTTGCTTTCTCATAGCCTATTTGTGTGAATTCACCCGAGAAAGTTTCTTTACGGCTATATGTTTTTGCATATTTCTCTTCTTCCTCTTTTCTATATGAAGCATCTAATTTTACTGCTTTGTAGTTAATGTTACCAGATGCATCTAAATTACGATGTTTTTCTTCAATGAAAATTGCTTTTGCTTCAAATATTTTGACTCCAAGTAATTTTGATACTTTCCCAAGGCAATCTAATTTATCTTTGAATATTTCATCTTCTGCTGAAGTAATATCTATATAACATTTGTGGATAAAAGGATGTAATGCTAATGTCATACCTTCGCATAATGGCATATTAGTCTTGAATGTCCATCCATTATCCTTCATTTTCTGAATATCATCCATACAAACAATAGAAATGTTTTTATCAAGTTTATCAGCATCTTTCTCCCACTGATAATTAACTGCACGTTCTTCTGTGCTTATTTGCAGTATAGCTGCTTCTAACTTATTATTTTCCATATTATAGCAATTATAATTAAACTTATAGAAATCAAGGTGTATTTATTTAAATTGAATATGAGTTTCAGCATCTTGCCTTCGGAGTCATAAACCTCTCTACCAGCCATCTTTGAATCTCTACAGAATATGGCATAAGCTTCATCTATGTTATCTGTTTGACAATAAAACATATATGGTATATTTCTCCCTGCCTCATCTAAACTTTTATAGATAGATTTAAAAAAGATTCCATCTCCCTTCTTGTGTGCAATCTTTGTTTGATATGAAGATATGAGTCCTCTTTTGTACAAAAGATTTGTGATCTTAGCATGTAGAACTTGCTCACTCATACTTATGAGTTTATCGTATGCTTTTTGGTTGCTTTCGGAATACTTCTCTCTCTTTATTGTGCCATTAATGACGAATGTGGAACTCTCTGTCGGAGACGCTCCTTGTGACCATAAAATACTCTCCATAATTATTAAAATAATTTGTTTACTAATTCGTTCATATCCTTTTCATTCGTGAGGTTGCATGCAAAGAAGTTATTATTTAGCAGTCTTGCATATTCTTTTCCTTCTACGAATTTCTGTACAATTGTTATAATAGATAGTCGTTCCTCAATCTTTACTTTGTCAACGTGGGTGCCTATAATAGCACATTCGGATGCATCTTTAACATGGTTGTTGATAAAATCTAAACGTACATTAGTCTCCATTCTATATTTAGAATTATCTTTGTATTTTTGTATATCAAATAGGAATATACAGATATCTTTATTTTTTAAGAATGTCTCATAATAAGGCTTAATATTGTAAATATCTCCTCCAATGTCCGTTCCACCTTTTATCTTATATTTCTTGTTGTCATTAGTAGTATAGGTGAATTTTTTATATTCATCTTTACTTGTACCTTGATACCCTTCATTTTTATACTTCTCTCCTTTCCCTTGCAAATTCATTAGGAATTGAGTCTTTCCAGATTCTGGCATACCTAAAACTCCAATACTAGTACCAGAGAATTTCTTAATTGTTTTTACTACCACTACTACTGTTGTTGCAATGGCTAAAAATGGAATCCAGACCCAAGCCTCTTGTTGATGATAGGCTGGAAGTGTAATAGTGTTTAATAATAATTCTACCATAATTTAAATATTAGTGTGTTATATAATAATTCTAACAAATCTTTTTCACATTCAAATACGCTGGGTTTAAAGCATTCATCTTCTTTAGGTCTACACTGAAATGCGTAAAGAAGAGGCTGTTAATATTCTCTCGTTCTTGAATGTTTGAAAGAATGTTTGAAAACATCGAAGCATACTGGATGCTCATGCCTGGTTCTATAACCATACCATCACAGTGCTTTGACATCTTTACGGTAATTTTGAAAAGTGCCATATTTTGTTTTTAAGGTTTACTAATACTCGAGTGGCTGACTCGTATTATTCTATAATATCTGTTACAAACGTAAAGGCTTTGTTATGAATAGCAAAATAATTATAAAATAAAAGGAGTGTGCAGGGGCGTTTTGTTGTGCGGAGAGAGCGTTCACCCTTCTGTGCTGTTATGCTCGTTAGAAGTACGTGATGTCTTTCGCTCTTTCTTTTAGCAGCCCCTTGGATAGCTATCTGTCAGGTATTATGCTGTTTTTATCTTCGTCTATACTTTCCCATATTTCTTTATATAGTTTTGCCTTTCCTGTCCCCAAGCCTAATATTCCAACAGGGTATGTGTGGAAACTTTTGCATTGGGGACATTGTAATGGTGCGGTGAATGCAGTAGCTCTCCATTCAACGTCAAGTCCCCAAAACTTTTTAGAACACTCGTTGCACTTAAATCTTGTAAATCCTCTAATCATAATGTGACTTTTATCTGTTTGAAACTTGTTAGTGAGTTTTAAATAGAATATAAAGTATAAATGCTATTATGGGTGTTATGCACCCACATCCAGCAGACTTTCTTGTTTCATCTTGATTGTACATCCAAATGATATTAATAGCCCACAGAATGAAGATGATGAGCCAATGTTCATCAAAAAGTTGAACATAGCTATGTGCGAAGTCTTCCATTGCCGTTATATTGTTTTTAGTTATGTTTGTATTAGACGAGGATAAAAGAAGAAAGGGGACACGGCCCGCTTTATCTTTATTTATCCGGTTCGGTTCTGGAAAACACCTTGGAGTCAAAATAAAGTAAAGACAGTCCATGCCCCCATATAGGATAGGGGCACAGAACCTGCCTAAACTCGATTAGTGACGACTCCTTAGTTGAATTTTCCAGATTTAACCGGGTCGAATAACCTCGTTTGCAAGTTTTGTGCAGTGAATGGCGAGTGATTTGTAGGTCATCCGCCAAATATGGCACAAATATAAGGAAATTGTTAGACATAACAAAATAATATCGAAATAAAGTAAAGAAAAACAAAAATGCCATCTTCGAAGAGAGTGGAGTTATAATCTTGCTTGATATAGGTTGAATCATTTGAAGAGTATGGAAATCTGTCCTGTTTTCAACAGAACGAGATATACTTGTTAGACTTCGTTAAGTTTATTTTTGTCCATTTCTTCCCAAATCTTTTTATATATGTCACGGTCGTTGCCGAAAGGGTAAAAGCCGAATATACTTAGACTTGGGATATAAGTGTGTCGGCTGTTACACTTTGGACAAGGCATTGGAACAGAGAATGCACTTGCATTGTACTCAATGTCGAATGCGCGAAAGGTGTTGTTGCAGTTGTCGCATGTGAAAGTGATATGACCTCTAATCATAAGTGATGTGATTTTAAAGTATAAATACTTTATTATGATATAATGACCTTAAAGCGTTATTCTTTGCTTTTATTGCTGATGCCTTGTTGCTCATCACACGTGGTGCTGTTGGTTAGCACGAGTAGTGCTGTTGGTTAGCACCAATGGTGCGGAGGCTTAGCACGTCGCAAGATGTTGTGGAGTTAGGGTACAATTAGTTGTTAGGAGTTTTTTTGCAGCATTGAGAATACGTCTTATTTGATTGATAGCTTTTGGCTGTCAAGATATATTTGCTTACGAATAATGTTTGTTTTTTGTTCATTTTCTTTAACTATTTTGTTTCTGTTTGCAAAATAAATGCTTAATTGTGAGAGGCACAAAGGATTTAATTTGTATTTTTGTGACAGAGTAGCTTTATTGCTGCAATTAGTAATATATGAAGAAAGGAAGTTTGGATATGTATGAAATGTCTTGTTGGGACATTCTTTAAGGATTGAACTTTGTAGCTGTAAAAACTATTGAAGATGAAAAGGTGGAAATCTGTCAGATAGTTTATTACTTTCAGATAAGATGATAGTGTAAAGGATGAAAGATATGAATAGAAATGATAAGACTGTTAAGATGGTAGATAAGCGGGATGAAACTCAGGCAATAATGTCTAAGGCTGCTGCTGATGACGAGGCGATGAAGGAGAAGCTGAATGCAGTGTTTCGACTCAGGCTATTATATAATAGTGGTGAAGAGCTATGGAGGCATATCGGAAAGTCGGGTGGTGGAAATAACTCTTTTGGTCGTGTTGGTGGAAAAGATGCCTTTTTGCGTAAGGCTGTTTATCACGAGTTGGAGCGTGAGTGGTATGACAAAACGGGCATTATTCTTAATGGGTTGTTAGACGCTTATGCACAAGCAACAAAGTTTATGGAGAGGTATAAGCCTATGCATGAGGATGAAGAAGAGGGTGTGAGGATCGAATGTTGTGAGCAAATTGTCAATGTTTGTATTTTTGATGATGAGATAACAGATAAGCAAGGTGCGAAGATGAGGGAACTTCTTTTGCGTTTGCAGGAAGAAGATACTTATTGCCTTGCGGTTTTGTTGTTGATGTTGCTTGGCGTATTGCCTTCGTCTTTTGAAACTCGGCAAGGTGATGCGAGGCAGATGAAGGTAAAATACGATCAGGTTTATAACTTCTTTCTGCGCGTATGTCATCGTAATATTCTTTTTGTGCAAACGCCAAGGATGACACTCTTTCATAAGGCTTTAAAGGAGTCGGAAGAGAAACTGACACGTATTAGATTGGTTAAGTTTACGGCTGATGTACTTTGCAATCTGTCAATTCTTGCAAGTGCAGAGCAGATAGCAGAGAATGGACGGCGTGTTCAGTGGGACCAGTTATATCCTGATCTTGATGGTTATTGGCTGGGTGAGCAGCATAGTGAGCAATGTCCAGACTATTGGCGGGTAGAAGAATTAGCAACAAGCTACCAGTTCTGTCATTATTTTCAGAAGGAAGGTGAGGTTGGTAAACTGCATCAGCAAGAGTTTACGGTAAGTTTCTATAGTAATGGTGAGGATTATGCTTGTGTGCAGCACCCCCGTTCAGTGTTGCAATGGTTGAACAATGAAAAGCTGTCAAAGGATGATATCACTTATCCACACTTTGTTTTTTGGGGAGGAGAAAAACCAACGAAGATAGCTTTTGAGTCGTTTATGATGGATGTATCGTGGTTTCGTCCGATGCAACTGGTGCGTGCAAAAGAAGATTGGGTATCACCTGTAGAGAAAGATTTCGAGGTAATCGATGATTATGAGGAATACTCTTATAGTTTCTATCTGGGATTGGAGGCAATAACGCCAACGCATATTTTAGTGAAGGATGAAGGTGGAGAGTCGCACCATGTGCCGTTATCCAAATACGAAGGGTTGAGAAGTTGTACGCTGGACGACCCTATCGGAATCATTACTTTTAGGGATAAGCGTTATATTGCTTTTGACAATCTGATGTTGTATATTCCGATAGAAACGTAGTAGGAGAGGGCGTTCTATGCTCAGGTCGTAAAAGAATAGAAGAAACAATTTAGGTCTTTTAGGGTTTTCCCCTCGCTGAGTAGGGAAATATCTTTGTAAGTGTGAAAATATGTAGCTAATTTTGCCAACGTTAAGAATTTGAAAATTATGAAGAAGGTTTTAATTCTCTCCATCTCTGCAGCTATTGTGCTGGGTAGTTGCGATACCTATACAGGGTCAGGTGCTATAACAGGTGGTTCGCTAGGAAGCATTCTTGGAAGTGCTATTGGTGGTATAGCTGGTGGAGCGAGAGGCTCAGATATAGGTACGATTGTCGGTATGGCTGGTGGTGCTATTATTGGTGCCTCTACTGGTGCAAAGGCTGACAGACGTGCAAAAGAGGATGTACACGACCATTATGAGAAGGTGCAACAGCGTAAGGCACGTGAGAAGAGAAACCGAACAGAATACGACTATTATAATCAGACTGACGACTATGGACGGTTAGGCAGTGTAGACGGCAGCGGCTTTGATAGCACCAACTCTGGCGATGACCGTATTTACGATTTCCAAGGTAGTGATTATACAGGTAGTTACAGCGCTGCACAGCCAGATACAAAGGCACCTGCTGAGTCAAGTGTAGATAAGTTAGCTGGTAATTACCAATATACTCCTAATATTGAGATTGTCAATGCCCGTTTTGTTGATGACAACCAAGATGGTGTCTTGTCACGCAATGAGGTAGGTAAGATTATCTTTGAGGTAATGAATCGTGGAGATAAGACGATTAGTGATGTACAACCTTCAGTGTTGGAAACAACGGGTAATACACACATTTACATCAGTCCATCTATTCACATTGAAAGTATTGCACCCGGTAAGGGCGTTCGTTATACGGCACTTGTGAAGGCTGATAAGAAATTGAAGAATGGAATGGCACGTTTTGCTTTGACGGTTCTGCAGGGTCAGAAGAGTATAAGTAAGGTGACAGAATTTAATATAAAAACTAGCAAGTAAGATTGTTGAGCACATGTCAGGAAGGCAAATTCAATTGTCATCTTATTGCATGTAAACAAAGGATTTGATAATGATAGAGATTATAAAGATATTATTGTGTAAGTACTAACTACTGATAACTAAGGCTTTAAATGACAAAATGGGGGCGCATCATTCCAATGATGTGCCCCCTGAACTTTTGAAAAGTAAAGAAGTAAAAACAATTTCATAAAATATAAGAGATTTCGGCTCAGTAGAAAAAGGTGGGGAAAATATCTATTACTGATACTTCTTGGCACCTCCATATTGTGACATTTAGCTCTGCACTACATTTCTCTGTGTGCCAAATGACAATGGGAGACTTAAGTTCATCATTTCATAGTTTGGAATAAAAGAAGTTTATGGCAATTAGCCGATTTAGTTTCACCAGATAACACATAAATCTTAGTTCCTGTCATTCCTGTCATTTGTGATAGGTGCTTAACTTGTTGTATCTCAGCAGGATGCATGAAATGTTAAAAATGACAGCAACTTAAAATAAAACTTCTCTTGTATTTTATGCGATAATTTCTTTCTTATTTTGGAATACTTGTTAATCAGAAGCTAGAAAGAACTTTTTATCATTAATCTTTTATGTGCCTATTTCCACACCCTTTCCCTTCTGAATCGAGACTTCTAGAAAAGTAAAAAAAGCTTCTAGAAATTAAAATGGGAGAAAGCTTAGGGAAAAATGAAAAAGTAGAAAGTAAAGGGAACGTACGGCACATGAAAGATAGTAAAGGAGAAGGTGAAAGAACGAAACTTGATAGAAATTATATGTGTATTACGATATTTACGCCCCTCCCAATGGGGGAGGGGACGTGGGAGGTGCTAGCACTTACTTTATCCTATTCAAAGAGTCCAGTCACACCATCCTTCACACGTTTGAAGAAGTTGGTCCAACTGCTACTTGAGTTGTTCTTTGATGTAGTTGATTGTGTGGTTGACTTATTCTGCTGGACAGACTGCTGTCGGTTGGTTGTAGCCGGACTGGTACGGGTTGTCACCTGACTTTTTGTCTTGTTAGTCTGCTGGTTAGCTGGCGTAGAAGTTTGTAGCTGCTTGCGTGTCTCAGTGATGTTTTCTTTCTCCACCTTAGCCTGCTGTAAAGTCTTTTTTTTGTTTAGGCGAGTATCCACTTTGCGCTCAATCTCCTTCGGTTTGTCTTCTTCAACCTTTTCCCATTCAGGGATAAACTCATAGCATATACCAGCTGTACCATATTCAACTTCTGGCACATCAATTAAGCCTGTTGATTCAGTAGGGAAAGGAATTTCGGTTTCTTTTCGTGCAAGTTCTACTTTTACATAAGCTACACCACTTGAGATTGTACCTAATTCTCGTGCTGCAGCATAGGATAAGTCCACGACGCGGCCACGTACAAATGGACCACGATCCGTTACGCGGACAATGACAGACTTACCATTTCGTGGGTTGGTAATCTTTAATCGTGTACCAAAGGGAAGTGTGCGGTGTGCACATGTAAAAGCATTGCGATCGTAACGTTCGCCATTACTCATTCGGCGACCATGTAATCCGTTACTATAATAAGAAGCTTTACCATCTGACTGTGCTTGTATTGTCAGAGTAAAGAAGTTGCATAGCCATAATAACGCTATAAAGAGAAGTTTGGTTTTATACATAATGATTAATTAATCGCCCAGCCTTCTCTCAATAAAGAGGAAAAGTTAGTTCTATAAATTGCCTAAAATAGTAAAACCTTCAAAGTTAATTTATAGAACAAACTTTATTCCCTCCCCGCTTTACCAAGCAGGAGAGGGATTAGAAAGACTGGTCTTTTTTAAACTACACCTTGTGCAAGCATAGCCTTCGCTACCTTCATGAAGCCAGCGATATTGGCACCCTTGATATAATCAATGTAACCATCAGCTTGCTTACCATATTTCACGCACTGCTCGTGGATAGAGCTCATGATGTAATGGAGCTTCTGGTCAACCTCCTCTGGACTCCAAGAGAGACGGAGAGAGTTCTGTGACATTTCGAGACCTGATGTAGCCACACCACCTGCGTTAACAGCCTTACCAGGAGCAAAGAGCATCTTTGCTGCAGTGAACTTATCAGCAGCCTCTGCTGTACAACCCATGTTAGAAACCTCAGCTACACACAATGGCTTGAATGCAAGGATCTTATCTGCATCTTCACCGTTAAGCTCGTTCTGAGTAGCACATGGCAAATAGATGTCTGCCTTCTGCTCCCAAGGTTTGCGACCCTTGAAGAACTGTGCACCAGGATATTTCTCTGCGTATGGCTCACAAACATCATTACCACTATTGCGGAGTTCGAGCATGTACTCAATCTTTTCGCCACTGATTCCGTCTGGGTCATAGATGTAACCATCAGGACCACTCAATGTGATAACCTTTGCACCAAGTTCAGTTGCCTTCTTAGCAGCACCCCAAGCCACGTTACCGAAACCTGAGACAGCAACGGTCTTACCCTTGATGTCAAGACCGTGAGTCTCCATCATCTGGTGAACGAAGTAGAGTGCACCATAACCAGTAGCTTCTGGACGGAGGATAGAGCCACCCCATTCTCTGCCCTTACCTGTGAGCATACCCTGGAACTGGTGAGTCAGCTTGCGATACTGACCGAAGAGATAACCAATTTCACGGCCACCAACACCGATGTCACCTGCAGGAACGTCCTCATCAGGACCGATATGACGATAAAGTTCGTTCATGAAAGCCTGGCAGAAACGCATGATTTCAGCATCGCTCTTACCACGTGGAGAGAAGTCTGAACCACCCTTACCACCACCCATAGGCAATGTGGTGAGTGCATTCTTGAATGTCTGCTCGAAACCGAGGAACTTCAAGATACTTAGGTTTACAGATGCGTGGAAACGCAGACCACCCTTGTAAGGGCCAATAGCACCATTAAACTGTACGCGATAACCGATGTTCACCTGTACCTTACCTTGGTCATCAACCCAAGGAACACGGAATGTGATAATACGCTCAGGTTCTACGATGCGCTCAATAATACTTGCGCGCTCAAACTCTGGGTGCTGATTGTAAACATCCTTTACAGACATAAGTACTTCATGTACTGCCTGCAAATACTCTGACTCACCTGGATGCTTCTGCTCCAGTGCTTGCATGATTTTTTCGACTTCCATAGTAAATTGACTTTTATTTGTTTATGTTAGATAGTATCATTCTGTTAGAATGGTAGGGCAAATATATCCAAATTCTGTCAAAGCACCAAATGAAATTCGATTTTTTTTATTTTCTTTCCTTATTTTGTAAATCATTTTTGGTTACAAATGTCAGGTAATAGTTTGCAAAGTAATAAAAAATATATTATTTAAGTTGCGAAAAGATAGGTTTCCTTATAATTATTTTGTATTTTTGTCCAAAATTAAGTTTTGGGTTATGAATGAACAAGTTCCTGCAGAATGGAGTAATTTTTACCTCAAGGACGTGAGTTTTGCCAATCTTATGATGCGGCGAATCTACAATGTCTTGATTGTAGCCAATCCATACGATGCTTTCATGTTGGAGGATGATGGGCGTGTGGAGGAGAAGATCTACAATGAGTATATGGAGTTAGGTTTGCGTTATCCGCCAACCTTTACACAGGTGTCAACAACCGAAGAAGCTTCTAAGGTGCTCAACACAGTGGATATCGACCTCGTTATCTGTATGCCCGGTAATGCTGATAATGATGCCTTTGATGTGGCGAGAGCTGTGAAGGCAGAGTTCCCCGACATCCATTGTGTAGTACTTACGCCATTCTCACATGGCATCACGAAGCGCATCCAACACGAGGACCTCAGCATCTTTGATTATGTTTTCTGTTGGTTAGGTAATACCAATCTCATACTCTCTATCATCAAACTGATGGAGGATAAAATGAATATTGATAATGATATTCATGAGGTTGGTGTGCAGATGATATTGCTGGTAGAAGATTCTATCCGCTTCTACTCATCTATTCTACCTAATTTATATAGCTACATTCTGACGCAGAGTCAGAACTTCGCCACTGAAGCCTTGACCCGACACGATGCGTCTTTGCGTCAGCGAGGACGACCAAAGGTTGTTTTAGCGCGTACCTATGAGGAAGCCTGGGATATCTATCAACGTTATAAGGATAACTGTTTGGGTGTTATCTCTGATGTAAGATTCCCTATTAATAATGTAGATGGGAAGGGCTCTTCTGCGACAGAAGGGAGTTTTTCTGTAGCGGAGAAAGATCCAGAAGCTGGCTTAAAACTACTACGTGCCATTAGGGAAGAAGATGAATATCTTCCTCTGATTATTGAAAGTTCAGAGAGCGAGAACCGTGAGAAGGCAGAGGCGGAAGGTTTCCGCTTTGTAGATAAGAACTCAAAAAAGATGAGTGTAGATCTTCGTCACCTACTCGAGGAACACATGGGCTTTGGAGATTTCATCTTCCGTAATCCTGAAACACGTCAAGAGGTGATGCGAATTCGAAGCTTGAAAGAGTTGCAGGATAATATCTTTACGATTCCACGTGACTCTATGCTCTATCATGTCTCCCGCAATCACATGAGTCGATGGCTCTCTGCACGTGCCATCTTCCCCGTTTCTTCCTTCCTAAAAGGTATCACTTGGCATAAACTGCAGGATGTAGATATGCACAGACAGATTATCTTTGATGCTATTGTTGCCTATCGAAGGATGCGCAATGTGGGTGTTGTAGCCCTGTTTGATAGGCAAAAATTCGACCGCTATGCCCATTTTGCTCGTATTGGAGATGGTTCGCTTGGAGGTAAAGGACGTGGTTTGGCATTCCTTGATAATGTTATTAAACTCCGACCAGACTTCAATCGCTTCCCCAATGCAAAGGTGCAGATACCGAAGACAGTTGTTCTTTGTACGGATGTCTTCGATAGCTTTATGGAACAAAACAATCTTTACCAGATTGCTTTGAGTGATGCGAGTGATGAAGAGATACTCCAAGCCTTCCTTCGTGCTCAGCTGCCAGATGAATTCATAGGCGACTTCTTTACCTTCTTTGAAGCTACTCGTTCACCAATAGCCGTTCGTTCCAGTTCGTTGTTGGAAGATAGTCACTACCAACCGTTTGCAGGCATCTATTCTACCTATATGATTCCTTATCTTGAGGATAAATATGAAATGCTCCGAATGTTGGCTTGTGCGATTAAAGCTGTCTATGCTTCGGTTTATTATCGTGACTCCAAGGCTTATATGACAGCCACAAGTAATGTCATTGATCAGGAGAAGATGGCAGTTATCTTACAGCAGGTTGTCGGTAAGGAGTATGGAAATCATTTCTATCCGAACATATCTGGCGTTCTTCGTTCTCTCAACTATTACCCTATAGGAGAAGAGAAAGCAGAGGAAGGTATCGCCTCTTTGGCATTGGGCTTGGGTAAGTATATAGTAGATGGTGGTCAGACTCTGCGTGTTTGTCCGTTCCATCCGAATCAAGTGTTACAGATGAGCGAGATGGCAATAGCTCTACGCGAAACCCAAACCCAGTTTTATGCACTTGACATGAAGCATATCAGCGAAAGTTTTAAAGTGGATGATGGCTTTAACATTCTCAAACTACAAGTAAAGGATGCTGAGGCTGATGGCAGTTTACAATATATTACTTCCACTTACTCTCCCGAGGATCACACCATTTACGATGGACTTTATGAGGGTGGACGAAAGATTATCTCTTTCTGTGGCGTACTTCAACAGAATGTTTTCCCACTTCCAGAGTTGTTGCAGATGGCAATGACATATGGTGCAGAGGCTATGCGTCGTCCTGTTGAGATTGAGTTTGCTGTTAATCTGAACAATGATCGTACGGGTGAGTTCTATCTCTTACAGGTCCGTCCAATCGTTGATTCAAAGCAGATGTTGGATGAAGATCTCACGGCTATACCTGATGACCAATGTCTTTTGCGGAGTCATAACTCTTTGGGACATGGTGTGTCAGATGATGTGGTAGATGTTGTCTATGTAAAGACTGATAGATCATTCACGGCATCCAACAATCCTGCCATTGCTGACGAGATAGAACGGATAAACCGTAAGTTCCTTGATACTGACAAGAACTATGTGCTTATTGGTCCTGGTCGTTGGGGGTCAAGCGATCCTTGGTTGGGTATTCCAGTGAAGTGGCCACACATCTCTGCAGCCCGTGTTATCGTTGAGGAGGGGCTTGAGCATTATCGAGTAGATCCAAGTCAGGGAACTCACTTCTTCCAAAACCTCACGTCTTTCGGTGTTGGCTATTTCACTATTAATCCTTATAAAGAAGATGGCTTCTATCAGCGCAGTGTACTTGATGCTCTGCCAGCTGTAGAAGAAATGAAATGGGTGCGCCATGTTCGTTTCCCAAAACCATTGAAGATTATGATGGATGGCAAGAAACAAGAAGGTGTGGTATTGCTTCCTCAGGATGTAGATGAGTAGAATAATTCTATAAAGTAAAGCCATCATCTACGACTTTTGTCTGTGGGTGATGGCTTTATAGATTGCTGATCTTCTTTTATACAAAATATTTTGACTCGGTAAAAAAGGTTGCAGAATATCTATTACCAGGAATTGAGATTTATCGCAATACATTATATCAAAGGACTTTGAATGGAATTTTGCCATAGATGACAAAGACTTTCAGCCACTATTCAATGAATTGAACAAATATGTCAAGAGACAACTTTCAGATGGCATAGACTAATGGAGAAAGCGCCAGTATGAAGAAATATTATAAGAAAAACAAATAAAGTATTATAAACTAAACATTTTATTGTATCTTTGTGCCACAAAAGATACGTTATGACAAAATTCACCAAAGCCAACTGGATGACCAGAGCACTGCAAGAGAAGTTGAATATTGTGGGTGAGCAGTTTCGCCTTGCCCGATTACGAAGAGACCTGACAATGGATCAGGTGGCACAACGTGCGCAATGCACAAGGCTTACTCTCGCACGTTTGGAAAAGGGGGAGCCTACCGTGTCGCTCGGTGTAGTAATGCGTGTACTCAATGCCCTGCAGCTTGAAGATGATATTCTCCATTTGGCCAAAGACGATGAGTTAGGGCACATGATACAGGACTTAGGTATTAAGAATAAGAAACGAGCTTCAAAAAGATGACACATGGAAAAATTAGATGTGATAGCTAGTTTCGACTGGATGGATGAGGAAGAAAAGGTAGGCACTCTTGGACATGAATATCTAAGAGGCTCTGACGTGTTTTCTTTTGAGTTCGATAAAAGCTGGCTCAAAGCCTTTCCTAAAATTAACTTTGGGCAAGACCTCCGCCCATATACAGGGGTACAATATAGTCGAGATAACCACATCTTCGGTTGTTTTTCTGATGCACTCCCTGACAGATGGGGGCGACGACTGATAGACCTGCGTACTTCATTAGAGACAGAAGAGAAAGCAAGCCGTACCTTATCTGATTGGGACTATCTCAAAGGCGTGGAAGATGAACTGCGCATGGGTGGTTTTCGCTTTCAAGAACCAGATGATGGAGCGTTTATCAGCTCTACACCTGGTTACAGCGTTCCGCCTGTCATACAGATTGACGAACTTTTACAGGCTGCTAAGGAGATTGAGAAAAGCGAATATAAACATTTGGCGCCTGAAAAGAAATGGGTACAAAGGCTTTTCCAACCTGGTTCTTCAATGGGTGGCGCCCGCCCAAAAGCTTGTGTCCAAAGTGGTGGTCATCTTTATCTTGCCAAATTTCCTTCCATCAATGACGACATCAACGTATCTCGATGGGAACACTTCGCACATCTGATGGCTAAGGAATGTGGTATCAATGTAGCTGAAACAAAAGTAATAAAGGCTGGCGCTGGTCAGGATATACTTTTATCTAAGAGGTTTGATAGAACCGAAGAAAAAAAGAGAATCCACATGGCTTCTTCCCTTACCGTTCTCGGACTCACTGATGGCGACGGACAAAGAACAGGAAAAGGCTATTTGGATATTGTAGATTTTGTCATTTCAGGAGGTGGTAACCACATAGAGACTAATTTAGAAGAGCTATACAAGCGAGTAGCCTTTAATATCTGCATTGGCAATACCGACGATCACTTTAGAAATCATTCGTTCCTGCTTGGTAAGGAAGGCTGGGAGTTGTCCCCTGCTTACGACATAAATCCAACAAACAGTATGTTTCAGGCATTGCTTATTGATGCCAAATCGAACGATAGTTCTCTCAATAGTCTTTATAATGCCCATGAGTTTTATATGCTGGATGAAACGACAGCAAGAGGTATTATCAAGGACGTGACAAGGAGCATGAAGTTCTGGGAGAATATGGCAGAAGATATAGGACTTCCCCGAAGAGAAATAACATACTTTACGAATCGTTTTGAACAAGGTATGGAATTTCAATATGGGTCAGGACTTTGTCGGTGAGGTTAAACGAGGGTGCTTCTGCTTGCCAGTTGAGAGCATTTCAATGGTTTTGAAGCGGATGCGATGTGGCATTTCTGCCCGTGAAAGTTGTGGTCGGAGCCAGCTGAGGAGTGTTGCCTCTGTTAGAGTTGCCTTTGGTGTACATTCTATTTCCGTGTGGATGACATTGCCAAAGTTAGGGTCGGGAACGTTAAAGGCACGTGCTGCAATAATCATAGGGTGAGAAAGAAGAACCTGTTCTATGTGTTCTGGCTGTACGTTCTCACCTCCGCATACAATCATTCGGTCGGCTCTCCCATGATGAAAGAAGTAACCTTCGCTATTCTGAGAAACTAAATCGCCAGTATTTTGCCATTGATTCTGTTTTTCATGCATAGCCCAACGAGAACGTACCCAAAGTGTTCCTATTCCTTTCTCGTTAAGGTCTTTTACTTTGCAGGTGACACCTTGAATCGGTCTCCCTAAGGTTGTCTCTTCGAAAGATGCTAATTCTTTCGGTGTTGCCAGCATAAAGAATCCTGCTTCAGACGTACCATAAAGGTTAAAGAGTACCTCACCAATTTGTTGATGAGTCATGTTGATGAGGCTTTTAGGAAGTTTATCTCCACCACTTATCAGGCAGCGCAGGCTCTTCATCTTCTCTTTTGCATTTTCAATCTGCCAAAAACGTGCGAGCATAGCAGGAACAATAGGCATGACCTCTATCTGTTCACGCTGAATAATCTCTAAGGTTTTGATAACATCGAAGTGTTTTTGTAGGTATACCTTCTTACCCATGAGTAAGGAGATGATAAGTGTTGAAAGTCCGAAACCATGATAGAATGGTAGTGAAATCAGCACACTCTTATATTGATAGATTCTGATGTTGTGTAGTAACGCAAGCAATGGAGGGAGAAAAGAGGTGACAGAAGGTCGGCGAGCAATACTCTTAAAGTTGCCACTTGTTCCTCCTGAGTGAATGGTTATTTCTCCTCCTCGCCATATTTTAGGGAGTTTTAGATCTCTTGTTTGTGCCTCCTTAGATATAAGGATGTCGCTTAGTGCCTCTGTTGTGACAGCCATACAAGGAGTTTCTGTGGGAATCTGTTTGAGGTCTTCGTCATATATAAAGAGATGATAGTGATGCTTTTGTAAGGCTGCTGTTATCTGTTCAGTGGCTAAGTCTGTGCTAAGCAAGGTGGTGTGTATGCCTAATCGTGAAAGTGCATGTAGAAGGATAGTTAAGGTAAGGCTGTTACGTCCTATCAAGGTCACTCTCATTTTTGGTTGGAGGTGGTATTTTGTGTAGAGAATTTGTGCGAGTTGACGTGTACGAGCGTAGAGCTCTCGATAGGTCAGAGATTGGCAGTCATCAATGACAGCACAGCGTTGTGGGTAGAAGTAAGCAACAAAGCGAAGTAGCGCCATTAGGCTAATACCTTCCAAGATGAGACTTTTTGCCCACATAAATAAGCCCTTTGGTGAGATTATGTGTAATCGATAGAGAATTGAAAAGATAGAGGCGTTTCTGCTTTTCATGTCATTCGTTTATAATATAGCTGTATAATAGGTGCGAAGATGTGGGCTATCGGAGCAGATAACTTAGCCCACCATGGTTTATAACTCTTGTTCTTTCGTATGGCGAGTTTCAACAGAATGTTGGCTGCGTCAGATGAAGCGTAAGCAGGTAGATGCTTGTATTGTTCGTTAACATCCGACATTGCTGTGTGAACCAAGGGTAAAAAAGCTATCTGTACACGGACACCTAATGGGGCAAACTCGCTATTTGCCGTTTCACACCATGTGTTCGCAGCACTTTTTGAAGCATGATAAGCCGACCAGCCCGGTGCCATTGGGTAGAGTGTGCTCACTGATGAAGAGTAGATGATTCGTCCTTTGCTTGCCTTCAAGACAGGTAAGATAGCCAATGAAAGCGCCACTAGGGAACGGTAGTTGAGGTCTATGGTGCGGTCATAGTCGTGTAAGCGGTCCTGCGCATCATTAACCTTGCGATGGATAGATTTACCCGCATTGCAAAAGAAGTAATCCAACTGTGGTAGTGTTTTCCTTAGTCTTTGGCAAAGCTGTTTCAGTTTTTCTCTGTCTCTTAGGTCTATTGCGCAGTAGTCTGCACTACTTCCCGTTTGTTTAGCCTTGGCACATAAGAGACGTAAGTCCTCTTCACTACGAGCAATGAGGAAGACATTTGCACCTGCACTGATTAGTTTTTCGGTTAATGCCCTACCTATTCCATGCGATGCACCCGTCACAAGTACCCACTTCCCAGAGAAGTATTCTCTTGTAATGTCAGGTGAAAGACTTATGGTTGGGTAAGCCAAAGCCCCTCCAATAGCTATTATCTTTTTTCTGAGAGACGTCATTATAACTCTTTTCTTACAATCAGTAGTACTTGTTTTGATAACTAATTGTAATGTGATTAATGCTCTGCACATCATGTGATGAGTAATAACACAGCGGAAGAAAATGGGTAAAACGTTTTGTTCTTGTCGTTATAACAAGATAGTGTAAGGCCCAAATACTAAAATCTACAGCGCAGTCCTGTTAGATATCCATGCTGTCTTATACTTACCTTTTTCCTATTTCTTTATATTATTTCCATGCTGTAATGCTGGTAATCACGTACGATAGTATAAAGGAACTTCTCATCAGCAGTATTAGTGTCAGAGATGTTGAGGTGTGTTCGTACTTTCTTAGCGAGGGAGGCAATACGACGTTCGCGCTCGTATCCGTATTCAGTATTGAGCGTACGTTGGATAACATCAAGTTGGTTAAGAGATAGGTCTTCTGCCTGCGGATAGACTGGTTTATACTTTCTGTCAAGGTAATAAAACTCGTCAAGTGAGACTTGAATCTTGCGATAATCGTTGAGTTGGATGACCATCGTTCCTGCTGCAAGGTCGCCAAGGCGTTGTGAATTTTTAGAGATAAGAATGACAAGTGCACCAATCCCCGAGAAACCAAGATCGACGAGTTGTAAAAGCCAACGCATAAAAAAGTCACCAATGCCCGGTGTCGTTCCGTCTTTCTTCACAACACGGATATGCATCACCATCTTACCAACACTTTGCCCATGGTTGAAAAGTTCCATAAGGAAGTGATAAAAGAGGGCAGGAAGGTAGACGGCTATTAGGAAGAATAATTCATTCGAGGTAAAAGAAAGGTTCATTTCAGCTATTAGGAGTGTCACACCAACTATATAGCAGATAATTAGAAAGTCATCAATTATTTGCGCAACGATACGTTCTCCTAAACTTGCCGGCGACTGACTTATCTGGACGTACTGGCCTGTTATGATATTGGCTTCGGGCATTTTCTTAATAATTAAATATTGTTTCTGTTGCAAATGTAAGAAAAAAACTCTAAATTTGTTGCGTAAATGATAATAATGTGTAAATCACTTGTGGTCTTTGCATGAAAGAAATTCTTTTCATACGAAATAATATTGAGAAATGGCGGGCAATAGAAGGCATGATAGATAATGTCAAATTTGAGATGCCTGACCAGTTGGCTGATGCTTATACAGAGCTTACAGCCGATCTCGCTTTTGCACAGACACATTATCCTCGTTCACGTATTACCATCTATCTCAACAAACTTGCTTCTGCACTTCATAATGAAATCTACCGTAATAAGCGGGAGAAGTGGTCGCGTTTGTTAACTTTCTGGACGCAGGAGGTTCCTGACGTGATGTGGAAAGAGCGTAAGTTGTTGCTTCTCTCATTCATCATTTTTATGGTGAGTGTGCTGATAGGCGTTGTTTCAACCTTAGGAGACGAATCCTTCCCACGCTTGATTCTTGGCGATGGCTATATGGATATGACCCTTGAGAATATTGCGAAGGGAAAGCCGATGGGCGTGTATGGCAATGAAGAAGAGGGAAGTTTGTTTATTAGTATTACGCTGAACAATATCATGGTATCGTTTAATGTGTTTGTTTCGGGCGTATTGACGAGTTTTATGTCAGGCTTCCTTTTATTCCGAAATGGTATCATGGTTGGTTGTTTTGATACTTTCTTTTATCAACATGGATTATTAGGTGAAAGCCTTTTAGCGACGATGTTGCACGGTACGTTGGAACTTTCAGCTATCATTGTGGCTGGTGCTGCAGGTTTAGCAATTGGTAATGGTTGGTTATTCCCAGGTACTTACTCGCGTTTGGTCAGCTTTCAGCGAGGTGCAAAGAGAGGAATGAAGATTGTTGTTGGAACGGTGCCCATCTTTATCATGGCAGGTTTTATCGAAGGCTTTATTACTCGTCATACAGAGTTGAATGACTTTATCCGCCTTGGTATCATACTCGTATCATTGGCGTTTGTCGTGTATTATTTTATTTACTTACCTTATAAACGTAATTATCATTTAGAAGATGCAAATAGAAAGACCAAAGATTGAACTTTATCAAGTTCGTAGTTTCGGCGAGAAGTTCTCAGCGATTTTTGAGTTTATTCGTGAGAACTTTAAGTTTTTGTTGCGTGCATGTACCTATTTACTCTTGCCACTTTGTTTGGTACAAGGTTTCGCAATGGAGATGATGATGAAGGTCTTAGCACCTTATTATACCAATACCTTCGATATGGGGGAGGATGTAGATGTAGCGCAGGGGATGCTCCTTAGATTAGGTGCTTCGTACGTGGGATATGGTATTTGTCTGCTGATAGGTTCTACTTTGTTGGCTGGAATCTGCTATAGTATGGTGAAATACTATCATAAGAGTCCAAATAGACTTCGTAATACGACCCTGAGTGACTTAAAACCTATAATCATTCAGGTGATTAAACGCTCGTTGTTAATGACCTTGGTGCTTGTTGCTTTGTTTATAGGAGTTTTGGTTCTTATCATTTCTTTTGCTGCAATCACAAGTGCACCGATACTGGCCGTTATACCAATTCTTGCGTTAGTAGTATGCTGTTTGCCTGTTTCTATGGCGTTACCTGTCTATGTTTTTGAAGATGAGGAAACGTTGTTTAGCTCAATAACTCGTGGCTTAAAACTTGGCTTCCATTCATTCTGGTCATTGTTTGGCTTGATGTTTGTGATAGGATTCTTGACTAATATCCTGTCTTCATTCACATCAATTCCTTGGTATATATTGACGGTTGTAAAGTCTGTTTTAGTGGCTACTGATACCACTCAGAGCTCTTTTGCAACAAGTCCTGTGTATAGCTTCTTCGTTTATTTGTCATCCGTATTTATGAACTTTGGTATGTATCTTACGATGACACTCTCTACCTTTGCCTTAGCTTTTCACTATGGAAGCATTGCAGAGGAGGAAGATGGCTTCTCTGTAGAGGAAGACATACAGCACTTTGATGAGTTGGCAGAGAAAGATACCGACATTGATAACTTTGATAAACTCTGATAGAGCGGTTCTATGTTACAGCCATTAAGTGATACTTTGTCGTGTGATTCAGCGTTGCTTCATCAGTATCGTGCTGATGAAGCGTACAACTATGCGCGAGAGTTGCAGGCACCTGAACTTGATTGGTGGGATTGGCTGATGTCAAAGATAGGCGAATTCTTGTCTGAGATATTCAATATTCACAGCAAGGGGGACTTCCGTATCGTGATATACATTGTTATTGCTCTTGCTTTTATTGCCCTAATCGCTTTCATTTTGTACCGTTATCAATTCAAACTCTTCGGTAGAGTGGGTAAGGTAACGAATGAAAATGATGAAGAAGATAATATTTATGGTGTAGATTTTGAGGCTGTCTATGCCAAAGCAATGGTACAGAAGGATTATTATAAGGCTGTTCGAATTGTCTATCTGCGTACACTTCGTTGGTTATCGGATGGTAATAAGATTAGTTGGCAGCTCTACAAGACGCCAACTCAATACACTCGTGAGTATCTATCAGTAGAATTTGAAAGAATGACGACAGCTTTCATGCGTGTAAGATATGGTAATTATCAAGCATCTGAAGAACTCGTAGAACTACTGATAGACTTGGAAAGCAAGATAAAGGAAGGAGGTCAGGGATGAACAAGCGGTTTTGGTTCTTCGTAGCAGGCTTCCTTGTCTTCGTCTTTCTATTAGAGTGGAATGCGCCTTCAAAGTTTGTTTGGGAGCCTACCTTTAATCATTACGATAAGCAACCATTTGGTTGTGCGGTGTTCGACTCACTGATGAAGAAGTCTGTTCCTGCTGGCTATGAAGTAACAAGGAAAACAATAGCACAGTTGGAACGTGACGAATATGGTAAGAAACCGCATGCCTTCTTAATTCAAGCAGTTAGTTTTCGTCCTTCTGCGACAGATATTCGTTCGTTGGATAGACTGTTGAAAGCTGGTAATAAGGTGTTTATTGCTGCGTCTTATATTGAACCTGATTCTCTATATCCTGATTTGCAAATATCTATTAATGGGGGAAATGGTTTCTCTCCTATGCAGGTTAAGTCATCCATTGCGAATCAGTCAATTCCTTATGATACCTTAGTCTGGTCTCAGCAGTTGCCATATCAGAAAAAAGAATACTCCGTCTATTCTGCTATGGGAGGTTATAATGTGATTGTAGAAGGGAAGGCTGCATGTGATACTTTGGTCAAAAGTTGGATTTCAGAGGAAGAATCTGATTCTACAGAAGGCTATTGGGAGCCACGTATAGTCAGCATTAAACGAGGAAAGGGTGAACTCTTCTTTTCTTGTGAACCATTATTGATGACTAATTATGGTATCCTTGATACTCAGACTAATGGTCTCATCTTCCGTTTGGTGTCACAATCCCGAGGGTTGCCAATTGTTCGTACTGAGGCATATGGACCTGAAACAGAATTTGAAACAGATACTCCACTGCGTTTTTGGCTACAAAACGAACCTTTACGATGGGCTATCTATCTCACCTTAGGAGGGTTATTACTCTTCTGTGTATTCTATGCACGAAGACGACAACGTGTTATCCCAGTAGTGGAAGAGCCTGCGAACCGTTCGTTGGAGTTTGTGAAGTTGATAGGAACTCTTTATCACCAGAAGCATATTAATCGAGACCTGCTGCAGAAGAAGTTTAGTTACTTTGCAGAGACCTTACGTCGTATGACGATGATAGATGTCGAAGATGTTGAGTCAAGGAAGGAGAATATCGCACAGATAGCCATTCGAACGGGAATGCCAGAGGCTGAAGTGCGTATGATACTCGACCGTGTTGAACGTTATTTGCAGGGTAATGATGAACTGAAAGATGCTGCTTTGCGAAAGGCGATAGACGGAATGGATATGATAATCAATAAGCTATAATAGCTATGGATGAGCAAAATAAGAATGTAATTGATGAGCAAACAAAAAATAAGATGGAAGAGCATAAAGAAGAAAGAACCGACCTCACTGCATTTAGCCAAAAGGTATTGCAGTTGCGTGAAGAGATTAGTAAGGTTATTGTTGGCCAGCAGGAGACAGTTGCCCTGCTGTTAACAGCGATTCTTGCAGACGGTCATGTGTTAATTGAAGGTGTACCTGGAGTTGCAAAAACCTTGTTGGCACGTCTGATGTCTCGGCTGATTGATGCACGCTTTAGTCGTATTCAATTCACGCCAGACCTTATGCCAAGCGATGTGCTTGGTACGACAGTGTTCAACATGAAGACCTCTGAGTTTGACTTCCATGAAGGTCCTGTGTTCTCAGATCTCGTCCTTGTTGATGAAATCAATCGTGCTCCTGCAAAGACACAGGCAGCTCTCTTTGAAGTAATGGAAGAGCGCCAGGTGACAATTGATGGTACCACTCACCCTATGAGCGATGTCTATACGATTATTGCAACACAAAATCCAGTAGAGCAGGAGGGAACCTATCGACTCCCAGAAGCCCAACTCGACCGTTTCCTCCTCAAGATAAGAATGGGTTATCCTTCTGTTGATGAGGAAGTGAAAATCCTCAAACGTCATCAGGAGACGAGAAACCTCATCAGGTTGGAAGATGTCAAACCAGTATTGACTATCGATGAGCTTTTGGATATGCGTAAGAAACTTGATACAGTATATGTCGAAGACAGTCTGCTACGTTACATTGCAAATATCGTGGAGCAGACGCGCACTTCAAAGGCTGTCTATCTTGGAGCTAGTCCACGTGCTTCTGTGGCTATGCTTAATGCTGCTAAGGCTTCAGCTTTATTGGGTGGTCGTGACTTTGTAACACCAGAAGACATCAAGTTTGTTACGCCAAGTATTCTTCAACATCGTCTTATCCTCACTGCTGAGGCAGAAATGGAGGGCTACACCCCATTGAAGGTTGCGCAGAAGTTGATTGACAAGGTGGAAGTTCCTAAATAACGTGACAGGAGAAAATCTTAGACAAATAAAGAAGAAATGTTCCTTACTAAAAGGTTTTATTTTATATTAGCAAGCCTTACGCTGCTCGCAGGGTTTGGTTATGTGTATCCACTGCTTTTCATGGGGGTAAAGGTACTTTTGTTTATCTTTGCAGCTATGGTTGTGGTAGATGCTGTTATGCTCTATCATCGTCGTGGAATAACAGCAAAGCGAACCTGTTCTGAACGTTTCTCTAATGGTGATAAGAATGTCGTCAAGATAAGCCTTGAAAGTAAGTACTCCTTCCCTGTATGGCTGACGGTTATAGATGAGGCTCCTGAAGTGTTTCAGCGGAGAGACATTAGCTATAAGAGTCATCTTGTAGCGATGGGCAAGAATACAATTCGTTATACGCTTACACCTAAAAAACGCGGCGTTTATTCCTTTGGAAAGATTCGTTGCTTTACATGTACTGTCTTAGGACTTGTTGAACGCCGATATACTTTGGGCGAGGCTGAGGATGTAAAGGTTTATCCATCTTACATGATGTTGAATCGCTATGAACTCCTGGCTATAAGCAATAACCTCACTGAGATGGGGATTAAACGGATCCGTCGGGTAGGAAATAATACGGAGTTTGAGCAGATAAAAGACTATGTGAAAGGTGATGAATACCGAAACATAAACTGGAAGGCGAGTGCACGTCGTAATCAGTTGATGGTTAATGTCTATCGTGATGAGCGTTCGCAGCAGATTTTCTCAGTCATCGATAAGGGGCGTGTTATGCAACAATCGTTTCGAGGTATGACACTCCTTGACTATAGTATTAATGCTGCTTTAGTATTGTCTTATGTTGCTATGCGCCGTGATGATAAAGCTGGATTGATAACCTTTGCTGACAAGTTGGATACCTTTGTCGCTCCTTCGTTGCGTACGGGTCAGATGCAACTTCTCTTAGAGTCGCTTTATGCGCAGGAGACCCAGTTTGGTGAGAGTGACTTTAGTAGTTTGTGTGCCAATGTTCATAAACTGGTGAGCAAGCGCAGTTTGTTTATTGTCTATACGAACTTTTCGGGCATAACAGCTCTTAATCGCCAGTTGGCTTACTTAAAGCTACTTAGTCAGTGGCATCGTGTACTTGTTGTTTTCTTTGAAGATGCAGAGATGAATGACTATATTCGTTCGCCGAAACACTCGGTAGAGGATTATTATCAACATGTTATCGCAGAAAAGTTTGCCTATGAGAAGCGCCTGATTGTCTCAACCTTACGCCAGCATGGTATCTTTAGCGTGTTGACCACTCCTGATAAGCTAAGCATTGATGTCATCAACAAATACTTAGAGATGAAGCAAAGGCAAATCTTAACCTAGTCTTAAGGCTCCGCACAACTTGTGCTAAGGCCCCGCACGCGTGGTGCTGAGGCTCCGCACGAATGGTGCGGATGGTATGCACGAATACAGTTGATTATGGACATTATGTAGAATAATATCAAACTGGTATCTAATTACAAGCAAAGATGTGTCCTGTCATCATTAAAAGGCAAAGCTTGTTTGAGGAGGGGCTCATATAACTAAAATCTCGGAGCATGGTAGCGGAATGGTTTATATCACATTTTTCATAAATCTATCTTATATTTGTAGGTATGTGTTTGTGCTTTTTAAGCCTATTTCTTCCTAAAATCATTATTAATAGGTATTGTGTTATAATAGTGTTTCTTATACCTTTGCACTTAATTAGAATTTAATATAAACAGAATTAGTAACATGAGAATTAAAACTTTATTTCTTACACTTACCGTTACACTGTTAGCTTCCATGAATGCACTTTCTGCTTCTGCGGCTGACTATGTGAAAGTAAGTGACAAAGATGGCAAAGACACTTATTTTGCTCTGTCTGAGAAACCTATTGTTACTTTCACTTCCACCATTATGATTTTGACTGCTGGAAGTCAAACAGTAGAGTATCCTCTGACAGATTTCCGTGCTTTTGCTTTTGCTAATCCACAACCAGCTGGTATTAGATCGCTGGATGAAGAAGGCAACAATGCTGTCTTTTCTTTTGGTAACTCCTTGAAGGGAGAAGGCCTGAAAGCTGGTAGCCAAGTCGCTGTTTACACCATCAATGGACAGTTAGTAGGCCGCTCCACTGTAAGCCAGAGCGGTACTGTTGAGATTCCTCTCGACGGACAAACAGGCGTTTTTGTAGTTAAATCATTATCTAAGACATTTAAATTCATACGTAAATGAAAAAGATTTTTACTTTAGTAATCGTATCTTTCTTGAGTGCACTCGCAGTACAGGCACAGTCATTAAAGGTAACCAAGACAGATGGTAGCGTTGTAACTTATAATGCATCTGATATTTCAAAGATTGAGTTCTTACCAAGTGAAACCCCTTCACAACCAAAGTTGATACACGAGTTTACAGGCTATCTGACTGTAAAGAACAAGATGATTAATAATGTGCGTTATGACAATGGCGCTAAGATTAAGGTGTTGCAGGACGGTGGTAAGTTCCTTGCAGAGTTCTCCGATACTCAGTGGGGTACTGGTTCTTTCGTGATAACCATGGCTAATCATGCTATTAACGGTACTGGAAAGATGAAGATTGCAAACCCAAATGGTGGTGGCGCAGCGAAGGAGTATGATGCAACAATGAGTGGTTCGATGACAGAAATAAAGATTTCAATCCCATCACTCATGGGTGGTACTGATATTACTTGGCATTATGCTGAGGCTTCAGCAGCGTCTAAGGTGGCAGGAAACTATACTGGTACGACCTCTTTGAAGGTGGGTGTAGTGCCTGGTTCATTCACATCTGCAACGGTTGAGTATAAGGTTACTGCTAATGAAGATGGCTCTATCAATGTGACAGCATCTGAAGAGAAGTACACAGGAGTTACTATGGTAGGAAACTTGACAATAGGAACATACACCGTAAAGAACCTTGCTTACGATAAGGAAACCAATAGCTTTAGTCGTGATTATAGCAGTGATGATCTCAAGGTTTATCTTAAGTCTGAAGGAGGTATGATGAGTCTTGATAAGAACTATGCTTTCGAGTCACCAAGTAAGATTATTGTTAAACTTGATGAGAATGGGACTTTGATAATTACAAATAGCTATAAGCTTGCACATATGCCACTCTCAATCTCAGCAACATATACTGGTAAGAAGGCTAAGTAAAACGTTATACGCTCATGCACAGAGTATTTCGCCCTATTTCTATCCTTGCAGGCTGTGCCATTATGTTAATGGTAACAGCCTGCAACGGCATTTTTAAAGATATATATGATGAGGCTCCAGCCACAGCAAATGTAACAACAGAAGGTCAACTTCTTGTTAATGCCGCCAGTTGGAAGGACTGGTATTATGTTGACTTTGACTCTTTACAGATGTATATCGAGCGTAAAGATACTGCAGGATTGCTTAAGGCACAGACGAACTTCACGCATTATGCCATTCCAACGAGTCTAACATCGGGTAGTGATGATGGAAAGACAGGTTTATATACTTACTGGTTTGATGTTTTCGGGAAAGGAATCTCGGTTAATGAGAAGCGCAGTTTCACAGCTACCGATGCACAAGCTGAACCTCAGTCATGGAGCTTAGCCTTCCATCGTAACAATGTAAGAACGAATGGTGGTGCTGTGCTTGAAACGAAATACACCTCTTTAAATGAACTTCCAAAGAATAGTTCCTATTTCTTAGGAGCAACATTTCAAGAAGATGAATGGACAGAGAACGAGGTTTGGGAAGACCAGTCGCAGATGCTCTCGAGCCTAATAGGGTGTCAAGGGATAAAAATCAATAAGGTCCTTTCTTCTTGGTTGAAGATCGAAATACCCCCAATGCCTCCAGCTTTTACCATGAACAATCATGTCTTTATTCTTCGTCTGAAGAATGGTAAGTATGCTGCTTTGCAGTTGGAGAACTATATTGGTGCCGATGGAACCAAATGTTGGTTGAGAATCAATTATAAATATCCATATTAAACAGAACACAAAACCTTTTTGCAATCGGTTCTTTTGAAGAATAGAGATAAGGTTATGAGATCTTTTGATTGGTTATGAAACAAAAAAACATTATACTATCAGCTCTTGTTTGTCTGCTTCCTACAACGATGTGGGCGGATGAGTTGCTTGATTCTATATACAAATCCTTAGAGTTAGAACAGGTTGTAGTGACGGGAACACGTACACCGAAGCTACTTGCCAATACCCCTGTGTTGACGAAACTCATCACAGCTGATGATATCATGAAGACGGATGCCACCAATCTGCGTGATGTTTTGCAGCAGGTGATACCAGGTATTGAGTTCTCATATGCCATGAATCAGCAGGTCCACATGAACTTCTCAGGCTTTGGTGGACAGAGTATGTTGATTCTTGTAGACGGTGAACGTCTTGCAGGTGAGACGATGGATGATGTCGATTTCAATCGTATTGGTATGGATAATGTTGATCACATTGAGATTGTGAAAGGTGCTGCGTCTGCGCTTTATGGCTCTAATGCTGCTGGTGGAGTTATCAATATCATCACCAAGAAAAAGCCAAATCCATGTGCACTCAACTTAAATATGCGCTTTGGTCGCCACAATGAGCAACGTTATGGTATGTCATGGCAATACGCAAGAGGTAAGTGGAACAATCTGTTTACAGTTAATAGGAATAGTTCTGACAACTTCAACGTACACAATGGACCCAATCCAATTACGCGAGTAGTTTCAACTATCTATGGTGATGCTGTTTGGAACTTTAAGGAACAACTTACTTTTAGGTTGAATGAAAAGCTTCGTTTGACAGGGCGTGCAGGCTATTTCTATCGCCAGTTGGTACGTACATCAGAGGTTCCAGAACGCTATCGTGACTTTTCAGGTGGTCTTCGTGGAATGTGGACACCAGACCTTGTCAATAGTGTTGACTTCTCCTATGCTTTTGATCAGTATGATAAGTCAGACTATCAGCGTATCACTCGCCTTGATATACGCGATTATTCAAATGTACAGAATAGTATTCGCTTACTTTATAATCACACTTTTGAGGGAGATAACGTCCTTTCTGTAGGTGCAGATTATATGCATGATTATCTCTTTAACACGAACTTAGAGGGACGAATCCGTAAGCAGGACTCTTTCGATGCCTTTGCACAATACGACTGGAATATCAGTCCAAAGTGGGAGGTTGTGGGTGCCTTGCGTTACGACTACTTCTCAGATGGACGCATCTCACGGCTGACTCCGAAGGTAAGCGCACGTTATCAGCCAATTCATAACTTGAATGTTCGTCTCAGTTATGGTATGGGTTTCCGTGCGCCTACATTGAAAGAGAAGTATTACAACTTTGATATGTCAGGAATATGGATTGTTGAAGGTAATCCCTCTTTGAAACCAGAGGTAAGCCAGAATTTCAATGCTTCGGTTGACTATACAAAGGGACACTATAATTTTACAGTAAGTGCTTACTGCAATCGGATTGAAAACAAGATAGCCACCGGAGCACCTTATTACAAGAATCCATCGGATGTTGTACCACATCTTCCTTATATCAATCTGAATCATTACATTGTTAGCGGTGGTGAAGCAACAGCACAGGCTCGTTGGACAAATGGTATCACAGCACGCTATAGCTATGCTTTTACCCACGAACGCCTACCGAAGGATAAGAATGATAACGCCGTTAACAATCAGTATATACCTGCCCGTAAGCATTCAATGACAGGTCACATTGATTGGGATCATCAGTGGTCGAAGAACTATGGTACAAACATCGGACTTGATGGACGTTTTCTCTCAGCTGTCGACAATGAAGAGTTTGTTGATTACTATGACATCTCTAAGGGTATAAAAACAATACATTACCCCGCATACGCACTCTTCAAACTCTCTTTGGTGCAGCGCATCAGTAAGGCGGTGAAGGTAAGTGTCATTCTCGATAACATATTTAATTATAAACCAGAATATTATTATTTGAATTGTCCATTGACTGATGGGACAAACCTTATGGTGGGAATGTCAGTGGATGTTGATAAACTATTTTAAAGCTCTCAATACCTTTTTAATTTATGGGAAAAAGTAAAATCTATTTATGGCGAACACTCGCCTCGTTTATCCTTGTGTTGTTCACGATGCCTTTGGGTCATGCACTGATGATTATAATGGAGAAGACGATGACACCAGAAGCTGTGCATTATGCTGGTTTTACAATGGGGTTCGTGGGCTTGATACTGGTAATCATTGGTGTTTTTGTAAAAGGTGATACACGTCAAACACTCTGGGGACTTATTGGTGGTCTGCTTTTCTGGACAGGTTGGGTAGAGTTTCTCTTCCAATATTATGCTCACCGCTTTGGTGTGCAGCCTGAGATTGAAAACGGAGTGATTGTCACGAAACCTGAGTATCTTATTCTTCCAGCGTCCTTCGGTTTCTGGATGATGATGATGACAATGTACATCTTCAGTACACGTAATGGTTGTAACTTTATCACATGGATTCAGAAACGTTTGTTTGGAAATCGCAAGAATGAGATTGCTTTTCAGCCAATGACACGCCACACTTCCATTGTCACCTTTATGGAGGTGAATATGATTCTTTGGGCTTCTTATCTTCTGCTGATGTTCTGCTATGATAAGAACTTCCTTGGCGATCACCACCCAGTAACCTTCCTCGTTGGTATAGGCTGTTTCATCGGTGCAATCTATATGTTTAAGAAGCAGCTTTATATTGCTTCGTGGGGTGCAAATATCCGTATGTCGGTTGCAACTGTGATTGTTTTTTGGACGCCAGTGGAGATACTCGGACGTATCAATTTCTTCAAGGAGTTTTGGGTTAATCCACAAGAATATGCCGTGCAACTCCTTTGTATCTTGGCTGCGTTCGTCCTTCTGCTGGTTTATATGTGGGTGAAAGGCTCTAGAAAGAAGCATAACAACAAATAACAAGACTCTTCGTTGAGGAGGGTGTTGGTGGTTAATGTTGTTGGCTGATAGCGTTTACTATCGTTGGGTGATATTGTTCAAATATGTATCCTCCTTTTCTCTGTGTGCTACATTATACCGGGAGACTGACTTTTATCACACAATATTTTAGAAGAATCTGAAACGAATAATGGTTCAACTAGAAACTTTTCAACCATCACGAGGATTATCTCGCTTTCTATTCTCCTCCCTGCTGGGGAGGGGTTGAAACCGGAAATTTAATTTCCTGTCATTCCTGTCATGTATAGTAGGAAGTTAACTTGTTAGATTACAGCCGGATATAGGAAATGTTAAAAATGACAGCAAACTAAAACAAAACTATTCTTGTATTTTTTATTCTTGAACTGTTAGTTTTTATCAAATTTCCTGAAGGACGTTCACATTGTGAAGCAGGAGGGTGCTACCTCAGCTAAGAAGTATATTGTCCGTTAAAAAAAATCGTAAAACCATAAAGCAGATATGTTACGTAAGTTTTATTTACTATTTTTTTTCATCGTTGCTGTCTTTTCTTCTACCTTGAAGGTTAAGGCACAAGAGTATAGTCTGATTGCAGCTGCAGGACAAAAGGTATATGTGCCCATTACGGCAACGAATGTAAAGGGAAAGATGAACATCACCAATTATGGCAGACCCGCCATTAATAATTTTGATTATACACTATCTTTCAATGGTACGGAGTTGTATTCAAAACATTATGTCTTGCCACAAGCGCTGAATCGTTATGACGATGCTACGATAGAGATTGATGTTCCGCCTTACACAGAATTAGGTGAGGATGAGCTGATATTTACGATTACGAAGGTAAATGGAACTCGTAATAATGCTACTGTCAACTATTCAACACTCCCGAGAGTAACTGTCACAAAGGTGCCTCATAGGAGAGTTGTTGTTGAAGATTACACGGCAATGTGGTGCAGGTACTGTCCACGTGGCATTGCATTAATGGAGAATCTTGCACATAAGTATGGCGATGATTTCATAGGTATAGCTGTTCATACGGGACGTGGTTATGAGCCGTTATATTGTGAGGACTATGCCTGGAATATTGCAGAAATCAAGAATTATCCTACACTCACAATGAATCGAAGTCGTATTCTCTCATCTTACATAGCGCAAACTGAATTTGAAGAGGAACGTTCAAAAGGAGCTTATATGGATATTGAAGCGTCAGCGATGTGGGATAAGGAAAAGAACAATATTACCGTTACTCCCCGAGTTACCTTCCGTCTAAACCGGAAAGAAGCTCCGTATGGTTTTGCGTACGTGCTGACGGAGGACGGAATGTCTAATCCTAGATGGGCGCAAGCCAACATAGAAAGTGGTAATACTGAAGTTCGCGGTATATCAAGTGAACTCGATTATTTCGTCGATGCGGCTAGTACTATCTATAACCTTAAAAACAACTCTGTCGCTATTGCAGCTGAAGGGGTGAAAAATCCTGTTACAGGCAAGATAACAGCTCCCATTAAGGCAGATGAACCACAAAGTCATACATTCATCTTGCAGAATATTTCTAACAAGAGCATGATCCAAGACAAGTCTAAATTAAGCGTATGTATATTCCTGATTAATACGGAAACTGGGTACATTGAGAACGCTACTAAGTGTGCTATCTCTGATTTTAATACCACAGGAATTTCTTCATTGTCACAGGGAGAGGGCCGAGTTGTTGAGACAGCACGCTATGCCCTTGATGGTCGTCGTATTACGGCTCCACAAAAGGGTATTAATCTTGTGAAGTTTAGTGATGGAAGTGTTCGTAAAGAGGTAGTGACACAGTAATGTCCTCGGGTTTGATATATGTTTACATTATGAACAAGCGTTTGAGAGAATCGTACCAGCAGAAGGCAGAAGAGACGAGCAAGCTACTCGTCTCTCTCCGTAATCGAAGTCGTGTTTTTATCCTATCAGAGATAGGTTCTTTTTTAGTAGCCATTGGTTTTGTAGTTCTCTACACCTTAATAGATAATGCAGCTTGGACGCTTCTTTGCGCCTTAGCTGCATTGTTGTTTTATCTTTATATTCGTCGTCGTGACGTGCTGAACGACCGAAAGATAAAGACGGCAGAGGCTCTGCTGCGAGTTTATCAGAATGAGATAGACTATCTAAATGGCTACTTCTCTGGCTTTGATGCTGGCGAACAATATGTTAATCCGCAACATCCTTATACCTTTGATATGGATGTTTTCGGCACAGGTTCGTTGTTTCAAAGAATGAATCGCACCATCTCAACTGGTGGTAGTGACCAGTTGGCAGCTTGTCTATCTACGGAGTGGGGAAGTGCAAAGAGAGAGGAACTTGTTGGGCAAATACGTCAACGAATGGCTTCTGTTGACGAATTGGGGAAGGCAGAACTATTCTTGTCAGAATTCAAATCTTTAGGTGTAAAGGAACGAATCAATACGGAAGAAGTGCTGAAAGCATTGACGGATGTTCATTGCCAGAGCTTTCCAAAGTTTTTTCATAGCTCTCTTTTACGTTATTTCTGTTATGCTGATTTACTCGGTTTCTATGTGAGTATTGTGCTTTCCATTGTGGGATTGGTTCCTTTCTTATTACCTGTATGGTGGGGAATATTTAACTTTATGTTCTCTTTCCTTTGTGGGCATAAGCACATGCGTGTCATTTCTGAACTGATAGCAAAGGTACATACGCAGGTAGATGGCTACTTACGTGTATTGAAATTGGTTAATAAGACTGAGTTTAAGTCTGCCGAACTACAAGCTTTGAAAAAGAAACTTGCGGGTGCGGAGGAGTCTTTTGAACAATTAGAACTTATCTTACAAAAGATTGATAACAGAAGTAACGAGGTGGGTGTCTTTGTCTTTAACAGTTTTGCTTTGATTGACATTGCAATCGTAAGACTCTTCCTTCGTTGGCAACATACTTATGAGCAGCGCACGAATGAGTGGATAGATAGTCTAAATCTCTTTGATGCTTTGGTGTCAATGGGTAACTTCCGATTGAATGAAGATAGGGCAGTACAGGCAGAAATCAGCGAGGAGAATAAGGTGGTTTATGATGCGAAAAATCTTTATCATCCCTTCCTTGGCGAGAAGGCTGTTGCAAACGACTTCACAATCCATGATCATGAGTATTATATTGTTACGGGTGCGAATATGGCAGGTAAGAGTACTTTCCTGCGCTCGTTGGGTATAAATTACCTCTTGGCGATGAATGGTTTGCCAGTCTTTGCTAAGCAGTTGAAGGTCTCAGTATTCCATCTCTTTACGAGTATGCGTACGACAGACGACCTTACGCATGGCATCTCTTATTTCAATGCTGAGTTGCTTCGTTTGAAAAAGTTGTTAGGATCGCTGCGTGATGATGTACCAAGTCTGATTATTTTGGACGAGATTTTGAAGGGAACAAACTCTCTCGATAAGTTGAATGGCTCTCGTCTTTTCTTACAATATATCGCTGAACGCAATGTAACAGGCGTTATTGCTACTCACGACCTTGAACTTTCAAAGATGGAAGAGGAATACGCAGGGCGTTTTCATAATTATTGTTTTGAGATCGAGTTAGGCGAGGATATCACTTATTCGTATAAGATTACAAAGGGAGTAGCACGTAATCAGAATGCTACATTCTTGTTGAAAGGAATCTTAAACCCCAATCGTATTTGAGTGATAACCCTTTCAGATCGTAGTTTAAACGCTTGTTTGTTTAGAAATTTATTTACAATCCAATAGCCGTTTTTACCTTATTTTTAGGGTAAAAATGGCTATTTTTGTTGCTTTTGTAAGTATCATGTATTCAATTAGTTACAAAACCGTAAAGTAAAAGGTGCTTAATTGGACTTCAAAAGGGCGTTACTTAGACTCCTAAAGGGCATCTTTTGCAAGCCAATTAGGCGTCTTTTGGAAGCCAAAAGAGCATGTGTTAGTTTTGAACTATGTGAAAATAGTTTACAATACGGCTAATAATCAGATGAGTTGTTCGTAGAAGATATCCTCTTAATTCATGTTCTCTGGTGAGAGGATAAAGTGTTCAATGACGTGTGCAACACCATCTTCTTCATTTGATAAAGTAACGAAGTCAGCTTCACTTTTAATGTCTTCTGCTGCGTTAGCCATAGCAACACCAAGTCCCGCAAAGCGAATCATGCTAAGGTCGTTATAGCCATCGCCACAGGCAATAACCTTTTCGCGGCTGATACCGAGTGATGAGATGAGACGGTCAAGAGAGCGTGCCTTGTCGATACCAAGTGGTACACATTCAAGGAAGAAGTCGGCAGAACGATATACATCCATCTTCCCTTCCAACTCTTTGGCCAATCTTATCTCCAACTTGTGGAGAGGGGTAGGGTCGCCAACAATCAAGCATTTGTTGATAGGATAGACCAACTGATTGAGGAAATCGTCATATTGCGTGACAGGCATCTTGTTGATAAAAGCCTCGTGTTGTACGTATTCGTCATCTTTATTAGTAGCAGCAATACCCTCACCTTGATAGGTTAGGATTTCCATTCCAGCTTTTTTGGCTTCTTGAAAGAGGATAGGTACAAGCTGTTCGTTCAATTTCTGTTCAAAAAGAACTTCGTTGTTAGTGCAATCAATAATCTTTCCGCCATTGAAAGCGAGGATGAAACCGCCATTTTCTTTTAGTTTCAATTCTTCTGCTAAAGGGACGATGCCGTATGTAGGTCGTCCAGATGCCAATACGACATGTACCCCAGCAGCCTGTGCTTGCATGAGAGCTTGTTTTGTACGTGGGGTAATCTCCTTTTTATTATTGGTCAGTGTGCCGTCCAAATCGAGCACAATCATCTTATACTTCATCTTGTTTGTCTTCTTATTACTTTGTAATTCCCATATGGATAATGACTTATATTTATCGAAAACCATTAATCCTTGTGCAAAGGTACGGCTTTTTATGGACTAAAGGTTGTGTTTGCCTTGATATAAAATGATAAGTATGAAAAAAAATTAGATGCGATACAATAAATCGCAAACGTTTACGTGAAGGATTAACTTTCCTTTGGGTC
This sequence comes from Prevotella scopos JCM 17725, assembly GCF_018127785.1. NCBI lineage: Bacteria > Pseudomonadati > Bacteroidota > Bacteroidia > Bacteroidales > Prevotellaceae > Prevotella > Prevotella scopos. Next base: position 437,533 of record NZ_CP072390.1, read on the forward strand.
TTTATCGTAGGCCCATTTGCTGGTGGTGTACTTGCATCAGTAATTTGGCGTGTTATTGAGCCATCTGAGAAGTAATTAATTTATCAAATAAATGTTTGGTTAGGCTTATTAGGCAGTCATGTCTAATAAGCCTAATTATCTTTTATTCCAAAAACTATTGTCTTTTATTACGGATTTTAACACTTTAGGTTTATTAAATATGTACGATGTTTTGGCTATCAGAAAATAAAACCGTACTTTTGCATGTGTAAATAGGTATAGAGTTATTAATTTTTAAAAGATAAAAGAAATTATGGTAGATTACAAGAAATTAGGTCTCGTGAACACCCGTGAGATGTTTAAGAGAGCAATTGACGGCGGTTACGCTATTCCAGCGTTCAACTTCAATAACCTTGAGCAGCTTCAGGCTATCATCAAGGCTTCTTCTGATTTGAAGTCACCAGTTATCCTTCAGGTTTCTAAGGGTGCCCGTAAGTATGCTAACCAGACTCTTCTCCGTTACCTCGCAGAGGGAGCAGTAGAGTATGCTAAGGAGTTGGGTTGCCATCATCCAGAGATTGCACTTCACCTTGATCATGGTGATAGCTTCGAGACTTGCAAGAGCTGTGTAGACTTCGGTTTCTCTTCTGTAATGATTGACGGTTCTTCTCTTCCATATGAGGAGAATATCGCTTTGACAAAGAAGGTTGTTGAGTATGCTCACCAGTTCGACGTAACTGTTGAGGCTGAGCTCGGCGTCCTCGCTGGTGTTGAGGATGACGTTGTAGCTGAGGTTTCTCACTATACAAAGCCAGAAGAGGTTGTTGACTTCGCTACTCGCACAGGTTGTGACTCTTTGGCTATCTCAATCGGTACTTCTCATGGTGCTTACAAGTTCACTCCAGAGCAGTGTACACGTGACCCAAAGAGTGGTCGTCTTGTTCCTCCTCCATTGGCATTCGATGTTCTCGCAGCTATCGAGAAGCAGCTTCCAGGTTTCCCAATCGTTCTCCACGGTTCTTCTTCAGTTCCTCAGGAGTATGTTGATATCATCAACGAGCATGGTGGTAAGATGCCTAACGCTGTTGGTATTCCAGAGGAGCAGCTCCGTCAGGCAGCTAAGAGTGCTGTTTGTAAGATTAACATCGACTCTGACTCTCGTCTTGCATTCACCGCTGGTGTTCGTGAGACATTTGATGAGCACCCAGAGTACTTCGATCCACGTCAGTACTGCGGTAAGGCTCGTGAGTACATGGAGCAACTTTACAAGCACAAGATCATTGACGTTCTTGGTTCTGAGAACAAGCTTGCTAACCTCGACTAATCATTTGTTGAGGTCGGCTTGACAGAATAAAACAATAGCGGCAGTTTCCTTTTGGGAGCTGCCGCTTTTTGTTTTTACGAGGCAGTGCTTCGTAGGGCTTCGTAGGGTAGAGCAGGAAATGTCGCAGCCCCGCATGGGTTGAACCATACGGGGCTGCGGTGTGCTTTGGTTGAGTTGCTGTTTATGCTTTTGGTAGGCGATTAATCGTCCAGAAGCTTGAAAGCCTTAGGCAGATAATTGATAATATCTCCTGCAATAAGGCTTTCCTTACCTAATTCTTTCGCTGCTAAGTCGCCAGCAAGACCATGGAGGTACATTCCCACCATACAAGCGTTCTGCTGATGATAGCCACGAGCTAGGAGTGCTGTGATGATACCCGTGAGTACATCACCACTACCAGCTGTTGCCATACCACTATTACCTGTTGAATTAAAGATAACGTTGCCATTAGGTAAGCAGAGTGCGCTGTTATGTCCCTTAAGGATGATATAAGCCTGTAAGGACTTTGCCAACTCACGTGTACGATGGAGACGCTCATAGTCCGCATTAGCAGGAGAGCCTGTAAGACGGTCGAGTTCCTTTGCATGAGGCGTCATAATGATTCCCTTTGGCAGTTGCTGCATCCATGCACGATGGCTTGCAAGAATGTTCAAGGCATCAGCGTCCGCAACGATAGGACATTGTGCACGTCTTATCTGCGTTATCATTGCTGTAGCAGTAGGCTCCTGTCTGCCTAATCCTGGACCAATAGCAAGTGCATCGAAATCATCTGTATCAACGGCTTCAGTGAAAGCAGTCTCCTCATGGTCCATCTGCAAGATTGCCTCTGGTACAGAAATCTGCATGATATCATAATTCTTCTTTGGCGTATGTACTATAGCCTTGCCCACACCGCTACGCAAACAGGCACGTGTGGCCAGTATAGCAGCACCTGACATGCCATAACTACCAGCAATGATAAGGGCATTACCCATATTACCTTTGTGTGAGAAGTCATCGCGATGAAGAAGACGTGATCGAATGTCGTTCTCTTCTAAGATGTAATATTGTGCATCCGTCTTTCTGATGAATTCCTGGCTTAAGCGAATGTCGAGCACTTTCAATCTACCAATGAATTGCTGTGCATCAGCGAAGAGAAAGGATAGTTTCCGCTCGTGTAGCGTTAGGGTGAGAGTAGCGTGAATGATATTTGCACGTACATTATACGTGTTGTCCTCTGTCATCAGACCAGATGGAACGTCAATACTCACAATCTTTGCAGGACTTTGATTGATATATTTCACCAAAGAGGCAAAACCACCAGCCAATGGCTTGTTGAGTCCAGAGCCAAATAAACCATCTATCACCAATGTGTCTGCGGTCAATTCAGGTGGATCAAACTTTGCTGTGATTTCTGTAAAGTCTTTTGCATGTTTGCCTTCGAGCAGACGTTGACGATTTGTTATGCAGTCTTCTGACAGGTGATTGGTAATATTAAAGAGAAATGTACTTACCTTATAGCCTTCGTTGATTAGCAAGCGTGCCACAGCAAGGGCATCGCCACCATTGTTGCCAGGTCCTGCAAAGACAACAATCGGCGTGTGTATAGACCATTCCTCCATGATAGCACGGGTAATGGCTTTTGCTGCACGCTCCATCAAATCAATCGACTTGATTGGTTCGTGTTCTATAGTGTATCTGTCCAGTTCGTGAATCTGGGCACTTGTAAATATCTTCATAACGATGGCAAATTTACAAAATAAATGCGGATAGTTTGGTATTATTTTCGTAATTTTGCGCTAAATTATAATTAAACAAGCATGAGCCGAGTAACAATTAAGGATAAAACGTTTGAGACTTCTATTCCTGAAGCCGAGATTCTGAAGAGAGTAAAGAAGGTAGCTGATCGTATAAACAAGGATTTTGAAGGTAAGACTCCACTCTTTCTTGCGGTGCTGAATGGTTCGTTCATGTATGCCTCTGACTTGATGAAGCATATCACAATCCCATGTGAGATTTCATTTGTAAAGTTGGCTTCTTATCAGGGTGTTACCTCTACGGGTACGATTAAGGAGATTATCGGTTTGAACGAAGATATCCGTGGTAGAGAGGTGATTATTGTTGAGGATATTGTTGATACAGGTGCAACTATGAAGCGTATGCTCGAGACATTAGGTACACGTGAGCCTGCAGGCTTGCATATCAGCACCTTATTGTTAAAACCTGGTAAGCTTACTGTTCCTTTGAATATTGAGTATGCAGCAATGGAGATACCAAATGACTTCATTGTTGGCTATGGACTTGACTATGACCAGCAGGGTCGTAACTTAAGAGATATTTATACTTTAGTACAAGAATAATGAAGAATATTGTAATTTTCGGTGCGCCAGGTGCTGGTAAAGGTACTCAGAGCGACAAGATGATTGAGAAGTATGGTTTCGGTCATATTTCAACAGGTGACGTACTTCGTAATGAAATCAAGAATGGTACGGAACTTGGTAAGACTGCAAAAGGATACATTGACAATGGTCAGCTTATCCCAGATGAGTTGATGATTGATATTCTTGCAAGCGTTTATGATAGCTTTGGCAAGGATCACAAGGGTGTAATCTTCGATGGTTTCCCACGTACAATCCCACAGGCTGAGGCTTTGAAAAATATGTTGGCAGAACGTGGTCACAGCATTGCAGCGATGGTAGAACTCTTTGTTCCTGAGGATGAATTGATGAAGCGTCTGCTTCTCCGTGGACAGCAGAGCGGTCGTTCTGATGACAACGAGGAAACTATCAAGAAACGTCTCAATGTTTACAACAACCAGACCTCTCCATTGATTGACTGGTATGAGGGTGAGAATATTCATCACCACGTAGAGGGGCTTGGTACTATAGACGAAATCTTCGCACGTATAGAGTCTGTTATTGAAGCTCTGTAGACCTTTGACCTTTGAGGTTTGAACTTTGAACTTTATGATTTGTACCGTATGTTGGAGAGAAAAATCGTAGAGAATGATATCTATATCTTATCAAAAAGTTTTGCACTAAGGGTTGTACGGTTATATAAATACCTGACAGATGAGTATAAGGAGTATGTCCTATCAAAGTAACTTCTTCGTTCTGGAACGAGTATTGGGGCTAATGTTCATGAAGGTAAGAACGGACAAAGTCGTGCAGACTTCTGTAGTAAGATGAATATCGCTTTGAAAGAAGCAACAGAGTCAAACTATTGGATTGATTTATTAAGGGAAGCAGAATTTATTAATGAGTCAGAGTATAAATCCTTGTCAGATGATTGTCGAAAGATTGAAGCGGTCTTGACGAAGATAGTTAAATCAACTCGTTCTACCCTTAATCAATAATACTTCTTACTCAATACAAATCATAAAGTTCAAAGTTCAAAATTCAAAATTCAAAGATGGAAAGTAACTTCGTAGATTACGTAAAGATATACTGCCGCTCTGGTAAGGGTGGTAGAGGTTCTATGCACCTTCGTCATGTGAAGTATAACCCCAATGGTGGACCAGATGGTGGCGATGGTGGTAAGGGTGGAAGCGTTTACTTACGTGGTAACCACAATTATTGGACGCTGTTGCACTTGAAGTTTCAGCGTCATATCTATGCTGAGCATGGAGGTAATGGTGGGCGTGATAAGTGTCATGGAACGGATGGTAAGGATGTTTATATCGATGTTCCTTGTGGAACTGTAGCCTATGACGCCGAAACAGGTAAGTACGTTTGCGATGTTATGCACGACGGGCAAACAGTGATGCTACTGAAAGGTGGACGTGGTGGACTGGGAAACTTCCAGTTCCGTACAGCTACGAATCAGGCTCCTCGTTATGCACAGCCGGGTGAACCAATGCAAGAGATGACTGTCATCCTTGAATTGAAACTGCTGGCTGACGTCGGTCTTGTGGGCTTCCCAAATGCTGGAAAGTCAACATTGTTGTCAACGCTTTCAAGTGCGAAGCCAAAGATTGCAAACTATCCTTTTACGACGATGGAACCATCGTTAGGAATTGTCAGCTATCGTGACAACCAAAGTTTCGTTATGGCTGATATTCCTGGTATTATCGAAGGAGCCAGTGAAGGTAAGGGACTCGGCTTGCGTTTCCTGCGTCATATAGAACGAAACTCTCTTCTGCTTTTTATGGTACCAGGAGATGCCGACGATATCAAGCGCGAATACGAGGTGTTACTAAATGAGTTGCAGCAGTTTAATCCAGAGATGCTCGACAAACATCGTGTCTTAGCGGTAACTAAGAGCGACCTTCTTGATGATGAACTCATTGAGATGCTACGTGAAACGTTGCCAACAGATCTTCCTGTTGTCTTCATATCAGCTGTTACAGGACAGGGAATTGATGACTTAAAGGATATTCTTTGGAAAGAACTTAATGCCGAAAGCAATAAGTTGCAGAGTATTCTTTCAGAAGATACACTTGTTCATCGTGACAAGGATATGTCGCATTTTGCTGCCGAGTTAGCCGCTGAGGATGCAGATATTGATGATGTTGAAGAGGTGGGTATAGACGAATTGGATGAGGTAGAAGACCTCGAAGATTTTGAATACACGAATGATTAAGCCTGTTCTACATTACTTTAATCTTGCCGACGAGGTAGTTAGCTTTAGCACTACCCGTCATGGCGGTGTTAGCAAAGGAAAGCTTGCTACGCTCAACATCAACCCTCATAGGGGTGATGAACCATCTGCTGTAGCCGAGAATTTACACGCTGTGGCTACTGAGATTGGTGTTGAGGCTGATAAGATTATCCGTTTGCATCAGATACATGAAACGCATTGTCTGACCGTGACGGATGATTTTCTCCGTCTTTCAGCAGTAGAGCAGTACGAGATGGAAGAAGGAAAAGATGCTGTCATTACCAATTGTCGTAACGTCTGCATCGGTGTTCATACGGCTGATTGTGTTCCTATTCTTTTTTATGACTCAGTTCATCATGCCATTGGTGCAGCCCATGCTGGTTGGCGTGGTACGGTGCAGCGTATCGCACAGCACACACTTCGCAAGATGACAGAACTATATGGTACTGACCCAAAAGAACTCAAGGCGGTTGTTGGTCCATGTATTTCGCTGAAGAACTTTGAGGTAGGTCAGGAGGTTTATGATGCTTTTTCGGCTGCAGGCTTCCCTATGGAACGCATTGCACGTATGTGTGAGAAATGGCATATCGACCTTCCGCTCTGCAATCAACTCCAATTAGAAGAACTCGGTGTTCCGTCTGCTAATATCTTTCAGTCCGCTATTTGCACCTACGACAACGCTTCCGACTTCTTCTCAGCACGTATTCTTAAAGAAGGATTTGGCACTATCTATACAGGTATTGCTCTGAAATAAATCTCTATTTTATGCTCTTTACGGAATTATTTTCACGTAAATAAATATTTCTTGTCGTGAAAATAAATATTTCTTTTCATGAATATAATTCTTTTTTTTCATGAATATAATTCGAAAAGACGTTCTTTGCAATACTTTTATACCTTCTATTTGGAAGGTAATTAGATGAAGAAAAGAGATTGAAAAGCATGTTTTTATCAATAATTTAGTACCTTTGTTGTCTTCGGAAGCGTTTATTCTGTGCAAAGATATTTATTGTGTAGTATGAAGAAAATCCTGTTTTTCCTTTCAATATGTATGCTGTTGGTTGCTTGTACAGACAAGCGACAGGAGCAGATAGCGAAGGTTCTCTTTCTGTTGAATAGAACTGGAACATACAATGAAATGCAAAATACTAACGGTAGACAGTATTATCTGAATGTGGATAGTCTGTTGGATTGTATTGATACGACTTATATTAAAACATGCAAAAGACCAAGAGCCTTTCCTGTGGTGCAGTCTTTATTAGATTCATTATGTACTACGAAAGAACTTTGCGAACTCACTAATAGGAGTTATTCTGTGGGTGTTCGACTTGCAGCTACAGATGCTTTGATACGTCGAAAGTATGCACATTTAGAGGAAATATTACGCTCGAATTATACTGATACGACGAAGATTTATGTGCGTTCAGATGATGTAATAGAAGAGGAGTATGCTGGTAGTGTGTTCTTACGTAATGTTCAGTCATGCAGAGAAAAGACGGTTATTAGTAAGGAAGATTCATTGCGTAATGACTCTTTAGCACTCTATACACCTGGATTATCCAAATATCAATATACAAAGAAACTTTTATTGCGACTTTCACCGAAAAAAAACTATTACCCAAGGATAAAGGAGATAGTTCTTAAAGAACGAACCTATCAAGCACTGAAAGCTTTAGCTTCCTATCGTAGAGAGGAGGATAAAGCTATCTTATTAGATGCTTTATCAAACTATGATAATGAGTATGAAGATGTTGATAGTGAAGATGATGAAACCAATAATGCCTTGCTGGCAGTTACGGTTTGGCCTTGTCAAGATTTCATACCTTTACTAATGCACATCCGAGACTATGAAATAAAGAAGCATGATTGTAGCATGCTGCCTCGTAGGAAATACTTATTTGAGGCTATAATGGCATATAATAATCAGTGGTCATACAACTTCATTGACGCAACACTTGCCTTATCTTCAAAAAAGAAAGACCATGAGTCTGCATCTGATATAACGATGGCAACAAGCTTTCATTCGGCTATGTTGTCTCATTATAATCCTCGTTTTTATAGTTTGGTTAGGGAAGTATCCTGGTGAAAACTTTGGTGATGGATATGAGTAAATAGCTGCATCATCAATAACAAATGCCCTCATTTGTCCGTCTCTATCAAAGAGAACTGGAGAAATGAGGGCATTCGTTGTTTTCTTTACTTGTGTCGGTTGGCACGTTGCTGACGATATTTCGCCTTCTGCTTTGCACTGCCAGAGCCGTGTGCACCAGTAATATACTTCTTTTTCTTGGCTTTGGTTTTTACCTTGCCATCATCGTTTTTGGGCTTCGAGGCACTTCTGAAGACCATTCCGGTTTCAATAATATCGTCTATTTCAGTCATATACAATCTTTTTAATGATGGAATAAGCGGACGCCAGTAAATGCCATTGCGATATTGTATTTGTCGCAAGTATCAATAACATGGTCGTCACGAATGCTGCCACCAGCCTGTGCTATATATTCTACACCACTCTTATGCGCACGCTCAATGTTGTCGCCAAATGGGAAGAAAGCATCAGAACCGAGTGCAACACCTATGTTCTTAGCTATCCACTCCTTACGTTCTTCACGAGTTAGAGGCTCTGGACATTCTGTGAAGAACTGCTGCCATACGCCATCCTGCAGTACATCCTCATACTCATCAGATATATAGATGTTAATGGTGTTGTCTCTGTCGGCACGACGGATATCCTTTTTGAATGGGAGGCTCATCACCTTTGGACACTGGCGCAACCACCATTCGTCAGCCTTACTACCAGCTAAGCGAGTGCAGTGGATGCGGCTCTGTTGTCCTGCTCCGATACCAATAGCTTGTCCATCCTTAGCATAGCAGACAGAGTTGCTCTGAGTATATTTCAATGTAATCAATGAAATAATCAAATCACGCTTTGCATCCTCGGTGAATGTCTTGTTCTTTGTAGGTACATTCTCAAAGAGTGCTGGGTCATCCAACTTCACTTCGTTGCGGCCTTGTTCAAAGGTAATGCCGAAAACTTGCTTCTTTTCGATAGGAGCAGGCACATAGTTAGGGTCAATCTTAATGACGTTGTAAGCACCTTTACGCTTGTCCTTCAGTATCTCCAAAGCCTCTGGGGTATAGTCAGGTGCAATCACACCATCGCTGACCTCACGTTTGATGAGTAAGGCTGTTTCCTTGTCGCAGGTATCACTAAGAGCACAGAAGTCGCCATAAGAACACATGCGGTCGGCTCCACGCGCACGAGCGTATGCACTTGCAAGCGGTGTAAGCTCGAAGTCAACATCATCGACAAAGTAAATCTTCTTAAGAGTATCACTCAAAGGAAGACCAACTGCAGCACCAGCAGGGCTGACATGCTTGAACGATGCTGCAGCAGGCAGACCAGTAGCGGCCTTCAACTCCTTAACGAGTTGCCAGCTGTTGAGTGCATCAAGAAAGTTAATGTAGCCGGGACGGCCACTGAGAACTGTGATTGGGAGTTCGCCTTCCTCCATATAGATACGTGAAGGCTTCTGGTTCGGATTACATCCGTACTTAAGAGCTAATTCTTTCATATAACTTATGTGGTATATGTAAATTGGTAGTGCAAAGATAAGGAAAAATAATGGAATACGTCGATACGCTTGTTGTTTTTAAGTAAATTAGCTATAGAGGTTTGTTTCTTTTGAAGAAAAGCATTACTTTTACACTCGAATAGAAAACAATCTATGGAGTGAGAGAACTATCTTCTTGTTAGACAAACATAATATAGCCTCCTTTTACTCCTATAAAATTCTTAAATATATGCAAGCATTACACACAGACAAGGCACCTGCAGCTGTAGGTCCTTACAGTCAGGCTATCGAAGCCAATGGTTTCATCTTCGCATCTGGTCAGCTCCCTATTGACCCTGCTACTAACGCTTTCGCTGAAGGTGGAGTGAAAGAGCAGACGCGTCAGTCGCTCACAAACGCACGCAACGTATTGGCTGCAGCAGGCGTTGATCTTTCTCATGTTGTAAAGACAACCGTTTTCCTTTCTGATATGGAGAACTTCGCAGCAATGAATGAAGTCTATGCAGAGTTTTTCAAGGAGCCTTATCCAGCTCGTTCAGCTTTTGCTGTTAAGGCTTTGCCAAAGGGTGCACTTGTAGAGATTGAGTGCATTGCAGTGAAGTAAATGCTGAGATGAAGTTGGGACAACAAGCTCAAGTTATCCTTTCCTTGTCTGATTCAGACTAATTTAGAATCCCTTTATCATGGTAAGTGTAATGTTCTTATCATCATAAAGGGATTCTTCTTTATTTTAAATAAACGGATTGTAATCTTCTTCTGTAGTGTTAATGATTTTTACGTGGTTTTTTTAGAATCCCATGTGATTACGCTTCTTCCTATTCAGTTTCTTTTTCTCAATTATAAACTTGTCTTTATATTCTGGTGACAGTAGAAGATATTCAAAAGGATTGACTTCTTTCTTTCACTATGATACCTATTGGAAGAAACTTTAATTAACAATCGAAAAGGTAAGAAAAGTCGGTGGATATTACATAATTACACAATCTTTCGTTACTTTTGCACTACGTTAGTATATGTTGAAAATTGTGGTATGAAGAAGAAGCTTAGAACCATTATCGAGGAGCTTGGTCAAAAGGCGCATATCCGCAAAGAACTGGCTTCAGATCTAGAGAGATTGTCAGGCAGATTGGCTCTTTATCACATCCACTTGGAATCGTCTTCTTTGAAGAAGTTGATAGGTTATTTCAAGGGGAAGGAGAAACCTTCTAAAAAGACTTTGGATAGACTGGCTCTTTTTGCTGGTTTTCAAAACTGGAAGGATTTGAGTGCTGCTTTGCATGGTGAGAACGACGCAGGGTTGAATTATGATGATTAATCGCTCAGTGCGTGTAAGGAGTAAGGGGTAGTCTTGAAAGGGAATCCCTGGATAGATTATCAGAGAAAAATTATAGGGATATACGTTATGTTTATCAGTAGGTAACATAAGCCATAAGATAAATAAAGTGTATGTCCCTATATTGTTTATATGGCTCATTGACCAGCAAACAAAAAAGCCCGAAACTGATAGTCTCGGACTTTTATTTTCTTGGATTTCCAAGGGCTTACTTTGCAGTAACGTTTCTCTTTTCCTTGATACGTGCAGCCTTACCTGTAAGATCACGGAGGTAGTAGAGTTTTGCACGACGAACCTTACCACGCTTGTTCACCTCGATAGAATCGATGTTTGGTGACTCGATTGGGAAGATACGCTCAACACCGATGGTGCCTGACATCTTACGAACTGTGAAACGCTTCTTCTCACCATGACCAGAAATCTTGATAACTACGCCACGGTAGAGCTGAATACGCTGTTTGTTACCCTCGACGATTTTGTAAGCGACAGTGATTGTGTCACCAGCCTTGAACTCTGGGAACTGTTTGCCGGTTGCAAATGCTTCTTCAGCAACTTTAATTAAATCCATTGTTTTTATTAATTAAATATTGTTTGTCGTTCCAACGTAACATAATCCATGACTCTTCCACAATCAGCGGTTACGCCGAAAAGCGGTGCAAAGTTACTGCTTTTTTCTGAACCAACAAAGTAATTGTCTGCTTTTATTTCTCCTTTGCAGACAAGATGTTAGTAATCTCTTTCTTTGCTTTTGCCATTTGTTTCTGGAAAGCTTCAGATGTATGAACGGCGGTTTAGCCTGCACTCATCACAAAACTTTGGGTGTTGTCACTATAAAAGCCTTTGTATATTTCAGAGCATATACAAAGGCTTTATCGTAAAAGTTGTTTTAAATGTTTATTCTGATCTGATTTTATCTAACGAAGTCGTTTGTCGTATAGCTTGTATCAATATTTAAAGATAGCCGTGAGGGTTACTTTTCTACCATCACCATGTGCATACTCTGCATTACGCGCCATTAGCATAGATGAAGGTGTGTAATATGTGTAATTGAAAAGATTAGATACTGCCAAACTGAGATCACATACTTTCAACTTTACACCAGCTGTCAGATTGACTAGGTTGATTCTGTTGATAGGTCCTTCTCCCTCTTGGTATATTCCTGCAGCATTTGGTGAAAAGCGATCGCGCTTTCCTGTGTGCAGATATTGCAATTGGATATATGTGTTTCTGATTGGAGTGTAGTTGACATACATTGAAAGTTTTGAGGCTGGGATAGATATATTTGACATGTAAGTATCCCATTCTCCAGAAGCCGACTTAATCTTTCCTTCTAACCAAGAGAAATTTGCTCCAGCTTTTAAGTTGTTTGTTAGTCTTGCATCTGCACTGAACTCAACTCCATAAACCTTCTGCGGAGTACGATTAACAACCCAGAAGCCATTTTCTATTTTGAGGTCGCTACCTAATTTAGAGTAGGTGTAGAAGAACGACCCATTGAGTTGTAGCCAATTGCCTATGTTAGAGTAGGCTCCAATCTCGTAGTTGTTTGTTTTTACAGGTTCTGTTGATATCTTAGAGAGTACATCGGCCTTAGCAGCACGTAGTGTACGACCTAAATCAAAGATAGAAAAACCTTGAGAATAGGCTACGAAGGGTTGAAAAGCAGGATATTTGTTATAAGAAATACCCACATTAAAAGACATATTATTATACTTTAGCTTTCCACCCTTGACCTGAACCTGTGGGTCAGAAAGCTTATTGCGCAATACATCATAGTCTGGTACGTTCACATTAATGAAGTCGTAACGTCCTCCAAGTTTGACGTTAAGGTGCTGCCAAAGCGTAGTCTTCATTTGAACAAAGGGTGCATGGTTGTTACTTGTCAGCCATGGCATCCAATATCTACCATCTACCAATGGTTGTGACGTCTTATTATAAAGGTAGTCATAACCATAAGCTAAACGTGCAAACGCATTCTCTGAGAAAATAAGTCGGGTATTAAACTGGGTGCGGAAACCAAACTTGTGGTCTTTAACAGCCGACTGTCCGCTTGTTTCTTCCCATCTTGGTTGTGCTGGGTTAGCCTTACGGAAGTCGAAAATAGTATATATTCCCGAGCCATAAACAGATGCTTCTAAGTCGGTATGTTTGAATATATCCTTTGAAGTAAATTTGAGGTAAGCATTGTGGTTGTATCTTGTTCCCTCGTCAACTGCCTGTGGATCCTTGTTTCCAATTATACCAATTGAAGGACTTTGGAGGTACTTTCCGCCGAAAGGAATCAATTTCGTATCTTGCAAACTACGATAGAAATTATACATCAATTCGATTCTGTTCTTTGGAGATAGGGAATAACCGAGATTAACAAGTACGTTTGTTGTATAGGTATCACCGAGTCCGTAGCGCGGAGAGATAAACTTTCCATCACCATCAATAGCACTACCTGTACGTCCGAAAGCACCATTTACGAGATAATCAAACTGTCCCACACGACCATAAACTTGCTGGTTGATGCGATAACCTTGCCCTTTTCCGTGACGGAAGAAGTTATAAGTTGAACCCGAGAGAGTCGTCTCTCCAGCAATAGCCTTGTTGGTGGTGTTCTTCTTAGTTATGATGTTTATCAATCCTCCAATAGCACCATTACCATAGAGGGCGGTAGAACCTTTTACCACTTCTATATGGTCGATAGCAGCGATGTCAATGGTTCGGATATCACGATCTGTTGAACGCAAAGGAGTTGATTGAGGTATTCCATCAATCAAGATAAGTGCACTTCTTCCACGAAGTGATTGTGCGCGCGAGCTTGTAGTATTACTTGATAGAGCCATACCAGGCGTAAGCATACCCAAGAGGTGGGTGATATCGGGAGCCGATTTGCTCATTTCTGCTATTTGCTTTTGGTCAATAATCGTAACTGTAGCAGCCGCATTCTGCTTTATTTCAGGCATACGTGTGGTACTGATTGTTACTTCTTCGAGATGTAATGTGGAGTCTTTAATCTCTTCTGATTGTGCATTACAAGGTGTTGTTGCCATTGCAAGCATTGCGAGAGATAGATAAATTGTTTCTTTCTTCATATAATACAATCCTATGAGTGTTAATTAACATCTGCAAAAGTATTAATATTCTTTATGATATGCAATACCTAAAATGAGGTATATGTAGTTCTATGCACTTTGTTTTTGAACGTGTTTTTCACTCTGGCAGTATATCTTTAATAATGTGACAAGCATTTGATTCGTTTTTTTTTCTTACTTTTGCATTATCTTTTTGAACGTTGTCGGCTTGTGATGTAACCTATACATAACAGGATGAGCGACGTTCGAAGTTAATCAAAGTAGGGCTATTTCCTACTCTGATAAATATTTATGAGAACTATAAAAGTCATTATATATGTATAAAAAAACGGTTTATCTGTCTGGATTAACAGCATTATTAGCGTTGACGGGCTGTGCTTCTCATTATGAGTTAGCAGGCATTCAGCGTACACGTGTGCTGGTTGATAATCGATATGATGCTACTCCTGATGCAGGGGCTGCAAAGTTTATGGAACCATTTAAGCACAAGGTTGACTCGGTGATGGGACCTGTTGTGGGAGAGGTTGACCACGATATGGTGGCACACCGCCCAGAGAGCGATCTCTCTAATCTGTTGGCAGACATCATGGTGTGGGCTGCACGCGATTATAATGAGAAGGTTGACTTTGGTGTTTATAATATGGGTGGTATCCGTGCAGCCCTTTCTAAGGGTAAGATTACCTTTGGTGACGTGTTGGATATCGCACCTTTCGAGAATAAAATTTGCTTCGTAACACTTTCTGGTGAGAAACTTTTAGAGCTGTTCTCACAGATGGCTCATACTGGTGGTGAGGCTGTTAGCCATGGCGTAGAACTTGTTTTCACACGCGACCATAAGCTTAAATCTGCTCGTTTGCATGGTAAGGAGATTGATCCAAAGGCAAGTTATCGTATTGCTACGCTCGATTACTTAGCACAGGGTAATGATAAGATGGAGGCGTTTAAGTCGGCAACAAGTGTTGTTTCACCACAAGAAAGCAGTAACAATACACGTTTTATAATTATGAACTATTTCAAGGAGCAGACAGCTCAAGGTAAGGTGGTTAATGCTCACACAGAAGGACGTATCCGTGTGGAATAAATATTTAAGGAGTTAGGAAAATGAAAAGAAATATATTATTGATAATGTTCTGTTTCATGGCTGTTGTAGGTTTTGGACAGGACAAGAAACTGACAATTCTCCATACAAACGATACGCATAGTCAGATTTATCCGCTCAGTCCTAATCTTGCTGATACGATGAAGGCTGATCGTGGTGGTTTTGTGCGTCGTATTGCAATGCTTAAAGAGGAGCGTGCAAAGAACCCTGACTTGCTACTCTTTGATAGTGGTGACTTCTCGCAAGGCTCGCCTTATTACACAATGTTTAAGGGTGATGTTGAAGTGGGACTGATGAATCAGATGCACTATGATGCTGCTACGATTGGTAATCATGAATTTGACTTTGGTTTGGATAATATGGTGCGCCTCTTTAAGAAGGCAAACTTCCCAATCGTTTGTGCAAACTATGATTTTAAAGGAACTGAATTAGCAAAGTTGGTTAAGCCATACATTATTTTGAAGCGTAACGGACTGAAGATTGGTGTCTTTGGTCTTGCTCCAAAATTGGATGGTTTGGTAGTGAAAGCTAACTATGGTCCAATTGTTTATAACGACCCTGTCGCTTGTGCACAGAAGGTTATCAACGAATTAAAGGCAAAGAAGTGCGACCTTATTATCTGTATTTCTCACCTTGGTTGGAACATAGAAGGGGTCAGTGATGAGGAGGTTATCGCAGGAACTCGTGGTCTTGACCTTGTATTAGGCGGTCACTCACATACCTATCTTACAAAGTTAGAGTACGTGAAAGACCTTGACGGCAAGATGGTTGGCGAAGATCAGAATGGTAAGCATGCTATTTACGTAGGTAAGTTGGTGCTTGATATGAAGAAGAAAAAGTAGGTCTTTCGTTCGATAGACTTATATAGAATAAAGTGGGCTGTATCAGTATGATTGCCAATAGCAATCTTATTGATGCAGCCCACAGTCTTTTATACTTCCTAAAACGTTGTTGAAAGTTAATCATTAAGCGAATACATAGCTAAAACTGTCCACTGTCTATTCTATTATCATCTTTCGACACAGAAAACCCCTTCTTTTAATATGTTGAAAATTACGCAAATAAGGAATTGAAAAATCATTATATAAATTCAAATAAAACTTCCATAAATAAGGGAGAAAATACGTATTAAGAACAAGTTTGCAACCAACAGAAAATCAATCAGTTATAAAATTTGTCTTATAGCAGATTTACTTCACATCATTTTAACATTTAAAATTCAAAATGGGAAGTAAACATTCTAAACACAGAACATTCAGTGAGGACTTTATTCTCACTTTACTTCGTGAGTATTACTCATCAGAAGTGTCAATTAATTTCATCTGTCGTAAGTACGGCATTAATAGTGCCAGCTTTTATCAATGGCAAAAAAAGTATGATTTAGATGAAAAAAAGCTATCTTTGTCGCATGATATTATTACTAAAGTAAAAGCTATGCGTAGTAAGAAAGCTATGGAGAAAGCCCCTCTAACTCGTGAGGAAGAGCTTGAAGAACAAGTATCGAATTTGAAGAAAGCTTTGGAGTATTCTGAACTTCGCAATCAAGGTTTGATGAAAGTCATAGAGATAAGCAGTAAGGAATATGGTGAGGATTTGCTAAAAAAAGCTGGCGCCAAGCAGTAGACAGCCTTCGAGTCAGCAACCCTTGTTTATCAATTGGGCTGCTGAGTGGACTGTTTGGCAAGACTCGTGAAGGCTATTACTCTGTGAGTAAAGAGAAGAGGGAGCATCGTAAACTTACTGAGAAAATTGTCGTACGTGCAGTAATGGATGTTCGTGCAGATGCTCCTCGAATAGGTGCACAGAAACTTTTGCACATGCTTATGGATATCTATCCTGGCTTAATGCTTGGGCGCGACAGGTTCTACCAGCTAATGCACAAGCATCACCTTATGCTGAAGCCATCCAGATGTCGCCACACCACGAACTCCAATCACAACTATTTCAAGTATAAGAACACGGCAAAAGGAATGGTTCTTACACGTCCTGCACAACTCTGGGTAGCAGACATCACATATATAGATACTGAGGATGGTGTGGTCTATCTTCACCTCATAACCGATGCATTCACTCATGAGATAATCGGATGGAAGCTTTCTGACAGTCTGCAGGCTGTCAATACGCTTGCTGCCCTAGACATGGCAATAGAACATTCACAGGGTATGAATCTCTCGCTGATGACGCACCACTCTGATCGTGGGGTTCAATACTGCAGCAACGCCTACGTGGCAAGGCTGGAGAGTATACACTCGGGCATAAGCATGACTGAAGACTACAACCCTACAGATAATGCAATCGCCGAAAGAGTGAACGGAATAATAAAGCAAGAGTGGCTCTACCACATGAAACGACCGAAGAACCTCGATGATGCACGATGCACTATTGCTGGTATCATAGACTTCTACAACAATAAGAGACCCCATATGAGCAACGGCATGCTTACGCCAAGACAAATGAGAGAAAAGCACTGCAATGTAGCATAAGGGTTTCTGTGCGTTTCATGGTATTAAATTTTGTAAGTTGAAGGAAAAATACTAACTTTGAACATGTGCTACACACGTTCAGACTTCATTGTCAAGATTTATGACTATGTAAAGCGAATC
Source organism: Prevotella scopos JCM 17725 (assembly GCF_018127785.1). Lineage (NCBI taxonomy): Bacteria > Pseudomonadati > Bacteroidota > Bacteroidia > Bacteroidales > Prevotellaceae > Prevotella > Prevotella scopos. Next base: position 455,104 of record NZ_CP072390.1, read on the forward strand.
AGTAAAGTTTCCATGGGGGTGTAAAGCTGTTCAGGAAGCAAGTAAAAAATGTGTAAACCAATTTAGTAACAATAACCAGAAAAGTGTGAAGTAAATTTAGGCATAGTCAATTGTAGAAGAAAAGGTGCTTAATTGGACTTCAAAAGGGCGTTAGTAAGACTTCAAAAGGGCACCTTTTGCAAGTCAATTAGGCGTCTTTTAGAAGCCAAAAGAGCATATATTAGATTTGATTTGCGTGAAAATAGTTTACAAATAGTGTTTAATAAGGGAACAAGTTGTTTGTTGAAGCAGCTATCGTATCTATTTGTTTTTTGTTTTATGCATGGTATTAATTTGATGTAATCAATCTCGTTTATTTACAAGAACCAATCCCAATAGTAGCAGTTACGATTATTCAGCTACTATTGGACATTGATTACGATGTAAAAAGCTATAGCCTGATAGCGTTCTCGTATTATGAAAGGTGTTTGTGTGCACCTTTATCTTATGTAAATCTCACCAGGCTTCCTGTCGCCCTTTGCTTTCTTCATATTTTCCTGATACTTTTGAATGATAGGCTTCAGATATTTTTTTGATTTTGTTGTAATCAGCATCACGCCGCCAGTACGTGGATAAAATAGCTTGTTGAAGTCACCGTTTTTGATAACATTCACACTAATGATGTCTTTTTGGTCAAGGTTATCGATGTTCTGTACCTCAACTCCATCTACAAGAAACACTGGTATGTTCAGACTATCTTGCTTTTCTTTAGTCTGTGCGCTGATGTTTATACTTGCAACGAGTGCACAAAGAAGGATAATAAACTTTCTCATAACTACTTTTGTTTACGATTAGAAATGCACCAAAGATACTGTTTTCTTTATATTGTGAAACTAAGCCCCCGTTTTTTTAACATCTTTTATTATCTACCTGTTTGGCATAGAGAAAAGAAGAGGAGAGCCTCTGTAACAGAGAAATAGTACCTTGTCTTGAATAATAAAGACTCAGAGAATGGAAGAAATATGGCGATAGTTGATAAGGTTGATGTTGCCACTCGTGTTCTCAAAGTCGCCAGAGTAGACTATAGTCTTCTTACTTATGGGGGTCTTTATCCATCCTTCAATCTGCGTGAGTGCCTTCTCGAAAGATGAACTATAAGTCATAGAAGACTTCACTTCAATGGCTGTTAGTTCCCCTTCCTGCTTGATTAAGAGGTCAACTTCATTCTGATTAGAGTCGCGATAGAAGAATACTCCACCCTCTAATCCCATGTTATAGCGATGCTTGATAGCCTCCATAACAATCATATTCTCAAAGATAGCACCACGCATCTTATCCCTGTCTAACTGTTGAGGACTCTCGATGTCGAGTAGATAACAGGCCAGTCCTGGGTCGTTGAAATAGAGTTTAGGGCTCTTCACCAGTCTTTTTGGAATGTTCTCATAGTAGGGTGGGAGGAGCGTTATGAGGTAAGAAGCCTGTAAGACAGAAAGCCAGTGGCTGATAGTCTTGGAACTTACGCCTACCTCTGCACCTAATTCAGAAGCGTTGAAGAGTGAGCCTATTCGTGCTGCACACAGTTTCAAGAACTTTGTGAAGCGTATTTGGTCTTTTATCTGTAGGAGATCTCTTACGTCTTTCTCCAAGTATGTCCTAACATAAGAGGGGTAAAAGAACTTAGCAATATTCTTCTTTGCACAGATAGAAGGGTAGAGCCCGTTGTAAAGGATTTGATTTAGATTGTCTAAATCAACCTTTCCTGTAACCTCCTGTATGGACATTGGCAACAGTTCGAACACCCCTGCACGACCAGCAAGAGATTCTGATAAGTTCTTCATTACCTCGAAATTCGAACTTCCTGACAATGCGAAATGTCTCTTGGAATTGTTATCTACAATGCCTTGTATGTAGTCTAATAGTTGAGGACACCTTTGTATCTCGTCAATAAACATTCCTTCATCTGTCTGATTAAGGAAGGCTATGGGATCATTCTTTGCGTAATCAAGAATGTTGAGATCCTTTAGACTGTATTTCTCGTAGAGTGGGAATAATTGAGTTAACAATGTACTCTTGCCTGATTGACGTGGTCCAGAGACAGCTATCACGGAGAAGTATTTTGATGCCTCAAGTATCGTTTCCTCTATTTTGCGATGTATATAATCGGTCATAAGTTTATGTAAATTTGAAGTTCAACTCCAAAATTACATAAAAAAAAGCATGTGTACAAGCGAAAAGTGTGTTTTAATAAAAAAACTATGCAATTTTGGAGTTCAACTTCAAAATTGCATAGATTCTGTTTGCTTTTGATAAGTCTTTCTTCGTTATAAATCTTTTATGCCATGTCTATTTGCTTGACAAATAAAGGATTTACTCGAAGTAGAAAGTGAGCGCTATCATCTTTGCGCGAGTTTCGTTGACAGAGTTGGTGTACATGAGCATATTCTTGTCTTGGAGATTCTTTGCATGACTCTTATCAAGACTGTTCATAAGACTGTACATGAACTTTAACTCTGGGCGTAGTTTAAAGTAAGGGAGGTAGAAGTCACATCCAAGTCCTACTTCTACGAAGACATCGCCCCGTTTGAGTTTGATATAATCATTGTTCTTACCTGAGAGATTGAGCATAGGATTTAGTCCTAACATCACGTAAGGGCGATGATTATTAAAGCGTGGAGCAGCTGCAATGAGGTCGAAAGCACAAGAGACGTATGCTGTTTTGAGGTCTTGCACCTGCTCCGTAGGCTCTCCTTGCGCATTAAGGTCTGTGATATTTCGAAAGGTCAGATGTCGTGTACCAAAGTACATGGCAGGAGCCATACGCAACTGAAAGGTAGAATTGAGTCGTAACTCACCCAATACTCCCACTGTAAATCCAGCGTCCCAGCGGTCTTGATCCGCCGAAACGACTTTCTGTACCAAACCATTACCATCGTCGAGATCGACCATCTGCGGTCCAATATTATTGAGTTCAAGGTCTTGTAGATGTGTACCAACGAGCACACCGAAATGGAAATCACGCAGATCCGTATAAGGGCGATTCTGCACTTTTCGTTCCTGTGCATGGCTTGTCAGCACGGAAGCCAATAGGGTGAGGGCTAATAATGTTCTTTTCATAATTAATCTTCAAACGTATAAGTTCTTGTTTTATTGTCTATATAAATGAAGTTATCATCCGCCTTTTCTGGCTACTCATCCTTTTTAGGTAGGCGTTGAGAATAATTTTATTATTAAATGAGACCTTAATGGTCGCCATGTTGAGAAGTATATGTTTAGTTAGGTGTCTTTGTTTCAGTATTTTGTACGTTTTGTTTTTCGTTCATTTCTATTTTTATGCTGTCTAAATATTTGTAATTTCTACTATTATGTTTAGGTATTTAAGAATTTATTTCTACCTTTGCATCATCAAATCTAGGTATTGAGGCCTATTTGTAATACAAGAACATTATTAACATTATAATTTTTATATTATGGCTTACGTAATTGGTAATGATTGTATCGCTTGTGGTACATGTATCGATGAGTGCCCAGTAGAGGCTATCTCTGAGGGTGAAATCTACAATATTGATGCAGATGCTTGCACTGAGTGTGGTACTTGTGCATCTGTTTGTCCAAGTGAGGCTATCTCCCTCCCATAAGGTTTAATAACCTGTTACTGATTAAAATCACAAGGCGAGTCGTAAGGCTCGCTTTTTTTATTCTATAACGATTCCTATGGATGGTTTGAATTCCCAAATGTCCTCTGCATTTATGAACAAAAGTTATGTATTTTAACTGCTTGTCTGTTGTGAATGATTATCATCATTCGCTGTTATACAGATTTCTTGTAGTTTGGTGCGGGTGCTTAGCACAAATGGTGCGGGTGCTTAATCTCTCTTTATATACGCATAATCCCGCAAAAGTTTACTAGACACCCAGTTCCGTATTTGGCCTAACAAGGTGTTGGGAGTTTATAGTTGACTAAATTCGGGACTTCCATCCATTAAACGATGCATAGGCTATGTTGGAAAAAGGTACGGACAATTCTTTAATTGATATATTTTCTTCCATTTGTACCATGGAAAAAGAAGGGTCTTGAAGTATTTGGTATGACGAGTGTTAGGTGATGAGCGATTGGTGTTAGGTGAGTAAAATCGATGATTACATAATGACACTTACTACATACATAAATTTCAATATTGAGAGAACTAATGGGCTCATTGCTCTAATTGAGAAATCCTGATATGACAGATTGCCCGTAACTTCATATATAAACAAAAAAGGTTGGTAATCATTATGATTATCAACCTTTCTGTAGCGGGACGGGGCTACGATCCCCGGACCTCCGGATTATGAATCCGACGCTCTAACCAACTGAGCTATCCCGCCGTCCATTTGACTTTCGTTCTTGAAAGCGGGTGCAAAGGTATGAAGAAAATGTCATACATGCAAATATTACGTCAATTTTTTAATGGATATCCGAGAAAAAGTTTTATATTTGCATTTGAAAAGAGGGGGAGTATGGTTGTATAACAAGTTGTAGCTTTGTATAAAATCAGTATTACGTAGGTCAAATAATATCTGTAGATTTAGCTTAGCGCAACAGATTAAGAGAATAAAACAGGAACTTTACTCCTATAAAGGTTGTCTTTCAGTCTTATCGGGTAGAGATATGACATGATGTACGTGATGAAATGGAAGTGGCTATTTTGCTGCTTATAGCAACTAACTTGTATGACGAACGACTTTTAGTTTTGATGTCACAATAAGTTTGCTGGCACAAAAAGGTGAGTTAAGAATAGAATAATATTAAACGTAATATTTGAAATGAGTAATAAGATAGAACTAGAATACGAATTGAAAACGCGGTCGGGCAGTGCTGTGTGGGCATTGATAAGTACACCAATTGGTTTAAAGAAGTGGTTGGCAGATGATGTAACGATAGAGGAAGATTCGGCAACTTTTATTTGGGGAGATCCGCTTCGCGAACATGATACCCATACTGCAACGATTGTTGATATGGTGAAAAACAATTACATACGTTTTCATTGGGATTCTTCAGAGAGTGATTCTTTTTGGGAGATAAAGATGTTTCATAGTGAGATAGCTGGCAACTATCATCTCTTAGTTACTGATTTTGTAGAGGACGATGATGTAGAAGGATTGGAACAGTTTTGGAATAAGAAGATCGACCGCCTACATCGTATCACGGGTATGTAGTGTGGTCTAAAAAAACTTTGCGAAAATTAGCATGCGTGGTGCGTTGTTGATGCGGTTGCTCATGTATGCCATGCAGTAGTTCTGACAGCATGTGCGTTATCGGGTTTTATAATGCATGCATGCTAAAAGAGTCTCTTTTTAAATTTTCTTCTTCGTAATAAGACAGAAGAGTAAAATGAGAATAAAATATCTGATGCAGGTTTGTATTCTTAGAGGAAAGACTCAGGTTAAAGAATAAAAATACTAAAAAAGACCATTACTCTGATATTTTTATGTAATTTTGCAAAAGGTAAGATGCAGTTTACAAATTGAAAACAAGATTTCTTTGTTTTTATTTGTTATAGCTTTACGCATAAAATAAGAGAGAAAACGTCTCGTTTTTTATATCATGTTTCGAATCAAGAAGTTAGATATCTTCATTGCCAAGCAGTTTGGCATGCTTTTCATGGGAACATTCTTCATCAGCTTGTTTGTGTTGATGATGCAGTTCTTGTGGCGATATGTTGACGACTTGATTGGAAAAGGATTGTCAATGGACGTTCTTGGACAATTCTTTTGGTATATGAGCTTGATGATGGTGCCACAAGCACTTCCTTTGGCGATTCTTCTTTCATCGCTTATTTCCTATGGTAACCTTGGCGAGAGTTCAGAGTTGACAGCTATTAAGGCTGCTGGTATCTCGTTGATTCAGTCGTTTAGAGGACTGATAGTTATTAGTATTTTTATTGCTTTTGGTTCTTTTTACTTCCAGAATAATGTAGGACCAATCGCGCATAAACACATAGCCCAGCTACTTATCTCTATGAAACAGAAGAGTCCTGAACTGGAAATCCCAGAAGGAATCTTCTATGATGGTATTCCACAAACAAATCTCTACGTAGAGAAGAAAGACTTGAAGACAGGACACCTATATAATATTATGGTGTATCGAATGACGGATAGCTATGAAGATCAAGCTATTATCCTCGCCGACTCGGGCATGTTGCAGTCAACAGTAGATAAGAAACACCTTGTACTTAACCTCTGGAGTGGAGAGTGGTTTGAGAACATGCGTTCGCAAGAAATGGGTAATAGTGCCAGTGTACCTTATCGTCGAGAAACCTTTGCACATAAGCATATTGTCCTTGATTTCGATGGCGATTTCAACCTTACGGATATGGCAGGTATCACAAATGATGCTCGAACGAAAAGCATTCAGAAGATACAGCATGATAAGGACTCCTTAGTGCATGTCTATGATAGTGTGGGTAAAGCCTTCTATAAAGATGCGCAGACGATTTATTACCACGATCCTTATCTCAAAGCCGCACAAAGGAAAGAAGCTATAAAGTTATCAAAAGCAAAGGCTTTCAATGTAGATTCGGTATTTAATAAGTTGCCCGCAGATCAACGACGTTACGTTGTTGATCAAGCTTTGTCAACTGTTCAGCAAGAAGTTAGCGACCTAGATTTTAAGAGTATGATCACCACTGATGGTGACAAGATCATCCGCTTGCATGATATAGAGACTATTAACAAGTTTACATTGGCACTGATATGTATCATCTTCTTCTTTATCGGTGCGCCGCTCGGTGCAATTATTCGAAAAGGAGGATTGGGTATTCCTATCATTATCAGTGTTATTGTGTTCATCATTTTTTATATCCTAGATAATACAGGATATCGAATGGCACGTCAGGGAGACTGGGCAATATGGTTTGGTAAAGGATTGTCTATGGCTGTTCTCATTCCGATGGCAGTGTTCTTTACCTATAAGGCAAATAACGACTCTACAGTATTCAATGCTGATATGTACAGAAATCTGTTGATGAGGATGTTTGGAATACGCATTAAGCGTAGTATTGCAAGTAAGGAAGTTATCTTGCATGACCCTGACTATCGTACAGATGCAGAGAAACTCAACGAATTGAATGTAAGAATTGCAGACTACGCTAAGACGCGCAGGCTGAAGTCTGCTCCTAATATAATAAAGGTATTTTTCCGTTATCATGCGGATCATGTAATAGAGAAGATTAATGATGAACTTGAGAATGTTATTGAAGACTTGAGCAATACACGTAACAAAGTCATCATGACAGAACTAAACAAATACCCGATATTGGCAGTAAAAGCGCATACAAGACCCTTTGACCATAAGTGGTTAAATATTTTTGCAGCAATTATTTTACCAGCAGGTATCTTCTTCTATTTCCGTATGTGGCGTTTCCGTTTACGTCTTTATCGCGATCTTCGTACGATTACGAACTGTAACGAGACGATTATGACAGAGATTCAACGTCTAAAGGAAAAGAAGGAAGCAAAGAGCCTTTGATATAGAAACCATAAAAATCAGTAACAATATGGAAGATTTTAAACTCGATAGCATCGAAGATGCATTGAAAGACTTTCGGGAAGGAAAGTTTGTTATTGTAGTAGATGACGAAGACCGAGAGAATGAGGGTGACCTTATTATGGCAGCAGAGATGATAACGCCAGATAAGGTGAACTTTATGTTGAAGAATGCACGAGGCGTTCTTTGTGTGCCAATTACGCTCTCACGTGCAGAAGAGCTGGACCTACCTCATCAAGTTTCTGATAACACTTCAGTACTTGGGACACCATTCACTGTTACGGTTGACAAGTTGGAAGGATGTTCAACGGGTGTGTCAACTCATGATCGCGCAGAGACAATCAAAGCCTTAGCCGACCCAACTTCAACCCCACAAACCTTTGGACGCCCTGGGCATATCAATCCACTTTATGCTCAAGATAATGGTGTCCTGCGTCGTTCGGGTCATACGGAAGCGGCAGTCGATCTGTGTAAACTTTCTGGCTGTTACCCTGCTGGTGTGCTGATGGAGATTATGAACGAAGATGGTACCATGGCGCGTATGCCCGATTTGCAGAAATGTGCAAAGGAGTGGAATATGAGGATTATCAGTATCAAAGATATTATAGCCTACCGCCTGAAGAACGAGTCAAGTATTGTCGTTGGTGAGGAAGTAGAACTACCGACGGAATATGGCATGTTCCACCTGATTCCTTTCCGTCAAGCAAATGGTTTGGAACACATGGCACTTGTTAAGGGTACCTGGAAAGAGGATGAGCCAGTCCTTGTACGTGTTCATTCATCATGTGCAACGGGTGATATTCTTGGAAGTAAGCGTTGCGATTGTGGAGAGCAACTTCATAAGGCAATGGAAATGATTGAGAAAGAAGGTAAGGGTGTTATCATCTATATGCAGCAGGAAGGACGTGGCATTGGCTTGATGAATAAGATTGCTGCCTATAAGTTGCAAGAACAGGGACTTGACACAGTTGAGGCTAACCTTCACCTTGGTTTCCGACCAGATGAGCGCGATTATGGTTCTGGTGCACAGATGTTGCGCCATCTTGGTATTCATAAGATGCGTTTGATAACGAATAATCCAACGAAGCGAGTTGGCCTTGAAGCTTATGGTTTGGAGATTGAGGAGAATGTTCCAATTGAGATTACTCCTAATACGTTTGATTATCGTTATTTGAAGACTAAACGTGATCGTATGGGGCACGATTTGCACCTATAAGTGATATGAAAACAATAGAATGGTTCTAAATTGAACCTTGTATAAAATCCCACAAAAGAGAGTTGTCATCTCTTTTGTGGGATTTTATTTTTGGCTCTAAGAATTTTTTGCTTATCTGCTAATTGAAACACACAAAATAAAGACACATATTGAGTAGAACTTGACATCAGAAATGATAAGCCTTCCATAAATGAATTGCAAAATGATAGCTTCGGTCTTTATCTTCGATGATGTCAGAAAAGAGTGGAGTAGAGCCTTTTGGTAAAGTGTTTTGTCCTAATATTTCGTCAAACGGTTTTTTGGCGGTTAACAGACTTATAAAAGATGCCCAGTTGAGTTGCAAAAGACGCCCTTTAAAGCTCTAATAGTCGCTCTTTAGGAAGCCAACTTTTTAGGTGCTGTTTTGTAATGCGTTGATAATATGATGGTTATTGTTATACGTTTTCATTCTTGATTGATGATTTTGCTTAACTTTAATGACACTCTTTGTTAAGACAATTCTTAATCTTTGGACCTTAGTTATGGCTTCAGGCTCATTACAATAATGATATTTAAATATAAGTTTTATAGAAGCAAGAAGCTATTTTTATTTTAGATGTGCATAATCTCACTTTATGAATTTGAAGCTCATAATCTTTCGATTGTTCCTAATTCATCAAATGACAAATCGGTACTAAAAATGTTATATAGATAAAATAAAGAAAGGAAAATTGCGTTATTAAAATGAATTTACGTAATTTTGTGAATGAAATCATACACAAAGAAAGATAAAGTTTAAAATGGCACAACTATCAGATCGTTTAAAGCGATTGGCACCTTCTGAAACATTAGCTATGTCGCAGAAGAGTAGTGAATTGAAAGCTCAGGGGATTGATGTTATCAACATGAGTGTGGGCGAACCAGACTTCATGACTCCTAATCATGTAAAGGAGGCAGGCAAAAAAGCTATTGATGATAACTACTCAAAGTATTCTCCTGTTCCTGGCTACCTGATTTTGAGAGAAGCCATTTCAAGAAAACTGAAGAAGGAAAATAATCTTGATTATACTCCCTCGGAGATTATCGTTGGTACCGGCGGTAAGCAAGGTGTTTGTAACACAGTTTTAGCTTTGGTTAATCCTGGTGATGAGGTAATCATCCCAGCTCCATATTGGGTAAGCTACCCACAAATGGTGAAACTTGCCAGTGGTGTTCCTGTCGTTGTGCCTGCTGGTATCGAACAGGATTTCAAGATTACAGCTGAACAATTAGAGGAAGCGATTACTCCTAAGACAAAGTTGATTATTCTTTGTTCACCAAGTAATCCTACAGGAAGTGTCTATTCTTCAGAGGAATTAGAGGCCTTAGCAAAAGTTGTTTTGGCTCATGAGGACTTGTTTATCCTTTCAGATGAGATCTATGAGTACATTAATTATATAGGTGGACATAGCAGTATTGCATCTTGTTCAGGGATGAAAGAGCGAACGATCATCTGCAATGGAGTTAGTAAGGCTTATGCGATGACGGGGTGGCGTATTGGATGGGTGGCTGCACCAGAATGGATTGCGAAGGGACTCAATAAACTACAAGGCCAATATACGTCAGGCACATGCAGTGTTAGTCAGATGGCTGCTGTTGGGGCATACGAGGGTGATCAAACCTGTGTAGCTGGGTTTCGTGAAGCATTCCAACGTCGTCGTGACTTGATTGTAAGTTTGGCAAAAGAGATTCCTGGACTTGAGGTAAATGTGCCACAAGGTGCTTTTTATCTTTTCCCCAAATGTTCTAGCTTCTTTGGAAAGTCTTACGGGAGGCATGTTATTAATACTTCTTCTGATCTTGCAATGTATATTCTTGAAGAAGGAGGCGTTGCAATCGTGGGAGGAGATGCTTTCGGCTCACCAGATTGCTTCCGATTGAGTTATGCGACAAGTGATGAGAATATAAAAGAAGCACTTCGTCGGATTAAAGAAGTACTCTCAAAACTAAAATAAGTGTCAAATAGCTGCGCTGATAGTAATATAAAGATGAGAGAAACTGTGAATTTCTAATTGTTAAATGTTATTAATCGTGTCTGTAGTTTTCTTTTAATTACTATCTTTGCGGAGATAAAGTAGCTATGGTCATTCTCCGTTTATGGTAATGATTACACACAAAGAGTTATAAATCAGAAAGATATTAACAAATTAATTCAATAATAACCTAAAAATTAAAATTTTATCAAATTATGGCAACTACACAACAAAAACCAGCCCCAAAGAAACAGTCTGAGGGCTTCACAGGAGTTAGAGGCGCATTTTGGATTATCGTCGTTTGCGCTGTCGTTGCGTTCACATTGTTCTACACATGGTTCGGCAATCCAATGCACTTCCAGGATGGAGCTGCACGTGAAAACCCAGCTGACGTATGGGGTACAATCTTTAAGGGTGGCGTAGTCGTACCTGTTATCCACACACTCTTGTTAACAGTGCTCGCTATGTCTATCGAACGCTGGATGGCTTTGAAGACTGCTTTCGGTAAGGGTTCACTTCCAAAGTTCGTTGCAAACATCAAGGCTGCTCTTAACGCTAATGACCTTGCTAAGGCTAATCAGCTATGCGATCAGCAGAAGGGTTCTGTAGCAAATGTTGTTAAGGCTTCATTGAATGCTTACAAGGATATGGAGAGTGGTGCTAATGTAAACTTGAAGAAGGCTCAGAAGGTAGCTAAGATTCAGCAGGCTCACGAAGAGGCAACACAGCTTGAGATGCCAACTCTGACAATGAACCTCCCTATCATTGCTACTCTTGTAACTCTTGGTACACTTACTGGTCTTCTCGGTACTGTAACCGGTATGATCAAGTCGTTCTCTGCTCTTGCTGCAGGTGGTGGTGCTGACTCAGCTGCACTTTCTGCTGGTATTTCTGAGGCGTTGATCAACACTGCATTCGGTATCGCAACATCTTGGTGTGCAGTAGTATCTTATGGCTACTACTCTAACAAGGTTGACAAGTTGACTTTCGCCCTCGACGAGGTTGGTTATTCTATCGCTCAGACATACGAAGTAAACCACACAGACGAGGCTTAATTTTTGCTGACCCTTTAAAAATTTATCGCTATGGGTAAAGTAAAAGTTAAGAAGAGTGACACTTTTATCGACATGACGCCTATGTCAGACGTTATGACCCTGTTGCTTACCTTCTTTATGCTGACATCTACATTCGTTAAGAATGAGCCAGTGAAGGTAAATACTCCAGGTTCAGTGTCTGAATTAAAGGTGCCTGAGAATGGTGTCCTGACAATTCTCGTTAGTCCTGAAAAAGGACCTAATGGTACGCCTACAGGTGAAGGCCAGGTCTTTTTAAGCTACGATAATACTAATGAATTAGGTCAAATCGTAGATAATATGGGCATAACATTGACTCCTGCACAAAAGAAGACTTTTGTTGCTGAGTCCACATTTGGTGCTCCACTCGACAAGCTGGCTGCTTATTTGTCAAAGCCAGCAGCAGAGCGTGGCAAAGAACTCCCTAAAATGGGTATTCCTCTCGATAGTATCCAAGGACAGGAGATGACAGAGTTCCAACAGTGGGTTAACGCAGCCCGCCAGGTGAACCCTAAGGTTAGACTTGCTATCAAGTCCGACGCTGATTCTCCTTATGGTACCGTTAAGAAGGTAATGAGCGAACTCCAGGATATGGATGAGAGCCATTACTACATGATCACACAGTTGGACGCTAAAAAGGCTGCACAGGCAGCTAATAAGTAAGGAGATCAAAGTATGGAAATGATGGATACAGGAAAAGAAGGCGGCAAGCAGAAGAAGATGACCGTCCGCGTAGATTTTACGCCGATGGTGGATATGCTTATGTTGCTGATTACCTTCTTCATGCTTTGTACTTCACTTAGCAAGCCTTCAACTATGGAGTTGACGATGCCAAGTAATGATAAGACGCAGAATGAACAGCAGAAGAATGAAGCCAAAGAGTCACACTCTATTACTATTTACATTGCTGATGGAGATAAAATCTTCTATGGTAATGGTAAACCAGAGTATGATAACGCTAATTGGCTGAAGCCTGCCGATTGGAGTAACACCGAAAAAGGCATTCGCTACGTTCTTCAGCATAAGGAAGTGGGTGACCCTTCTACAGGTGAGGCTATCACTATCCCTTATAAGGATATGGATATCGCTGTGAAGGAACTGACTCGTAAGAAGCAGGCTAACCCAAAGACTTATCCAGATAGTCTTTATCAGGCTGATATTGCTGCTATTAAAGCTGGTTTAATTAATGGCAAGAAGGTTTCTACCATGACTGTCATTATCAAGCCAACTGATAAAGCATCTTATCGTCATTTGGTTGACATCCTCGATGAAATGCAGATTTCATATATTGGAACTTACGTCATTGACAAGCTGACAGACCAAGACAAGGCTCTCTTAGCCAAGAAGGGTATCAAGGCTTAATCACTGATTCGTAAACAATTAAAGAAAAAAACAATGGCAAAAATAGATTTATGCGATCCTAAATGGGTTGACATGGTGTTCGCCGACAGAAATAAGGAGTACGGTGCATATAAGCTTCGTAAAACAGTTTCTCAGCGTAACATCAAAGCTTTAGCTATTCTGCTTTGTGCTGCATTCCTCGGTGGTGGTTACTTAGCTTATCAGATTAAGAAGCACAACGACGAATTGGCTGCTCAAGCTGAGTATGCTGCAAAGATGGAGTTGGCTGCATTAGAACAAGCTAAGAAGGAACAAGCTGAACGTAAAAAGCAGCAGAAGAAGGAAGAACCAAAGAAGATTGAACCAGAAAAGGTGGTTCCAGAAACTCGTGCAACTGTTAAGTTTACTGCACCTGTCATCAAGGATGATAAGGACGTAAAGGAAGAGATGCCTCCAATGGTCAAGATGAACAAGGAAACCAAGGCTGTAGGTGTTGAGAACAAGGAAGGTACGGAAGATCGTACTGAAGTTGCTGCTCGTAGCACTGTAGCTACTCCTGAACAGATTGTACCAAAGATTGAAAAGCCTGTTGTCGAAGCTCCAAAACCAGAGCCAAAGCAAGAGGTTGAAAATAAGGTCTTCACAGTAGCAGAGGTAATGCCTTCATTCCCTAATGTAAATGCGTGGTTGGCTTCACATATCCAATACCCAGCAGTAGCAGCAGAGAATGGTGTGCAGGGACGAGTTATCGTTAAGTTCGTTGTAGGACGTGATGGTAGTGTTAGTCAGGCGCAGATTGTTCGCGGTGTTGATCAAGCACTCGACCGTGAGGCTCTTCGTGTTGTTAACAGCATGCCAAAGTGGTCTCCAGGTATGAACAATGGTCAGCCTGCAAACGTTTGGTTTACTCTTCCAATTACCTTCAAACTGCAATAAAAAGCAAATTTATATGAATAGATCCAGATTCTACATAGCAGTAGGATTGATGTTATCCTTTGTTTTTCTTCTGTCCTCTTGTGGACAGAAGAAAAATAAGGATGGCAGAACAGATACACCGACGTCAGGGACGATTAAGTTCGCCTCTGACGAAAGTTTTAGTCCTATTATCGAGGAATTGTTACAGAATTATCAGTTCCGCTACCCATTAGCTCACTTGTTGCCTATCTATACAGATGACAATAAGGGCATGCAACTTCTTCTTGATCAGAAAGTGAATCTTTTCTTCACTTCTCACGTATTGACAAAGGGCGAAGATGCACTTTTACAAGAAAAAGGTCCTATCCCTGCGGTTTTCCCGATAGGATATGATGGAATTGCTTTCATTGTTAACAATACAAATGTAGACTCTTGCATAACCGTTACCAATGTTAAGAAAATTCTAAGTGGTCAGATTACAAAATGGAATCAGTTGAACCCAAAGAATGAAAAGGGGAATATTGAAGTTGTTTTTGATAATAAAGCATCAGCAACTTTGCATTATGTAGTTGACTCTATTTTAGGTGGAAAAAATATCAAGAGTGAGAACATTGTTGCTGCAAGTAACAGTAAGTCGGTTATTGACTATGTTCATAAAACTCCTAACGCTATAGGTGTTATTGGGTCAAACTGGTTGAATGACCATCGTGACTCTACCAACACAACTTTTAAGAAAGATATTAGAGTAGTAGGTCTCTCACAAGCCTCTGTTGCCCAACCTGCTAATAGCTGGCAGCCTTATCAGGCTTACTTGTTGGATGGTAGATATCCTTTTGTAAGGACTATCTATGCTCTTGTGGCAGACCCGCACAAAGCTCTGCCTTGGGCATTTGCAAATTTCGTCACTAATCCTATTGGTCAGAAGATTATCTTTAGGGCTGGTCTCTTACCATATCGAGGTGACATTACTATTCGTGATGTTCATGTCTCGACTGCAACAGATCAATAAGTGATAGCTAATAGTTTAAGCATCATAAGCGATTCATGAATTAAAAGTGTAACTTTTAGTTATGTAAGGTTAGCATTGCTTATAATATAAATTTTAACATACTTATTTTATTAAACGATTTTTCATTATAAGCGTCTTATTATAAAGGTTCACAGAAATATAAATTATAGGGATAGAATTATGAAGACAAAGAAATATTTGATAGCTGGAGCTTTGATGTTGGCAATGTCAACTCCGGCATTGGCACAGGAGGTAAATTATGCAGTTGCACTTAAACCTATTGTTGCTGCCATCGAAGCTGCACCTAATGATCCAAAAGCAGCAAAGGATTTGATCAAAGAGTATCAGAAGAATTTTAAGAAGAGTGAAGAAGCTATTGTTGCTTTAGGTAACGTTTATCTTTTGCAGCATAATTACGATGCAGCAACAGAGATTGCTAATAACGTTATTAACAATAAGAAATTTAATGGTAGTTTAGCCTATGTACTTCTTGGTGACATTGCTGCGCTTAAAGACTCTATCGGAAACGCAGGTGCTGCTGCTACACAGTATCAGAATGCAATCACTGTAGATCCACAGAACGTAACAGCTTACGAGCGTTATGCAAAGGTTTTCCGTCATGTTAATGCAAAGGTTGCCGTTCAGAAACTTGAAGAGTTGAGAAAGGTTAAGCCTGACTACCCAGTAGAAGCAACTGCTGCTGAAATCATGCTTGGCGATGGTAAGTATAAAGAGGCATTAGAGTGGTATGCAAAGGCTAATCCAGCTAATATGTCTGAGGACAACTTCTATAATTATGGTTTTGCGGCTTACATCACAAAGGACTATCAAAGAGCTTTGGATGTTGCGAAGCAGGGTTTGCAAAAGTTCCCAAATAGTGAGTATCTGAGTCGTATTGCTATGATGGCATCAGTTGAGTTGAAGGATTATGCTTCAGCGATTGACTATGGTAAGACTGTGTTTGCCGGTTCTGGTAAGAAAGTTGCTAATGACTACGATGTTTGTGCAAAGGCCCTCTGTGGTGCTCAGCAGTACGATGAGGCCATTAGCACCATTAATAAGGCACTTGAGCTTGATAAAAACAATATAGAGCCTTTGAAGACATTGGCAGCAATTTATGCTGCACAGGGAAATGAGGATAAGTCACTTGAAGTTCAGCAAGAGTATCTTTCAAAGAGCAAGAAGGCCACAAACAATGACTGGGCAACACTTGCTAACACTTATGTTGCTAAGGCTGAGGGCATAACAGATCGTGCAGCCAAGAATGCTGTTCTTGCAAAGGCACTTGATGTTTACGAGCAGATGGTTGCAAAGTTTCCAACAATCTCTGACTGGGTATGGTTGAATCAGGCTAATGTAGCTCAATTGATGAACGATCCTGATAAGGTAGCTGATATTTATCAGAAGGTGGCTGCTTATGAAGAAGCTAAACCAACTCTCGATGAGGATAGCAAGAGTTACTTGGAGAACGTTTACTACGGTCTCGGTTATTATCACTCAAAGAAGGGTAACAAGCAGCTTGCTGATGAATACTTTAACAAAGTGCTGAAGGTTAATCCTAACAACGAAGGAGCAAAGAAGGCATTGGGTATGTAATTATCTGAAGCATTCATAATAGAAAAGGGCGATGGTCATAATGACTATTGCCCTTTATCTATTAATCCTCAGTTCTTTCAAGGCTTCCTTTTCTTTTATAACTAACCATATTTGATAGCTCTTTTAGGAGTTTATATTTAAGAAAAGCTTTTTCATTTTTGCAGTCTATATTTGGCTCGAGTGTGATTAAACGAGACAGATAAATCGTTTCTCTGTTAGAATTCATTTGATATGAATTGCTAATATGTGAATGACAATTGAGAATGCATAAAACTAGACTATGAATCTTGATATTTTTCATTTTTATATGAAGAAGGAAGCATGTCACTTTGGTTTACTATCGTATATCACCTTTGTCAGTGTTATGCTTCCTTATCGTGTTACTCTAGGTTTCTCTATGTGCAATAGAGGGGGTAGAGTGTATTAGAGTCATCTTGTTGCAAGATATTAAGTCCAAAGAAATGGACGAGGTTGGTAAATGAAACAAAATTAAGTTTCAATACTTTCGTTCACAAAGATAAGATATTTGTTTCATTTCATCTTTCAAGAAATGCGAAAATCATTCATTTATACTGTATAAATCGTCTTTAATTTTATTCCACACCGATATCCTATGTGATTTTCGTTATTTTTATGTATCTTTGTCATCGTTTGAAAAGACACAAAAGTAAATAAGTTTTGCTATTTGTTTTGTCAACATCATTTTGTAAATCCTTTGCTTACATGTATCGTGTATTTTGTGAAGGCATCTTGTCGTTGACTATACATAGCTGACAGCTCACTACTATTGGTGACAACAACAGAATTCATAAACGCCACAGAAATTGAAAACAGAACGAAAGATTAGTCCGTGGGCATGGATACCTTCACTTTATTTTGCAGAAGGCTTACCTTATATTGCCGTAACTATTTTGTCCCTTCAAGTCTATATGCAGATGGGACTGTCAGATGCTGAAGTCACCTTTTATACGTCTTGGCTTTATCTCCCATGGGTCATAAAACCATTATGGAGTCCGTTCCTTGACTTGGTAAAAACCAAACGTTGGTGGATAATTATAATGCAAGTGCTTGTGGGTGCAGCTTTTGCAGGTGTTGCCTTTACGGTAAATACCTCATTATGGCTTCAGGGAACAATCTGTTTCTTTTGGTTATTAGCGTTTAGTAGTGCTACACACGATGTTGTTGCTGATGGATTCTATATGATGGGACTTGATCAACATGAACAAGCTTTTTTTGTAGGTATTCGTTCAACGTTTTATCGGATTTCGATGGTTGTGGGAAAGGGAGGATTAATTGCACTTGCAGGTTTCCTACATAAGACGTTTGATATACAATGGACATGGTCACTTGTCTTTTATGGCTTGACTGGGCTTTTTATCGGCCTCGCCCTCTATCATCGTATAATTCTTCCGCGTCCCTCCGAAGATACAGATAAGGAACAAGTTTCAGCTAGTCAGTTGTTTTGCAGTTTTGGAAAAACTTTTGTTTCTTTCTTCAAGAAGGAACAAGCATTAACGACAATCTGTTTCTTATTGCTTTTCCGTTTACCAGAGGCTTTGATTATTCCTATTTCTCAGCTTTTCCTACAAGCACCTGTAAGTAAAGGAGGATTGGCACTTTCTGAAATAGAATATGGTACGGTGAATGGTGTCGTTGGCGTAGCAGGTCTTCTGATAGGTGGTATTATTGGAGGTATGGTAATCAGTCGCGATGGTCTGAAACGTTGGATATGGTCGATGACAGCTGCCATAACTTTGCCTAACATAGCCTATGTTTATCTTGCTTATATGCTTCCTGATAATATTATTGCAATAAGCTTGGCGGTATTTATTGAGAATTTTGGTTATGGTTTCGGCTTTAGTGCTTATATGCTCTTTATGATTTATTTCAGTCAAGGTGAACATAAAACTAGCCATTATGCGCTTTGTACAGGTTTTATGGCGTTGTCAATGATGGTTCCAGGCTTATTTGCGGGTGCTTTGGCACAGGCAGTGGGTTATAAATGGTTTTTCGTTATCGTGATGATTGTTTGTGTCTTCCCTTTCTTGGTTGCTCATCGGCTGCGTATAGATGGGGATTTTGGGAAGAAGGCATAGCTGGAAGTGGGCTGGACTAGAAGCCTAGGTTACGAGTCGGTGTCTTGTTGTAGCGAACCATGGGGATATATTGCTTGCCGCTAGGGGACTATTGGGTGGAAATCTCTTTTAGAAGAATCTCAATGAGGCGAGGTAAAGCATAATTGTCGATATCTTGTTTGTTAATCCAGATGAAGTCTGAGGGAAGTTGTGGACGTACCTTTGGCAGCCAAAGATAGATATCAGCTAGGAGAATCTGATGGGTCAGTATGTGTTTTACTCCTTTTCGTAAAAGCAGAGCATCTTTAGCCCAAACCGATTCTTTAGAAGATGCAAGCTGTTGTGCTTCTGGTAGTTCCCATAATCCTTGCCAAATGTCTCCTGCACCTCGTTGATGGATGGCTATTTCCCCTTCTACTTCAATGTATAGATAAGTGAAATGACGTTCTCGTTGTTTCACTTTTTTTATTTTTACAGGTAGTTCGTTAATGCGTTGTTCACGAAAGGCTATACAGCTTTCGCATAGCGGGCAAGTTGTGCAGCGGGGGGAAGTAGGTGTACATTGAATGGCACCAAAGTCCATGATTGCTTCGTTGTAATTTGCAGGTTCATTTATCGGTAAAAGAGACTGAGCTAATACTTGAAACTCCTTTTTCCCTTTGGTGCTGTCAATAGGTGTTTCAATTCCATAATAGCGGGAAAGTACACGATAGACATTGCCATCTACCACAGCCTCTGGTTTACCAAAAGCGATAGAAGCTATGGCAGCTGCAGTATAGTCGCCAACACCTTTTAGCATCTTTAGTTCCTTAAAAGTTTGTGGGAACCCACCCATCTTAACAACCTGCTGTGCGGCAGAATGTAGGTTCCTAGCACGAGAATAGTAGCCCAAGCCTTGCCAAGCTTTCAATACGTCATCCTCTGCGGCGGCAGCAAGTTCGTTGACGGTAGGCCATTGTGCCATAAATCGTTTCCAATAACTCATTCCTTGTGAGATGCGCGTTTGCTGTAAAATAATCTCACTAAGCCAAATAGCATAAGGATTTTCTGTTTCGCGCCAAGGTAAAGAGCGCCCGTTACTTTTGAACCATTTAAGTAGAGTTGCTGCAAAATTCATAACGCAAAGGTAGTTAAAAAGTGGAAAACAAATGAAAAGTTATGTCGAGTTTTGTTGGTGAAATCATTATTATTTCCTATTTTTGCCATGACTATTATCCTTAAAAGGCGTAACTTGACGCTACTTCTGAAGTAAACTGTATTATAAATACAAGTTAAGGATAAGGATTTTTATTGTAAAAATAGCGGGTATAAAAGATGAGAAAAAAGGTAAAGAAAGTACTAATGGGACTTGCTCTTATTGTAGCAATGCTAACAGTAAGCTCATGTGCAACACGTGAGTCAGCTATTAACGACTTAGAGAGATTTTCATACGAACTGCGTGATAACAGTCAGTACTATACTGCTAGGAAGTGGCGTAGAGCCATCGATAAGTTCGGAAGTATTCGTCGTGAGATTTCACGCCATGACTATACTGTTGCTGAACGCCAGCGCATTGGTAAGCTTGAGGGCGATTGTGCTCGTTATATGGTACGAGGTGCTAAGGATGGCGTAATGAATAGTGTGTTTGGTCTTGGAAGTGAGATACAAGGGATATTAGATGCATTTGGTGTCAAAGTGAAAGAATAAGGATTGATAGAATTATATAAGGGCACCAGAAAATGCACTTTAGTTCATAAGAAGTACAACTTTAAGAAGATAAAATGGCTCTATAACGAATCGTGTGAGTAATTTGTTATAGAGCCTAAAATGTTGTCGAAAAGTATAGCCTCGAACTAAACAAAACTCTAGACGGACCTTAGTTTTAAAACGCTTAACTCACATTAAATCCCTACCCTTCCATATACAGTAATGGTGTTAACCCTTCGCACATGTGGTGCATACCATCCGCACCATAAGTGTTAAGCACCCGCACCATATGTGCTAAGCACCCGCACCAAACATGTGGAATATCAACACATAACCCATGCAATGCGTTATAGATCCGATAAAATAAAACAAAAGGTAGAAGCTTATTAGACATTAATCAATTAGTTGACAACCTTTTGTTTTTTTTTGATTTAAAATATTGTTTAGTCGCTTATAATTAGTAACTTTGCAAATCAAATCCATAAAATGTTTTACAATGGCTGGTAAAAAACAAATTAAGACTGCTCTTATTTCGGTCTTTCACAAAGATGGACTTGAGGATTTGCTCAAGAAGTTAGACGAAGAAGAGGTGAAGTTTCTTAGTACAGGTGGTACACACGAATTCATAGAATCATTAGGTTATCCATGTCAGAAGGTTGAAGACCTTACTTCTTATCCTTCAATTCTCGGTGGACGTGTAAAGACCCTTCATCCAAAGGTCTTTGGAGGTATTCTTTCTCGCCGTGATAATGAAGGTGATCAGGCACAGATGCAGAAATATGAAATACCTTTCATTGATCTTGTTATCGTAGATCTTTATCCTTTTGAGCAGACAGTTGCCAGTGGTGCCAGCGCTGACGAAATCATTGAGAAGATAGATATTGGTGGCATATCGTTAATTCGTGCAGGAGCAAAGAACTTTAAGGATGTTGTTATCGTGCCAAGTAAGGCTGAGTATCCTGTGTTGCTACAAATTTTAAATACGAATGGTGCACAGACAGATATTGAAGATCGTAAGATGTTCGCAGAGCGTGCATTTGGTGTTAGTAGCCACTACGATGCTGCAATTCATAGTTGGTTTGCAACTGAATAAGAGCAAATAAACAAGAAATAAACATTTACAAAATACACATATATTAATGGGATTATTTTCATTTATCCAGGAAATTGCTATGGACCTTGGGACGGCAAACACAATTATTATCAGTGATGATAAGATTGTTGTTGATGAGCCGTCAGTAGTAGCACTGGACCGTCGCACAGATAAGATGATTGCTGTGGGTGGTGATGCAAAGATGATGTACGAGAAGGAACATCCCAATATTCGTACAATCCGCCCTTTGCGCGACGGAGTTATCGCTGACTTTACAGCTTGTGAGCAGATGATGCGTGGACTTATAAAGATGGTTCACAGCGGTAATCGTTTCTTCTCACCTTCATTGCGTATGGTAATTGGTGTTCCATCAGGTTCTACTGAAGTGGAGCTTCGTGCCGTTCGTGATTCAGCAGAGCATGCAGATGGTCGTGATGTTTACCTTATATTTGAGCCAATGGCAGCTGCTCTTGGTATGGGGCTTGATGTAGAGGCCCCAGAGGGTAACATGATTGTTGATATCGGTGGTGGTAGCACTGAGATTGCTGTAATCTCTTTGGGTGGTATTGTATGTAATAACTCTATCCGTGTAGCTGGTGATGACCTCACTGCAGATATTCAGGAATATATGAGTCGTCAGCACAATGTGAAGGTCAGTGAGCGTATGGCAGAGCGTATTAAGCTCCATGTAGGTTCTGCGCTGACAGACCTTGGTGATGAAGCTCCAGAGGATTACATTGTACATGGTCCTAATCGCATCACAGCTCTTCCTATGGAGGTTCCTGTATGCTATCAGGAGATTGCTCATTGTCTTGATAAGACCGTTGCAAAGATTGAGAATGCTGTTCTTTCAGCATTGGAGAACACTCCACCTGAGCTTTATGCTGACATCGTAAAGAATGGTATCTATCTCAGTGGAGGTGGTGCTTTGCTTCGTGGTGTCGACAAGCGTCTGACTGATAAGATTAATATTCCATTCCATATTGCTGAAGACCCATTGCACAGTGTGGCTAAGGGTGCAGGCATTGCATTGAAGAACGTAGATCGCTTCTCGTTCTTGATGAGATAAAACTATCGTTCATGCACAATCTGACTGAGTTCCTTGCTAAGTACAAGCATTGGTTCTTGTTCGTTGCCCTGGAAGTCTTGAGTATGGTTCTTCTGTTCCGATTCAATGACTATCAGGGCAGTGTGTGGTTCACATCAGCGAACTATGTGGCAGGTTTGGCCTATGAAGGTAGTTCAAAGGTTACGTCTTATTTGACGATGGGTGAGGTGAATGAAGCCTTGACTAAGCGTAACCTCGAGCTGGAGCGTCAGGTGAAGGAGTTGTCAGTCCAGCTGTATGATAAGACGAAGGATTCTACCTTTCTCCACAAGGGCCAGTATCGTTTTCTTTCACAGTTTCGATTGATACAAGCTAAGGTAGTCTCCAACTCATTGGACAAACCTAATAACTTTATTACCATCAATAAAGGAACATGGGATGGTGTTCGTAAAGATATGGGTGTTGCTTGTGGTAATGGAGTAGTGGGTATTGTCTATATGGCGGGTATTCATTACGCTGTTGTTATTCCTGTGCTGAACTCGAAGTCGAATATCAGCTGTTCTATTCAGGGACGTGATTACTTTGGTTATCTGCATTGGAATGGTGGTGCAAGTGATGTGGCCTACCTAGATGACGTTCCTCGTCATGCTAAATTTAAGTTGGGTGATCGTGTTGTGACGAGTGGCTATTCTTCTGTCTTCCCCGCTGGTGTCTTGGTAGGTAAGATAAAGCATGTCTATAATTCAGAGGATGGACTGTCTTATCGTTTACAGATACAACTCTCAACAAACTTTGGTAATCTTCGTGATGTCTGCGTGATAGATGATGCTTCAATTAGAGACCAACGTCAAGTTATTAAGGCTGCACAAGATTCTATCAAACCGCTTGAGAGTCAGATTGGAAGTAAAGAGCAATAAGCGAACATTAGCCAATCGGATTTAGTTAGAATGGAAATCGGATAACTTCACTTGTCGGTTCTTGAAACCACGGTGTTTACTAATTCCTTGTTTTGGATTACGAATAGAAAGAATGAATATAGATTTTCTCAAACGTTTACTTTGGTTTGTTGTTTTAACAGTAGCGCAGGTGTTTGTACTCAATAACATCCATCTGTTTACTGTTGCTACGCCATTACTTTACATCTATTTTGTTCTTTTATTCCCACGTAATTATCCACAATGGGCCATTCTTCTATGGGCGTTTTTCATGGGTTTTATAATCGATACCTTTTCAAATACGCCCGGAGTATCCGCTGCTTCTATGACCTTGATAGCAGCGTTGCAACCTTATGTGCTACAACTTTTCATTCCACGTGATAGTAGCGATAATTTCCAAGCAGGGTTGGATACACTTAGCTTACCACAATATACGTGGTATGTGTCTATTCTTACTCTGGTTTATAGTGTAGTCTTCTTTACCTTAGAGATGTTCAGTTTCTTTAATGTTTTTGAATGGTTACAGTGTGTTGTAGGTAGTTTTCTGCTCACGTTTATTCTTATTCTTGTTGTTGAGAACGTAAGGAGGCGATAAGAAATGAAGAATTATGATTTAGAGAAACGTCGCCTCGTACTTAGTGCTGTTGCAATAGGTATTGTGGTGATATATACCATACGTCTTTTTGCTCTTCAGATAGCCAGTGATGATTATCGGAAGAGCGCAGACTCTAATGCTTTCTTAAAAAAGATTGAGTTCCCTTCTCGTGGCTCTATCACGGATAGAAAAGGTAAGCTGTTGGTTTTTAATCAACCTGCTTATGACATAATGGTTGTAACCAACGAGATGAAAGGACACCTTGATACGCTTGAGTTTTGTAAAGCTTTGAACATAACTAAAGCTGACTTCATTAACCGAATGAATAATATCAAGGATAGGAGCAAGAATCCTGGTTATTCTCGATTTACTCAACAACTTTTTTTCAGTCAGTTGAGTGACAAAGATTTTAGTGCTTTCCAGGAGAAACTCTATCGTTTCCCAGGCTTTTATGTCCAAAAACGCAGTGTGCGTCAATATCAACGTCCTATTGCTGCACATGTACTTGGTGATGTGGCTGAGGTGAGTCAAAGCGACATCGAAGACGATGAGTATTATCAGCCTGGTGATTATATTGGAAAGATGGGCATCGAGCGTGAGTATGAGAAGGACTTACGTGGCGTTAAGGGTGTACAAATTCTTCTGCGTGATGCTCATGGACAGATACAAGGTCGTTACCAAGATGGGAAGTATGACCAACGTCCTCACCCAGGGCGTGACATACAGTTGGGTATTGATGCTGATCTTCAGGAACTCGGCGAGCGTCTGATGGAAGGAAAACTTGGTGCAGTTGTGGCAATAGAGCCTAAGACTGGTCAAATCTTAGCAATGGTTTCTTCGCCAACTTTTGACCCACGTTCAATGATCGGCAAGTTGCGTGGAAAGTATCAGCGTGAGATGACACTTGACCCAGCAAAGCCTTTACTCAATCGAGCTATTATGGGACAATATCCTCCGGGATCAACGTTTAAGACGGGACAAGCTGTCACTTATTATTCTGAAGGAGTTGTTTCAGATTCGACACGTTATCCGTGTCATCGTGGATTCTATTTTAAGGGACTTCATGTAGGTTGTCACCCTCATGCTGCTCCAATCTCATTGGTGCCAGCTATAAGTACCTCTTGTAATAGTTATTTCTGTTGGGGATTGTATCACATGCTCTCCAATCGTAAGAAGTATAAGACGCTGGAGGATGCTATGGATGTGTGGCGTGACTACATGGTGTCTATGGGATTCGGTTATAAGTTGGGTATTGACCTTCCTGGCGAGAAACGAGGAATGATTCCAAATGCTAAATTCTATGATAATGCTTTTAAGCGATGGAATCCATTGTCAGTTATCTCTATCTCTATAGGACAAGGCGAAGTCAACCTTACGCCATTACAGATAGCCAATCTTGGTGCTACTATAGCCAATCGTGGTTATTATTATACTCCACATGTTGTGCGTAGTATTCAAGGTAAGAAACTCGATAAGAAGTATTTGGAGAAACACAAATCGAAGGGAACGTATAGGTCTTATCAGGAAGTTATTGCAGGTATGGTGTCTTCTGTGCGTGGTGGAACTTGTGCTCGTGCGGTACATCCAGGTTATACTTTAGCTGGAAAAACGGGTACAGCTCAAAACCGTGGTAAAGACCACTCTGTGTTTATGGGTTTTGCACCTGTTGATACTCCGAAGATTGCTATTGCTGTCTATGTTGAAAATGGTGGATTTGGTGCTGACTTTGGTGTGCCTATCGGTTCATTGATGATAGAGCAGTACATAAACGGAAAGCTTACTCCTGGTGACGCAGCTCGTGCAACAGCTCTTCAGAGTCGCCATATCTCTTATTCTTTCAAGCGCCCTCTAACTCATGCTGATTCTGTCCGACTTGATTCAATTAAGCGTGTAAATATAATTAGAGACTCTTTGAAGAGGGTTAAGGAAAAGCAAGACCTTATAGAAGAAGAGAAGGTCAAGCAGGCAGAAGCTAAACGAGAAGCTGATGAAAAGGAAAAAAAGAAGCAACCTCAGAATGAACCTGCCATCCGTGTTGAACCCGAATTAAAGGTGAAGTCGGAGAAAGACGAAAAGGATAAGGGAGGTGATAAGAAAGAAAAAGAAAAGAACAAAGATAATAAAGACTCTCGGAAGGATACGAAAGATAAACCTACTATTAAGGAAAAGCAAAAAGAACCTCCCAAAGACAAGCATAAGGAGCGACAAAAGGAGAAATCCAAGGATCCAATAAAAGATAAACAGAAGGAACAAAGCAAGGATAAAGCTAAGGTCCAATCAAAAGATAAACAAAGAAACAAGGAGAACGTACATCGTGCCAAGTAATTATACAGCAGACAGACAACCAGGAGTACTTCGTTCATTAGATTGGTGGACAATTGGTATCTACATTGCGTTGCTCACCTTTGGGTGGGTGAGCGTCTGTGGTGCTAGTTATACTTATGGTGATACAGAGATTTTCTCTCTTTCATCACGCTCGGGTATGCAGATTGTATGGATAGGAACTTCCATTTGCTTGGGTTTTGTTATTCTAATGATGGACGACCGCTTCTTTGATACTTTTGCTTATGTCATCTATGGTCTGTTGGTGCTCCTACTCTTTGCCACCATTTTTAACCCTCATAGCATTAAAGGTTCACGATCATGGCTTGTTTTTGGACCGCTACGACTACAGCCTGCCGAGTTCGCCAAGTTTGCTACAGCCTTAGCCATCGCTAAGTTTATGTCGGCTTATGGCTTTACAATGAAGAATTGGAAGCATTTTGCTGGAACCTGTGGTATCATCTTCCTGCCGATGCTATGTATTGTAGGGCAGCGTGAGACAGGTTCTGCCTTGGTTTATTTATCTTTCTTCCTCATGCTCTATCGTGAAGGAATGTCTGGTGGCTTCCTTTTCACGGGGCTGGCGATGGTCATTTACTTCGTTGTTGGCATCAAGTATGAAGAGATAATGCTCTTGGATACGCCCACTTCCTTAGGAAAGTTTGTTGTTCTCTTACTCGTGCAGATATTCTCTTCAGTGATGGTATGGGTTTATGTGGGAGACAAGGGACGTACTCGTTTGTTGCTGACTTATGTATTTGGTATTACTGGACTAGCCTTACTCTTCTCAGAGTTTGTAATTCCATTCGATATTGTCTGGGTGCAGTTGGTATTATCAGCGTGTGTCATAGGTTATTTGGTCTATAATGCAATGAATACCCGCTTTTCTAACTACTTTTACATAGCCTTGTTTGCTTTGGGTTCAATTGCCTTCTTCTATTCGGCTGACTATGTACTGAATGACGTTATGCAACCACACCAGCGTGTGCGTATCAACGTACTTTTAGGACTAGATGAAGACCTAGCAGGAGCGGGATATAATGTACATCAGAGTGAGATTGCCATTGGTTCTGGTGGTCTGCAGGGTAAGGGCTTCTTGAACGGCACGCAGACAAAGTTGAAGTTTGTTCCTGAACAGGATACTGACTTTATCTTCTGTACGGTAGGTGAGGAGGAAGGCTTCCTTGGTTCAGCATCAGTACTTGTGCTTTTCCTCTGTCTTATACTCCGGCTGATGTACCTTGCTGATCGGCAACCCTTTAAGTTTGGACGTGTTTATGGTTATTGTGTTGCGGGAATCTTCTTGTTCCATGTCTTTATAAATGTTGGAATGGTACTTGGTTTGACGCCTGTTATCGGTATCCCATTACCTTTCTTTAGTTACGGAGGTTCGTCGTTGTGGGGCTTTACAATACTCCTTTTCATTTTCCTCCGTATAGACGCTGGGCGTAATCTTATACGTCAGTAACGAACAAAAGTACACTCTGTTTGTTTACTCTTTACGACTTGTTTTATAAAAAGAAAACATTAGCATAATAGTGGTTTATCCACGATATGGAGCGATGAATGATGAAGCCATAGATGCTTATAAGTTCTACAGCTCTCTTATATTATCTGATAAAGGCTGCTTCACTATTCCTATGTCTGGAAGGTGAGACAGCCTTTATTTCTTTTATTGAATGTTAGTGCTTCTGGTCATGTTTATTTTTGAGAAGTCGAATACCAACATCACTGATACCTGGGAGTGATTCCCGATTCATTATATGATGTATCTTGACTTGTAAAGAATCATTGCGGTTAAGGCGGAACGAAGTTACAGCCTGAAGAATTTCAGTGCTTGTTATGCCTTTATGTCCCACCAATGTACCCTTTACATTAATAACCTCGCAATTAACAGTGTCGTTGTAAGTTTTCTCCAACTTCTTACGTTGTCTAAAGTAAATCAATTTACGTTCTATAATCACGCTTAGGTTGCGGTAAGGATAAGTCTGTGCAGCACGTAAGCAGAGGTCTAATTGATAGTTTCCCTCCCATTGGCGAGGAATATCAAAAGTGAGTGTGTCATTGCGTTGCCAACCCTGTAATGACACACTTTTGTATTGGTCGTATGTGCGTGGATCGCTACATGAAGTAGCACTCATGATTGTCGTCATGAGTGCTATGATATAAAATAAGGTGGAAACCTTATGTTTCATTCTTGCGTCTTTTCAGTTTGTTGAGGCTGTCTGCCTTCATTTCTATTGCTTTGTGGAGTTCCTTCGTTCTGCTGTTGTGCAGGGCGAGGACCATTATATGGACGGCGACTACCATTCTGTGGGCGACGGTTGTCGTTCGTTGGACGGCGATTGTCATTTGCCTGTCGGTAGTTGTCTTGTCCATCACGCTGATAACGACGGTTCTCACGTTGAGGTCTGCTACCTTGCTGACCATTATTATTGCGTGGTTGATTATTCTTTTTACGTTTCTTTGCCTTGTCAAATCGGCTAAGGTCAGCACCAGCAAGAAGGTCAACAGGCTTTTTAGCTGGTTTTGCTTTACCATCATCGAGCAATGAGAGAGGTTTCTCACCACGTCTATTCAGTTCGATAATCTCCTTTGCACGTTCAGCGCTGATGGTTTCGAGATTTGCAGCGAGATTCTTATCAGTAGAGTAGGTGCATAGCCCGTTGAGAATATCCGTCTTAAAGAGATAGTATTCGCCATCCATTGTCTCCAAGACCACTTCTTTGCTTGGAAGCTTCCTACTTGCTTCCATGTAGTCATCAACTTCATAATTCAGACAGCATTTCAGTTTAGCACACATACCAGCCAGTTTGGTTGGGTTGAGTGAGAGGTCCTGAATACGTGCTGCCGTGGTTGAGACACTTGAGAAATTCTTCATCCATGTAGAACAGCAAAGTTCACGTCCACATGGTCCGGTACCAGCGATACGGCCTGCTTCCTGTCGTGCTCCAATCTGTTTCATTTCGATTCTTACATGGAATGCAGCTGCAAGGTCCTTGATAAGTTGGCGGAAGTCAACACGCTCATCTGCAATGTAGTAGAAGATGGCTTTGTTACCATCGCCCTGATACTCTACGTCACCAATCTTCATCTTCAAGCCTAATCCTTTTGCTATCTGTCGGCTCTCAATCATCGTTGCGTGTTCACGTGCTTTTGCCTCATGATACTTCTGCATGTCAACGTCTTTCGCAAGTCGGTAAACACGTTTAATGTCGTCTGGTGATTTGACACTCGTTGATTTCTTTATCTGTAGTTTGACAAGACGACCAGTCAGTGTAACTACTCCTATATCGTGCCCAGGATTTGCTTCTACAGCCACGATGTCACCTTTCTTTAAGTCAAGGTTGTTGACGTTGTGATAATATCCCTTACGTGTGTTTTTGAATTGAACTTCAACAAGGTCAGTAGTCTGGTTGTTTCCAGGCACATCAGCCAACCAGTCGAACGTATTCAACTGGCGCTCCTGTCTGCCACAGCCTTTGTGGCATAAGCCTCGGTCACAACCATGCCAGACCTTAAATTTCATATCTTTGTAATCCATTGATAGTAATCTTATTGTTTATATATATTGAAAGCCTTCATCATATTCTCTTTTAGGAGAGGATGATAGGCTGTGTGATAAGCAATGATAAAGTTTATTTTATAAAACTCAAACAGCTACTGGTTAACTTGTCAACTTGTCAACCCCTCAACTAACAAATCTCGTTCACTTCCTAAGCAATAGTACAATGAGTGTCAATGCCATGTCGTAGAATACAATCTTAGCGTTGGCATTCTGTCCGATGTCTCGATTAGCGCGTTGGAAAAGTTCGTTAATCTCAATGACATTTGCTTCGTTGATAAATCGTGCGAAGTTCTTTGCAAAGTTCTCTTCCTCCAAAGTCATGTAGTTGAGTTCTGGATTTCGGAAGTTGAACATAAAATTTTCACGCACCTGTTGTTGGAAGTAAGTGAGCATACGGCGCTCTTTCTCGCGTCCATAGCTTGCCACAACCTCACTCCAACGCTTAAGCTCTTTTACGTTACGAAGGTAGCACAGACGCATAAGCATCTGGAACATGTTGTGGAACTCACGGTTTTCATTACCAGCGTCCAATGATTCCAATGCTTTCAACCAGCTACCATGCGCAATTCGAGCAATGCGGTGTGCTGCGTCAGCGTCAATTCCCCTTTTATTGATGAGTGCCTGTTCGATGTCTTTATCTTCGATTCGTTTGACATCGATACGCTGTGTACGACTAATAATAGTCTCGAGAAGTTTCTCAGGCTCCTCACTTACCATGAGGAAGATTGTTTCCTGTGGTGGCTCCTCTAAAAGCTTCAATAGTTTATTAGCGGAGGTGAGGTTCATTCGCTCTGGCAACCAAATGATTGAAATCTTATATCCACCCTGACTTGACTTCAATGCCAGCACACGTGACAATTCGTCACTTTCTGCACCCGTAATGATAGCCTGCTGTGTGGTGGCTCCCATCTCCTTCATCCATTGGTTCATGGTGAAGTAAGTTCCTTGCATGATGAGTTCATGCCACTCCTTTGCAAAGTCGGTACTTACAGGCTGATGGTCGCTACTCATACTGGGTAGCTTTATCGTAGGATAAGAGAAATGAAGATCAGGGTGTTCCCACTTTTGAAGCATGGCACGCGCATTGGCAACGGACGGTGAGGTAGCGTCTTCCACTTCGTCACCTGCAAGCAAATAGCTGGCAAAGGACATTGCAAGAGCCATCTTACCCGTTCCATGAGGTCCGCAGAAGAGCAAGGCATGTGGCAGATGGCCTTCTTTGACCATTTGTGAGAGCCGTTCCTTGACCGCCTCTTGTCCTATGACTTCTGAAAAGTTCATCTTCTCTTGTTCTCTGTTTATTTATTATTCTTCTGCAGGAGACCCGTCTCAACCAGTCGTTTCATCACCTCATGCACACTATTAACAGCTGAAACAGTGTAGAAATGTACATTGTTGAAGCCATGTGCATAAAGATCTTTCACCTGTTTGACAGCCCAATCAATTCCTAAAAGGCATGCCTCCTCATCCGACTTGCACATTAATGCTAATTCTGCAAGTTCCTCAGGGATATCGCAATGGAATGTCTTTGGAACGACAGTTAACTGAGATAACTTCGCAAAAGGCTTTATTCCAGGTATGATAGGGATTGTTATACCTTTTTTGCGAGCTAAATCAACGAAATTGTAGAACTTCTCATTATCGTAGAAAAGTTGTGTAACGGCAAATGTTGCACCAAGGTCCTGTTTCTTTTTGAGGTGGCGTAAGTCCTGTTCAAGATTAGGTGCTTCCTCATGTTTCTCAGGGTAACATGCTACACCATACACGAAAGGTTTACCAGGATGCTTCATCGTTGAACCATCAATAAAAACACCTTCGTTGAAGAGATTCACCTGCTTAATAAGTCCTGTAGTGTGACGATGGCCACCCTTTGAAGGCTTGAATATTTTGTCTTCTTGTGCCTTGTCGCCACGCAGAAGCATTAAGTTTTCTATGCCAAGGAATTGTAAATCGAGTAGTTCGTACTCAATATCCTCTTTTGTTGCACCCGAGCATATTACATGAGGGATGACAGGAATACCATACGTTTGCTGGATAGCAGCCGCAATGGCTACTGTTCCTGGTCTGCGACGTATTCTTTTGCGTTCGATGAGTCCGTCTTCCCGCTCATGATAAACAAACTCACTATGGTGGGTGGTAATATTTATGAAGCTTGGATTAAACTCCTTAAGCTTATCAATATTGCGGAAGAGAGACGCTGCTCCATTACCCTTCAAAGGGGGAAGAACCTCAAAAGAGAAATGCTTTTCTCCTGTCTCATCGTTCAGCAGATGCTTTATGTTTGCTATGTTGTTGTCCATTTGGCTACAAAGTTAGTAAATAAATGTGAGAAAAGGGATGGAATAGAAGAGTAAAACGTTTAAAGAGTTAAAAAGTAAAAGTACTTGTCTTCTTACAAAAGTAGCTATATGAGTAAGGGAAAAGCTATCGTCAGATGTATTATTAAATAGTTACTTACCTCTTGAAAAGGGTGAGATGTTAAAAACGATAATTTTTTTTGATTTACTACTAATATATGAGAAGAATTTTTATGGCAATTCTTGCCTTGACAATGGCTACAGCTATGATGGCTGGAAACTTTGTGAAAGTTAAAAACGGACGCTTTGTTCGTGGTGGGAAACCCTACTATTATGTTGGGGCAAACTTCTGGTATGGAGCTGTTCTAGGTTCTGAAGGATCAGGCGGAAACCGCGCACGTCTTCGTCGAGAACTCGATGAGATGCAGCGTTTAGGTATAGATAACCTTCGAATCTTGGTTGGTGCAGATGGTTTGCCCGGTGTTGAGGATAAGATAGAACCTGTTTTACAGTCTCGTCCGGGTGTTTATAACGATTCTATTCTTGCAGGATTAGACTATCTTTTAACTGAGATGAGCAAGCGAAAGATGGTTGCTGTGCTTTATCTCACCAACTCTTGGGAATGGAGTGGTGGCTATGGTGCTTATTTGGAGTGGGCTGATGAGGGACCTGCTTTGATACCACGTAGAGATGGTTATGGTGCTTACACAAAGTTTGCCAGCAAGTTTGCTTCTAATCAGAAAGCGCATTTAATGTTTTATGATCATATTCGCTTCATCCTTAGTCGTACCAACCGATACTCTGGACTAAAGTATGTTGATGACCCGACGATCATGTCTTGGCAGATTTGTAATGAGCCTCGCGCTTTCTCAAAAGAGGCTCTACCAGAGTTTGAGAAGTGGCTTTCAGAGGCTACTGCCATTGTTCGCAGCCTTGATAAGAACCATCTTATCAGTCTTGGAAGCGAAGGAGCCTTTGGTTGTGAACGTGATTATGGAGTTTTTGAGCGTATCTGTGCTGATAAGAACGTAGATTATTGTAATGTTCATATCTGGCCTTACAACTGGCAGTGGGCAAGAAAGACGCATCTGAAGGAGGATCTTGAAGCAAGTTTTAAATATACTCAGGAATATATCGATAGTCACTTGGCTATCTGCAATCGGCTTAATAAGCCCCTTGTACTTGAAGAGTTTGGTTATCCTCGCGATGGTTTCTCTTTCTCGTTGAAGAGTACAACAAAGGCGCGCGATGCTTATTACAAGTACGTGTTGAATGCTGTTGCGGAGAATGCAGCGAAGGGAGGATTGCTGGTTGGTTGTAACTTCTGGGGTTGGGGTGGTTATGCAAAACCTCGTCACGAGCGTTGGCAAGCAGGAGATGATTTTACTAGCGATCCCGCACATGAGCCACAAGGCTTTTATAGTGTATATGTATCTGACAAGTCAACACTTAAGATAATCCAGAAGGAAGCAAAACGCATGTCCGAGATTAAGTAGGAGACAATGTTAAAGCTGTTGTTTGATTTTGTAAAACTATGGTCTAAGTCTATCTAAACCTAGCTTTTACAATTGTCAAGCAACAGCTTTATTTATGCGAGGGTGTTTGATGTTCAAATGAGTAGAAAGTCTGTGAAGAGCCTAAATACAGCTTGGATATAGTGTAAAAGTATAGTTTGTTGACATAATGTTATCCTTACTTTTGAAGGTGTAGGATGCAGTGGCTTTCCTTCAAATTTCTTGGTAATCTACTGATTTAAGTGTAACTTTGCAGTACAATTGAAGACCTGAGTTGGTTTCATTATTGGTAAGTTTGAGTAATTAAAAAGACAATAAAAATGGAAATGTTTAAATTTAATCCTCTTTTGAAGTCTATTCTTTGGGGTGGAGAGAAGATTGTACCTTTCAAGCATTTGACTTCTGATCAGAAGCAGGTTGGCGAAAGTTGGGAGATGTCAGGTGTTAAGGACAACGAGAGTGTTGTCTCTGATGGCGAGTACAAAGGCTGGACACTGAACAAACTGGTTGAGACATTGAAGGATAAGTTAGTGGGTAAGGAGAACTATGCACGCTTTGGCAATGAGTTCCCTCTGCTTGTTAAGTTTATCGATGCACGCGAACAGCTTTCTATTCAGGTTCATCCAACAGACGAGCAGGCACAAGCACAAGGTTTGGGTCGTGGTAAGACAGAGATGTGGTATGTGATGGAAAGTGATGCTGATGCTTCTCTTCGTAGTGGTTTGAAGCAGAAGATTACGCCAGAGCAATACAAAGAAATGGTTGAGAATGATACTATCACAGAGGCTTTGTGTGAGTATCCTGTAAAAGATGGTGATGTCTTCTTCTTGCCAGCTGGTCGTATCCACTCTATTGGTGCAGGTTGTTTCTTAGCAGAGATTCAGGAGACGAGCGATGTTACTTATCGTATCTACGACTTCAAACGGCAGGATGCAGAGGGCAATTATCGCCAGTTGCATACAAAGGAAGCGGCTGAGTGTATTGATTATACGGTCTATCTAGACTATCGTACAAAATATGAAGCCCATCAGAACGAGCCAATCGAGCTTGTTAGCTGTCCTTATTTCACTACTTCTGTTTACGACCTTACTGAGCCAATGACACTCGATTACAGTGACTTGGATTCTTTCGTTATCTTCGTTGGACTCAAAGGTGAGGGTGAGATTACCGATGCTGAGGGCAATACCATCTCTTTCTGTGAAGGTGAGAGCGTGTTACTTCCTGCAACAGCAACAACGGTCAAGGTTTCAGGCACTATTAAGTTCTTGGAGTCTTACGTATAAACAAGATTGTTAGATGAACAGCATCGCTTGATTTGACACTATAGTGGTGCGTGTCTAGCACCATAGTGAACCAAGTCTGACACTATGGTGTTGTTTCCTTCTCTTTATACAGAGAAAAGTTCATAACCGCAATAGTAAATGTTTTTCTTTGAAGATAATCGAGCGAGTGCGATAGAGAATAAAGCAATCAGGCCTCCTTTCCAATTGGATAGGAGGCCTGATTGCTATTTATAAAATTCTAATCTTTATTTCTTCTTATTCTCCTGCTGTCCCTCAGCAAGAGCCGGTATGTCTTCGGCTTCTACTTCGGTTCCCTCCTTCGTGACATATTTTTGCCAATAAGCAATGATGAGCGTCGTGAGTGGTAGGGCTATGATCAATCCGATAAAGCCTAAGAGTGCGCCCCATACAGAGAGCGAAAGGAGTAGAATAGCTGGGTTTAAGCCCATCGCCTTACCCATAATCCTTGGCGTTATCACCATGTCCGACAGGACTTGTGCAATTGCAAAGACAGCTAATGCTGAAGCAAAGATAACCCAAAAGTTCTGCCCAGTGTCAGCTGCTTTGAGTAATGCGAGGAAGACTGTTGGGATAAGAGCGAAGGTGTGAAGGTATGGAACGAGATTGAGGATGCCAATGAGTATTCCCATACCAATTGCCATCGGGAAGTCTATGATGGTAAAACCAATACAGAATAAGATACCCAAACAGAGTGAAACCAAGCCCTGTCCACGGATATAGTTGTTCAACTCTCGTTCAGCATCGACTGCTAATCCAGCCCAGAAAGGGCGTGCCTTCTTTGGGAATATCTTAATCCAATTGCTTGACAACATCTCATAGTCAAGTAAGATAAAGAATGTATAGAGGAGTGTGATACATGAAGCGATGATAGAAATCACGATACTTGCTGTCTGGCCAATCACAGAGAAAATCTTTGGCATAGCACTCTTAATCGTTGCAGTGAAGTCCGGACTCTTCAGGAATCGTTCTATTTCTACCTGATTTTCCTTAATCCATCTCTGTACCATTGTTGAGATACTATTGGTATGTGTCGTCTCATGTAGATAACGATTGATAATCGTCATAAGCTTGTCAAACTGATCAATCATCGGTGGAACGATGAACATGAAGATGCCTGCAAGGATTGCTGTGGCAAATATAAAGGTTACGACGATGCTTAATGCCCTACCGGGTACGTGAAGTTTATACTGTACGAATTTCACGATAGGGTAGAGAAGGTAGGCCAATAACCATGCTATAAAGAATGGCAAAAGAACCTCAGAGAGTGAGTTAATGATAAATCCTACTGTCAAAACAGCTAATGCTATCAAAGCCCAACGTATGAATTTGTCAAAAGTAATCGTTTGTTGCATAGTGTTTTATTCTTTATTATTTGCTTCTTTCATTGTTGCCTTCTTGTAGCAATCACGGCACAATGGCTCATATTCCTGCTGCTCACCAAGCATAACACGACGATCATCGGCAATGAGGCGGTGGCTTAGGTAGGCTAAAGCTCCGCATTTCACACAGATAGCATGTACTTTCGTAACCTCATCAGCAATGGCACAAAGAGCAGGAATCGGACCGAAAGGTACACCCTTAAAGTCCATGTCGAGTCCTGCAACGATGACGCGTACACCATTGTTTGCTAATTTGTTGCAAACTTCCGTGAGTCCTTCGTCTAAGAACTGTGCTTCGTCAATGCCTACGACGTCAATGTCTGAGGCAAGAAGGAGGATGTTGCCAGATGAGTCAATAGGTGTGGAATGGATAATGTTCTTGTCATGACTAACTACGTCCTCATCCGAATAGCGTGTGTCAAGAGAAGGTTTGAAAATCTCAACTTTCTGTTTTGCAAACTTGGCACGTTTCATACGACGGATGAGTTCTTCTGTCTTACCAGAGAACATACTCCCACATATCACCTCAATGCGTCCTTGTTGACGTCTTTCACCGTTATGGTTGTCTAGCTTTGTCATAATCATTGCAAAGATATATAATTTATAAAGAATAGATAAACGTTAAGCGTTAAAATTATTGAGGAGGTGTTCACTTTGCTATATACTGCAATATTGAAGTGAGATAGAACAAGGATGTTTGCTAAAGTCTTTGTTTTTCGAAGATAATAGTTTTTATTCTTAAATTTTAGGACATCATTGTTACTTTGTCTTATGCTTGCAAACGGAGATGATTGTTACGTAAAAAAAGCTAATTTATTTTGTCCTTCTGTTCATTTACTTTACATTTGCAACCAACAATGGGAACATTATATCTCGTACCGACACCGGTTGGAAATATGGAGGATATGACCCTCCGTGCTATCAGAATCCTGAAGGAAGCTGATTTGGTTTTGTGTGAGGATACTCGTACATCGGGTATTTTGTTGAAACATTTTGAGATAAAGAATCGTCTTATGTCTCATCATAAATTCAATGAACATGCAAGTTCTGCTGGTATAGTCAATAGATTAAAGGCTGGTGAGACGGTTGCACTGATCTCAGATGCGGGAACTCCAGGTATCAGTGATCCAGGCTTCTTTCTCGCTCGTGAGGCGGCAGCCAATGGCATCACCGTTCAGACGCTTCCTGGTGCAACTGCTTTCGTTCCAGCTTTAGTATCAAGTGGCTTACCTTGCGACCGATTCTGCTTTGAAGGTTTCCTCCCTCAGAAGAAGGGCCGTAAGACACATTTAGAGAGTTTAGCTGAAGAGACACGTACAATGATCTTCTATGAGTCACCTTACAGAGTGGTGAAAACCTTAGAGCAATTTGCTGAAATCTTTGGGACAGAACGACAGATCAGTTGTTGTCGTGAGATCTCTAAGATACACGAGGAGAGTGTCCGAGGAACGTTGGCAGAGGTAATTGCTCACTTCAAAGAGACAGAACCACGTGGTGAGTTCGTCATTGTTGTGGCTGGAAAAGAAAAAATAAAGTCTTCTGATAGGAAGAAACAAACTGATAAAAATAATAATGTATGAATAAACTATTAGTTCTCGCAGTATGTGGAGTTTTTGCACTGGCATCCTGCAATCAAGACAAGAAATCGGCATTGAACCCATCCGAAATACAGAGTGATTCTTTGCGCAGTGTTATTGATGCGCGTGATCATGAGATTAATGATATGATGGGAACCTTGAATGATATCCAGCAGGGCTTTGCTGCTATCAACGAGGCAGAGAATAGAGTAACTATCGCTAAGAATGGTGAGGCTGCTAACAAGGCAGAACAGATGAAGGAGAATATTCAGTTCATTGCTCAGCGTATGCAGGAAAACCGTGAGCTCATTAAGAAGTTGCAGCAACAGTTGCGTGAGACAGGGTTTAAGGGTGACGCAATGAAGGAAACTCTTAGCCGTCTGACAAGTCAATTGAGCGCAAAGGAGACTGAGTTGAAGCAGTTGCGTGCTGAATTGGAGTCAAAGAATATTCATATTAAGGAACTTGATGAGACAATCACTGGTCTGAATACAGATGTTACTAATCTCAAGACTGATAAGGAGAACCTTACAGCAGAGAAAGAAAACCTCACCAAGGAGAAAGAGAATCTCCAGACAGAGAGCAATCAGAAGACTGAGACTATCAATACACAGGACAGGCAGTTGAATACTGGTTGGTATGTATTCGGTACTAAGAGCGAGTTGAAGGCACAGCGCATCCTTGACGGTGGCAAGGTTCTTCAGGGTTCTTTCAACAAGGGTTACTTCACAAAGATCGATATCCGTGTTAACAAGGAAATCAAGCTTTACAGCAAGAGTGCACATCTGTTAACTGCTCACCCAAGCAGCAGCTACACGCTGACAACTGATACAAACGGACAGTATGTACTCCGTATCACTGACCCGCAGACATTCTGGAGCACAAGTAAATACTTGGTTATTCAGGTTAGATAATCAAAGAAAACAAAATAAGAAAAGAGGCATTCTCATTGTAGGGATGCCTCTTTTCTTATGCCTTTAAACCAAACTTGAACGGTTATTGTTGTTTTTGTAAGTTTTATTCTATTGTATCACTCACTACAACGCTCAAAGCAAGCCTTATGAATGTGGTGTTTCGTCTTTTAATTCTGCTAATTTTGTGCTAAATAACAAGCTGAGTGTGACGAAGCCTGCACCGATAGCCAATCCAATATACTGAACGTTGTGCAGCAAAGTAAGGATGAACTCAGATTGCGTTCCGTCAATATAGCGGTCAAAGATGGTGGGCAGTGTGAAACTTGCAAGCGTCACAATACAGCCCAAAACAACACCGACAGCAAGCAGTTTTAGCGACATCAGTTTGTTCTTTCGGCTCTCCGCACGTTGATATGCCTTAACTTCTTCGATGAGTTCCATCTGTCGTTGCAGTCTTTGCATGAAGGCATTGTCATCCGACAGTTGTGGATGATAGTCCGAGAGCAAGTCTTTCAAGAATTTATCTTCGTTCATCTTTCCAAAATATGTTTAAGTTCTTGCCGTCCACGTGAGAGTTGTTTCTTAATCGCATCCTCACTGTTTTCGGTTATCTCTGCAATCTCTTTTATCTGATAACCCTGCATATAATAGAGCAGGATACTTGTGCGCATTGTCTCCGAGAGCGTTGCCAACGCAGTGTGTAGTTCCTGATAGCGGAAGGCATCATCACTCTTACTGTTCCCTTGGAGCGTGATAGCCTTCTCAAGGGGTAGTTCCTGTTGGTGTTTCTGTTTGCGACGTGAGTCGATGAAGACACGATAAGCAATTTTCATTAGCCAAGCCGAGAACTGTCCACGTTCGTCATATTGACTACTGCGAAGGTAGGCTTTGATGAGAGCCTCTTGAGCAATATCGTCAGCTTCAGCACCATTGCCGCAGCATAAAGCCGTCAGGAACCGGCGTAGATGTGCCTGCTCCCGACTGACCTGTTCGACGAATTGTTCTCTTGTCATAATAACCTAATCGTTGTCTTTCAAGTTTTCCAAAGTCTTTTTGGCATTGTTATAGGCAGCCAACAGCCCGCATCCTGCAGCTAATGGGACAACACCAAGTATAGAGCCTATAGGGATAAATTCTTCAGCAAAACCTTGCAAGATGCTCAGAGCTATAATAACCAGGATGGTTATCGCTCCCCCGATAAGGCAAATTGTTCCCCAAAGTAGTTCTTGGTGCATTTTTGTCATCAGTTGCTCTTTATATGACTTTTTTGGAGGGTTCAGTTTGTTGAGGAACTCCTGCACGTCAACCTCAGGATTCTTTTCGATGACAGCCATAACAATCTCACTCCTTTTGGTCGCTTCAAGTTGTTCGTTTCTATAGTAGAGCCAAACCATTACGATTGGAAGAACTACTCCACATGCTATTGGAACGAGACTATCAATAATTGAATTTAATATTACATAATTCATAATCATTTATTTTTAGTATGTTATACATTTGGTTTTCTTTCTGAACCGATTCACTTGTATAACGTTATTAGTTTGTAGAAGGTGACATCAAAGGCATAAATTTATTTGTTTTATGGTATTAATTGTATTCTTGATAATGGTTCTTTTTTATGCTTACAATAACTTTTGAGCGAATTATTTACATGAAAAGAAATATTTATTGTCGTGTAAATAATTATTTTTCTTCATGAAAATAAATATTTCTTTTCATGTAAATAATTCGTTGGAGTGTAGCTATAAGAGGTTAAAAGGGCATCTATCAGCAGTTTATCTCTTACCTCTAATAATCGTAGAGAGCATCGGTAAAATCCTTCCTCCTTTCTTTCTATCTCTTTATTAACATCAGCAACAGAGGTGATGTTTTAACTTCTTTCACTCCTTAATCCCTATCTTCTCTCTTGGAAGAATTGCTGCATCAAGGTGCGACATTCTTCTTCCATAACGCCATAGGTGACGTTAGCTTTTGGGTGAAAGGCTTTGGGTGCATACTCATGATAACCTCGTTTTTCATCAGGACAACCATAGACAATGCGTCGGAGCTGTGCCCAGCCTATAGCACCTGCACACATGATGCAAGGTTCTACAGTTACATATAGTGTGCAATCCTGCAGGTATTTACCTCCCAACTCATTGGCAGCCATGGTTATTGCTTGCATTTCTGCATGTGCAGTAACGTCGTTGAGTGTCTCTGTCAGGTTATGGGCACGAGCGATGATACGGTCACGGCATACAACAATAGCTCCAACAGGGATTTCACCTGCTTTATAGGCAGCTTCAGCTTCAGCCAATGCACGCTGCATATAGTATAGGTCTTTCTTGGTTTGTTCTTCTGTACTCATGCTGCAAAAATACGGGTTTTATTTTGATTTTACGAAAGATTATTCTAACTTTGTGCTGTCAATATTAATTTATACAAAGCTTGATGGGGGTAATAATGTTTAAGGATTTAGAAGAAGTAGATTATACCTTTGTTTCATCTGAGAATTGATGCGATACGTCTAAAGAATTAACTATTCTTCTTCTAATCGTCTTAACGCTTCCAACTTCCGCAAGTAAGCAACGAAAGACGCATGGCTTATCATAACGAACTGGGTAAATGGGGAGAGGATGTAGCTGTAAGCTATCTCCAGCAGTTGGGATATGTTATTCTTCATCGTGATTGGGATTATCATCATCGTGACTTAGACATTGTTGCAATAGATAATAGTGTGTTGGTCATCGTTGAGGTGAAGACACGTAAGAACGAGCAGTTTGCTGATGCCGATGAGGCTGTCACCGTACAGAAAGTGCGCTCACTCTCCATAGCTGCCAATGCATACGTCAAACGATATAGTATCAGTTTGGACATCCGTTTCGATATAATTACTGTCGTAGGGCAGCCAACAGGAACCAATGAGGTGCGCCATGTGAAGGATGCCTTTCTTCCATTCGTATAAAGAATAGATTGTAAATGAAGATAATAGATGCCGTGTTAGGCTTTTTCAAGCCTACAGCTGTAGAAAAAGAAAGAGAAGTGAAGGTCGTAAGACTAGATTCTGTCGATAGTACAAACGCTTATCTGCGTACCTATACACCTGCTGAAGATGAGCCAATGACAGTCGTTGTTGCCGATTATCAGACTGCAGGAAAAGGGCAGGGGACGAACACTTGGGAGAGTGAAGCGGGTAAGAACCTGTTGTTCTCGGTGCTTGTACACCCGACGATGCTGCCTATTCGTAGTCAGTTTCTACTCTCTGAAGCTGGTGCCTTGGCTCTGAAAGAAGCTTTAGCAGACTATGTGAAAGAGGATATCCGCCTGAAATGGCCCAATGACATCTATTGGAAAGATAAGAAACTGAGCGGAACACTGATTGAAACAAAGCTTGCTGCAGGGCGTATAAAGGATTGCGTCTTTGGTGTGGGACTGAATGTAAATCAGGAAACGTTCCATAGTGATGCCCCTAACCCTGTTTCTCTCTGCCAGATTTTAGGGCATGAGGTTGATAAAGAAGAGCTATTGAAAAAGATTATCAAGAAGTTCTCAGAACTCTATCGGCTGTTAGAGATGGGCGGATATAATGATATCAGTGCAATGTATCACGAAGCCTTGTATCGCCGTGGAGGCTTTTATAAGTTCCGCGATGCTGATGGTGAGTTTGAAGGCGCTATCGTTGAAGTAGAAGACGATGGGCACCTCATCCTCCGTGACAGCAAGGGTATGATTCGTGAATATCAATTTAAAGAAGTAGAATTTATTATATAATAAGGTGTTTGGGAAAGTAAAGAAGTTCCTTCAACCCCTTCAACTCCAAAAATAATGGCAAGATTTAAAAGAATTCTCTTGAAACTTTCGGGTGAGAGTTTGATGGGAAAACAGGGCTTCGGTATCGACCCTGAGCGTCTTAGCGATTATGCTAAGCAGATTAAGGAAGTACATGAAATGGGTGTACAGATTGGTATCGTAATCGGTGGCGGTAACATCTTCCGTGGTTTGAGCGGTAGTCAGAAAGGCTTCGATCGTGTGAAAGGCGACCAGATGGGTATGTGTGCTACCGTTATCAATTCTCTTGCACTCAGTTCTGCACTTGAGGCAATCGGTGTGAAAGCTAAGGTTTTGACCGCTATTCGTATGGAACCTATCGGCGAGTTCTATAGCAAGTGGAAGGCTATTGAGGCTATGGAAGCAGGTTATGTTTGTATCTTCTCAGCTGGTACTGGTAGTCCTTACTTTACTACTGACACTGGTTCAAGCTTGCGTGGTATTGAAATCGAGGCAGACGTAATGCTTAAGGGTACACGTGTAGATGGTATCTATACTGCCGATCCAGAGAAAGACCCGACAGCAACAAAGTTCTCTGATATTACATACGATGAGATTTACACAAAGGGTCTTAAGGTAATGGATCTCACGGCAACGACTATGTGTAAGGAGAATGACCTACCTATTTATGTCTTCAATATGGACGTTGTCGGTAATCTGAAGAAGGTTATGGACGGTGAAGATATTGGTACGTTAGTACATAATTAAACCTAATCACAAGGGTAAGAACCTGTTGCAGTAGGTAGGTCTGCCATCTGCATTGGTTCTTTACCCATGAGTGATAAAGGGACTCTCTTTTTCCTCATCTTGATGTAACTTCTCATTTGGTGCTAAAGCTCTGCATAAATGGTGTTAAGGCTCCGCACACATCGTGAATACCAACATCAACACATGTACTGTGAAAAAACTTATTTGTGAAGAGAAAAAACGAGGTTAATGTTTTTGTCGTAATATACAATAAAACACGAATGACCAAATCGTATGAAAAACGTTTACTGGTGACCAGTAATTTTTATTGATGAATAAGAAGCATGTAATAATTGCTGTGGCGTATTTCTATGATTTTGGCTGTAACAAAAAATAATCTGTATATTGTTCAATGTTATAAAAAATAATTTGCTTATCTTTGTAACTTCAAATTTAAAATGTATAATGCAATGAAAAGAAAGAATACTTTACTGATCCTCCTTATGCTGTTCTTTAGCATCACAGCTATGGCACAGCAGAAGCCTATTCATGCTTCTATTCAGCAGAAGCAAGTTTCACCAACAGAGGTAGAGGTCGTCTTTACAGCGAAGATTGACCAGGGATGGCATATCTATTCCACTAATCTCCCTGCTGATGGTCCTACCTCAGCATCTTTGCATATTGATAAGGCAGAGGGTGTTACTCCAGTTGGAAAACTAACAGCGCGTGGCAAGGAGTTGAATGTCTATGACAAGACCTTTGAGATGAAGTTACGTTATTTTGAAAATAATGTAAGCTTCGTTCAGCGTTATAAAATTACGGCTAAGACCTATATTATAAAAGGTTACTTAGAATATGGTGCTTGTAACGATGAGATGTGTTTGCCACCAATGCAGGAAGAATTTAACTTCAAGGGCAATGGACCTGCTTCTGCCCCTGCGGCAACACCCTCAACAG
The DNA here is from genome assembly GCF_018127785.1 of Prevotella scopos JCM 17725. Lineage (NCBI taxonomy): Bacteria > Pseudomonadati > Bacteroidota > Bacteroidia > Bacteroidales > Prevotellaceae > Prevotella > Prevotella scopos. Next base: position 499,507 of record NZ_CP072390.1, read on the forward strand.
TCAACTCTGAGGCTGAGAAAACACCGACAGCTGCTACTGATGTAGCAGCTGATGGTTTATCTGCACTTACAGCGACAACTGCAGATACTGCAAAAAAGTCGGATGTGTTGCCAGTAGATACTGCAGGGGCTACAAAGCAAGAGAATGCACAAGTAAATGCTGATGTTAACTTGTGGCAACCTGTTATTAAGGAGTTATCAGCTTTTAATAGTTCAAAAGATAGCACGAACAGTTCTCTTTTGGCTATCTTCCTTATGGGTATTCTAGGTGGGTTCATCGCTTTACTTACCCCATGTGTATGGCCTATCATTCCAATGACGGTTAGTTTCTTCCTCAAAAGGGCAAAGGATGACCGTAAGAAGGGTATTCGTGATGCAGTGACCTACGGCTTGTCAATCATCGTCATTTATATGGCTTTGGCAACGCTTGTTACTTGGGCTTTCGGTCCACAGAAGTTGAATGAGTTGGCAACAAATGCACCGTTCAATGTCTTCTTCTTTCTTCTGTTAGTGGTGTTTGCCTTTAGTTTCTTTGGTTGGTTTGAACTTCGATTGCCTTCTTCATGGGGTAATGCAGTTGACAATAAGGCTTCAGCGACAACTGGTTTGCTTTCTATCTTCCTGATGGCATTCACCTTGTCATTGGTAAGTTTCTCATGTACTGCTCCTGTCGTTGGTCTTCTTCTTGTTCAAGCAGCAACAAGTGGTGACTGGGTAGCCCCTGCAGTGGGTATGTTTGGTTTTGCTTTGGCTCTTGCCTTGCCATTTACCTTCTTCGCCCTCTTCCCAACTTTGCTTAAGAAAGCTCCAAAGTCTGGTTCATGGATGAACATGATTAAGGTCGTGTTGGGTTTCATCGAGTTGGCATTCTCACTTAAGTTCTTGTCAGTAGCCGACCTCGCATACGGCTGGCACATTCTTGATCGTGAGACATTCCTTTCTATTTGGATAGCTCTCTTCGGTCTCTTGGGTCTTTATCTTATTGGTAAACTTAAGTTTCCACATGATGATTCAGAACAGAAGGCTATGCCTGTACCTGCTATCATGCTCGGTCTTTGTTCATTGGCTTTCTCTATTTATATGCTTCCAGGTTTGTGGGGTGCACCTGTTAAAGCGGTAAGTGCTTTTGCACCACCTGTTAATACACAGGATTTCAACCTTGCTCCACAGACGGTACATGCAGCTTATACGGATTATGATGAGGGTATGCGTGCAGCTGCAGCAGCTGGTAAGCCAGTCTTGGTTGACTTCACAGGCTTCGGATGTGTGAACTGTCGTAAGATGGAGGCTTCTGTATGGACTGATTCACGTGTAGCAGATAAGTTGAATAAGGACTATGTTCTCATCTCACTTTATGTAGATGATAAGACTCCTTTAAAGCAGCCTATTGAGGTGAAACTCCCAGACGGAACTTCACGTACACTGCGTACCATCGGTGATAAGTGGAGCTATTTGGAGCAGACTAAGTTCGGTTATTTGGCTCAGCCATTCTATGTGCCACTCGATAATGCGGGTAAACCTTTGAATGGTAGCTTCAGTTATAAAGAAGATGTTCCTGCTTATCTTGAGTTCCTTGAAAAAGGATTGGATAATTATCATGCACAACAGCAGTAAAATAATAATTAGATAATGTCGCTCTTGGCTGTCTTTAGATAGTTAAAAGTAGAATAGTTATATATCCAATAAAGGGATTGTATCAAAGAAACTGTTAATGGTTTCAATTTGATGCAATCCCTTTTATTAATACCCTTCTGAAGACATGTCTATTCCTTTACTTTCCGTGTCTTAAGAGTATGTCATTGAAGAATATTTATTTATGTTATTCTATCTAATTTATACATCCCTTTAGATTTTTCTTGCACATTCTAAAAAGATGTTATACCTTTGCCGCCGTGATGAGTTTATTAACGACATATCCGACGACTATAGCGCAGCAAAGAAACTTTGATTTCTTTGCCTTTTTTTGTGTTTTATATTTGGTTGTCTCTGATATTTTGCTAACACACAGGTGCTACTGGCGTTTAATCATACATTTATTCTTTCATCCTATGCGCATGTGAAGCGTGCCGTAAAGCTTGTAAACAAAGGACTTCAAGGAGTTCCCTTTGTTCGCTTTTTTGTGCCTGTTTGCGAGCAGGCTAAAAGGCAAAATAAGGAACATTTAACGACTGGATTTACCGCAATAATTCATTGTAATTCTCTGATTAATTTTGTTTTCTCTCGTTGTTTTCTCAGGCAGGCAGCGGTGGTATGCTGCCTGCCTTTTAGAGGATGAACTGTGAGATAAGGAAAAGGAGGAGCGCAAGCAACATCAAGATTAGAAAAAAGTGACTTACAAAAATATTCACAAATCATTAGATTTCATTAATTAATTAGATTAATTTTATGAACCATTAAACTCAAGAATAGAAATGGAGAAACATTCTAAAGCAGACTACTTGGCGCCAATGTGCCAGTTAGTCAGAGTGAGCGAAACGAGTTACCTCATGGATACGTCCTTCCCGACGACTCAGCACAGACCAGCGAATCACGGCGGTATGATTTCAAGTGCAAAGGCTTCTATGTCATGGGAGGAAGACGAGGAAGAGGACGAAGAGAACCCATCATGGGAAGACTAACAGAGAGTTATTAACAAACAGAGCAAAGTAACAATGAAGACAACAATGAAACAACATTCATTTACCGCACAACTAAAGTCTTTGGCAGTCGTGTTTGGCATAGCCTTGACTTTTGCATCCTGCGCTAAGGAAGATGTGGCCCAGAACACAACAAGTACGGAGGGCGATAACGACAAGAACCTCACTACATTTGTTGCAGGCGACGAAACTAAGACCCGCACATCAATGGATTATAACAGTGGAAACTTCTATTGGGAGAAAGGCGATTATATCTACGTAAAGGATGACAACGGGGTATTGCAGAAGAGTACGAACGCTCCAACGAGCAAGGTAGCTGCTTTTAAGTATAAAGTGCCAGGCAAGTTTACAGCAAATACAAGTTATAAGGTTTATTACTTGGGCAAGAACAGTAGCGGCAACTCAGTAACTATCTCAACCACTCATAGCCAGCCAGCTCCAAACAATACTGCACACTTCGGCACAGCAGGTGATTATGGTACAGCTACTGCAAATAAGGTGACAGGCAAGAATCAGTTTGCGTTCGAGTTAGAGCATCAGCCAGCTTACTTAGTTTTCCTGCCTTACACAAGTAACACAATTCTACATGACTGTTACTTAACCAAGGTAGAAGTAAGCTCCGACAACGATATAGCGGAGACCTATAATTTCAACTCAACAACAGGTGCATTAGACGCTTCTGCAGTAACAGATGGCAAACAGATAGTCTTAACGACACAAGACCCAACATGGGGCAGCACTTACTACAACGGCTTCCCCCTGACTAACAGCACAGCCAGCGTAACAACTAACGGAGCTTACATGGTAATCAAACCAGGAACTCATATCTTAAGGGTACGTTATTGGGTAAAGGACGTGGCAACAAATGTGGAGGGCACCATAACAAAAATACTCCCTTCAACAACCTATGCTTCGAACACCTACTACGATATGACTGCAAACCTCAACGTACGCAACTACGACGGCGACCATTACTATATGTGGGATGCTCAGCAGCAATATTGGTATGGTTACGAATGGACAAAGCATTTGTCAGGAAACACAGGGCAGCCAACTCTTAACTATACCAGTTCATCAAACTACGCACAGAGCAACAGCGACCCTCGTTACTACAACGAAAGTTATCCTGGTCTATACATAAGCAACCCTGCTACCCACACTTCCTGCAAAGACCTTCCCAATGCTAACGAGATGTCTTGGTACGTAATGTACGGTGATCCACATTGGGACGATGACGAATTATGGACAACTATGGGTCATTTACATAAAGGTGGCATGTGGTTTAAGAAGAAGTCCGTGTTGCAAGGCGAGGGCCATTACAACACCGAACTTTCCGCTGATGGTTCAACCGACCTGCGTACAACGCACAAGTACTACATCAACAGCAGTAGTAGTATCAATAATTCCAGTCTTCCTTCTGCTGCCGACGTAGGTAATTATTTTTACCTGCCCGCCTTGGGTAACTACAACTCTGGTCAACTGTACTACGTTGGCTACAACGGCTACTATTGGTCGTCAAGTGCTCACCCGTGGAACAGCAACCTTGCGTACAACCTGTACTTCGGCAGGGGTAACGTCCGCGTGGGCAGCGGCAACCGCGACCTCGGGTTCAGAGTCGGCGTGTTTGAGTAGTCCTAAAAGCCCACCCCGACCCTCCCCGAAGGGGGAGGGAGCCTAATGGGATATAGAGAAGAGATAAGAGAAATTCTAACAGGTTGCAAGGAAATTTCTAACGTGTTAGAAATTTGCGGGGAACGTGTTAGCGAGAAATTTCTAACGTGTTAGAAATTTTCTTCCGACCCGTTAGAAATTTTACTCTGACCTATTATTGATTTTAGACCTCCGCATCGTGCGGATTTTCTAAGCTTTGCGGAGGTTTCTGTTTCTTTTGAATAGTGAATAAACACGCTTTGATTAAGCTAATCAAACTGGGTGAATAAAACGAAACAAATGAAAAACGTGTTGCTGCAAAGTGCAGCATAAGTAAATAATAACTAATAAAATTTTAAACACAATGAAAATCAAATTGATTGAAAGAAGAAAGCCGGGTACAAAGACTGGACCGGGTAAGTTTTATGCAAGTCCTGTGAACGTGGGAAAGAAGACCTTGCGAGATGTTGCGCGCGACATTGCGGGGCGTTCTTCGTTGACCCGTGGTGACATTGAGAACGTGCTGGCGAACTTTATGGACTGTCTGCCTCATTATCTCCGTGATGGCTTTAGCGTGCAACTGGGAGAGTTTGGCACGATGCGCCTGACACTGTCAAGCGAGGGAGCTGCAACGGAAAAGGCTTTTAAGACCGAGACAATCAAGCCACGTGTAACGTTTACGCCGGGTGTAGAGCTGAAAGCTGCGCTGCGTGATAACTCGTATGAGACGGTGAAGGAAACTCACCTCGGTGCTAAGCCTGCACCTAAAACAGGGGGCAGCGAGGAGTCTTTGCCAGCCTAAGGGAGAGGGCGACAGTTAAGCAAAGATAAAAGAAAAGGAGTTTGCGAACAAATCAGGAAAGCGTTCGCAAACTTTTTTTTGTTTGGTTGCGAACGCTTTTAGGGTGTGGAAATGTAGATAAATGGGCGTTAGATATATTCGGTTTTACAGCTGCCAAGAGGGCGTAAATAACAATGATGAGATAGTAGCGGGAATGCTACTAAAGTGCCTGTTTGACTATCAAAAAACAATAATAAAGGAGGTTTTCCTTTATTTTTAATAATAAAAACACTTGGTTTTTTTATTTTTTTTCGTACTTTTGCAGCGAGTATTTAATAGAAGTTTTCTACCTGTGAAGGTAAATTTCTCAATAGTATTAATCATTTTAAAGAAATCTTTTCTCTGAACAATTAATAAAACGAGCGTTTTCGAGTTTCAAAAGATTGTAATTTCAAGTAACAAAAATCATAAATTTAAATAACGATGCAGAAGATAAAATTCCTCCGACGCATAGTTTGTGTTCTCTTTTTGAACCTTTTATGCTTTGGTCCATTAAGTCTCCCCATCTCGGCACAAGAGTTGAATGGTGCAAAAGTGACTCTCTCAATGCGCGATGCTACCATAGAGGATTTCGCCAATGAGGTTGCAAAGCAGACAGGATTGAATGTAAAGTTTGCTGATGAAGGTGTGAAGGCACTTAAGGGTGTTACTCTTGATGTGCGTGATCAGTCAGTATCAAGTTTGTTACTGAACTTGGCAAACCAGTTCCCACTCTCTTATACCGTCGAGGGCAATACCTTGACACTTGCAAAGAAAGAAATAGCACAGCGCAAGGGTGGCGTTCGTGGTCAGGTTACTGATAATAATGGTGACCCTATCATCGGAGCTGTCATCCGTGTGGATGGCGTGAATGGTGGATATGTGACCGATATTAATGGTGAATATGAAATTCAGACTGACCTTAAAGAGGTGCACATGAATGTATCATATATTGGTTATAAAACTGTTACAAAGACTGTAAAGAATGGTGCAACAGCTAATATCACGCTGCATGAAGACTCTAAGGAGATGCAGGAAGTGGTTGTGACGGGTTATCAGACCAAGAACAAGAACTCGTTTACGGGTTCTCAGGTGGCTGTAAGTCGTGACCAATTGATGAACGTCGGTACGAAGAATGTTTTGCAGAGTATTGCAAGTTTCGTTCCTGGTATGGTCATTGCTGATGATAACCTCAAAGGTTCTGACCCTAATAAGGTGGCAGAACTCAATATCCGCGGTCGTGCAACCTTCGAAGGACAAGCGAATACACCTGTCTATGTTGTAGATGGTGCGCAGGTTTCTGCTGAGTATGTTGCCGATATGGACATGAATGATATCGAGACAGTTACCGTATTGAAGGATGCTTCTGCATCTGCTCTTTATGGTGCAAAGGCCTCTGCTGGTGTTATTGTTATTACAACAAAGACCTTGAAGGGTGGTAAGTTGAAGTTGAACTATAGCGGAACAGTTCGTTTGTCAACACCTGACCTCTCCGATTATAACTTGCTGAACGCACGTCAAAAATTGGAGTATGAGCGTCTTGCTGGTTTGTTTACAGATACAAGTCCTTCAACACAATACACACTGGACAAAGATTATGCACGTATATATAATGATATTCAGAGAGGTGTAGAAACTGACTGGCTGTCTAAGCCACTGCGTAATGCCATCTCTCAGTCACACAGTTTGAGCGTTGATGGTGGTGATGACCGTGCAAAGTATAACCTCGGTATTCGTTATGGTAAGGATGCTGGTGTTATGAAGGGTTCTGATCGTACTCGTCTTTCAACCAATTTCCGCCTCTCTTACAATATTGCAGGTAAGTTCTTCGTGTCAAACAGTTCGACACTCTCATCTGTAACGAGCAACGTGTCACCATATGGTGATTTTTCAGATTGGGTGAAGATGAATCCTTATGAGAATCCATACAATACTGATGGAGTGTTGCGTTCTTCACTCTATCATGACTTGGCGAACCCATTGTATGATGCTTCGCTGGGTAGTTATAGTAAGACAAATAACTTTGACTTCCTCAATACGACCAATATTCAGTTGTGGTTTGGTGAGAAGATACGTTTGGATGGGGACTTTACGGTTGATCGTAGCAAGCAGGATAGACGTTCTTTCACATCTCCTTTTGCTTACAGTGAGATTCGTAATAAGTCTGCTGATCAGCGTGGTTCATTGTCAGATAACTGGGTAAATACCACAACATTGCAGGGTAAAGCAATGTTATCATACAATAACTACTTCTTTAAGAAGCTCTTCCTTACTGCAATGGGAGGTGGAAGTATAGAGTCAACGTCATCAGATGCAGCTACTTATACTTCAATAGGTTTCTATTCTGATAAGCTCGGACACCCATCTTTCGCTACAGCATACGCTGCAACGCGTCCAAGTGGTTCTGATACGCAGACAAGAGGTGTAGGTTTCTTTGTTAATGCCAATACAATTTGGGATAACAAGTACTTCCTCGACCTTATCTATCGTTATGAGGGTTCATCTCGTTTCGGTAAGAATCAGCGCTTTGCTCCATTCTGGAGTGTCGGTGGTGGATGGAATATTCATAACGAGAAGTTTATGAAGGGCTCACCAGTTTCGCTTTTGAAGCTTCGTGCCAGTGTTGGTTACTTAGGTAATATCAACTTTAACCCATATCAGGCATTAACTACCTATAGCTATAACAGTTCTTACTTCTATGGTAAGGGTACTGGTGCTACGCCAATTACAATTGGTAACCCAGACTTGAAATGGGAGCGTACGTTGAGCACTAACATCGGTGTTGACTTCACTGCTTTCCGTGGTCGTGTAGATCTCTCGGCTGATTATTATATCAAGAATACTGATAATCTGCTCTTGGATATTACCAAGGCTCCATCAGTAGGTGTGACAACTTCACGTGAGAACATTGGTGAGGTACAGAACTCAGGTTTTGAACTTCGTCTGCGTACCTTCCCAATTCAAAATAAGGATTGGCAGTGGTCACTTGGTCTTACCTACGCTTATAACAAGAATAAGATTAAGAAGATCAGTAATTCTCTGCGTGAACAAAACGAGAAGAACAAGGCCGATAATGGTGTTGCACCACTTCCTATCTATGAAGAAGGTCAGTCTTTGACAGCCTTGAAGGTTGTTCCTTCTGCTGGTATTGACCCAGTAACAGGTCAGGAAATATTCATTAAGCGTGATGGTACATATACTTTCGTTTATGACTCAAATGATAAGGTAATCTTCGGAGATACGAATCCTTTAGGTACGGGTTCTATCACTTCATACCTTACTTATAAGCGATTTGCGTTGAGTTGTTCGTTCTTGTACTCTTTCGGAGGTTCAGTCTATAATGAGACTTTGGCAACAAAGGTAGAGGGAGCTAACCCTAAGTACAATGCTGATGAGCGTGTATTGAATGACAGATGGAAGACGCCTGGAACTGTAGCAAAGTATAAGCGTATCGACGATACAACTACTCCATATCAGACATCACGTTTCGTTGAGAAGAACAACTTCCTGCGTATGAGCAGTCTTTCGCTCTCTTATGAGGTTCCTACAACCTTTATCCAGAAGTATGGACTGAAGCGTATGTTCTTGGAACTTCTTACCAATGACCTCTTCTACCTGTCAACAGCGAAGAGAGAGCGTGGTCTGAACTACCCATACGACAGAAGCTTTGAATTCTCATTACGATTCTCACTCTAAAACTAAATTAGGATAACAATGAAGAAGATAACAAAATATATAGGACTATCCATGGTGTTTGCTTTGCTTACATCATGTAGCGACTTCTTGGATGTGCAGTCAAAAGGACAGCTTACAGATGACGAGATGTTCACTGACCTTACTGGTTATGAGGATGCTATGTTTGGTATCTACGGTAAGTTAGCTTCATCCAATCTCTATGGTAGTAACCTTTCATGGGGTATGGTGGATGAGTTAGGTCAGCAGTTCGGTTATGACAACACGCAAGATGTTAGTTATTATCTGAACCGCTACCAATATACTAACCAGCAAGCACGCAACATCGTGGATGCTGTTTGGAGCAATATGTATAACAATATCTCTAATGTCAACAATGTGTTGAGGCACATTAATGATATTAGTACAGGTGCACAAGAGCGTAAGATGATTCATGGTGAAGCCTTGGGTCTGCGTGGCTTTATGCATTTCGACCTCGCTCGCCTCTACTGTACAGACTATACACGCAGTGATGCAAGCACTCTTGGTCTGCCATACGCAACAGAGTTCAATTTGAAGAACCGCCCTCGTTACACCTTGCAGGCAACGTTCGACCTTATTCTTAAGGACTTGAATCAGGCTGACTCATTGTTGACAGATGACAATGATGTTACTTACGATAATACTTTCGTACGTGATTATAGTAAGGGACGTGTGATACTTTTCAATAAGTATGCAGTAAAGGCTACCAAAGCTCGTGTCTATTATGCTATGGGTAAATATACAGAAGCAGCAAAGTATGCTCGTGAAGTTATCAATGCTACACAGAACTTTAAGTTGAATACAAGTACTTCACTTGACTCTGTGATGCGTTTCCCTGCAAGTAAGGAGATGATTTTCGGTGTTTATGCTGCCGACCGTTCAATGGCAATTCGTACAGCGTTCCTGCGCTCTACAGGTTACGGCTCTTTTGTTGAGGGTCGTCGTGATACACGTAGTCTCTATGAGACTGATCTCTTTACAGCACTTAGCTCTGACCTTCGTTTCACCTCTTTCTTTAGAGAGAATACGTCAGGTTCAACCTCATCTTTCAGCTTTATCCGTTTGATTCAGAATGATGCTGAGGCTACAAGAGGTGTATTGAAAGGATTTGTATTAATTAGTCTGCCGGAGATGTATTATATTTTGAGCGAAAGTCTTTATGATACAAATCAGACAGAGGCAATCAATCTGCTCAATCAGGTAAGAAAGAGTAGGGGATTGGGTGATGTAGATGCGGCTAAGGTAGCTACGCGTACACTCTTCGAGCAGGAGATGATGCGTGAGCGTATGCGTGAGTTCCCTGGTATGGGACAAACCTTCTATGCGTTGAAGCACTATAACCGTAGTTTCACTGACTTCAGAAATATCGACACGTATCAGCCTTCTGATGCCATCTTCAATCTCCCTTGGCCAGATAGAGAGAATGAGTATGGTGACCAGGCGATACATAACGAATAGTTCATATCAAAGAGTTAGCATGGTTTAGCACTGCTAAACGAGGTGAGCAAGGCTACTTGTAAGAAGCGTTTAGCATAGCTAAATCACTGACTTGACAGTATAAAAGAAGAGATATAAACATAAAAACAAATATTGTAATCCGATAATACGTAAGTAGTATAAGTTCTTTGATGGGCTAACTAATATGCAGCACCATTGGTGTTAGCCCTCCGCACCATGCGTGCTGAGCCTCCGCACCACATGTGCGGGTCCTTAGCACATCAGCAAAACATGGGAAAGCGAAGTTGTCACAGTCCTATATAATAAGGAAGAAAAGGCTAAGCTACATGGAATTTGTTTATCGGACAACACTAAAAAACAAATGATTATGTATAAATCAATCACAAACTTCTTCGCTATCGGTGTCATTGCATTGTCGTTGGCAGCGTGTTCAAACGATGAGTACAAAGGTGAATACTCAAAGGATGGTACTTTCGAAGGAGCAAACCAGGTTTATTTCGACCTCAATAATGCTTCTGACACATTATATAACTATTCGTTCGGAACACAGCCTACGAGCGTGATGTCAGACACGGTTACTGTAAAAGTTAAACTTGCAGGAGTGAGAAAGTCACAGGCTCAACATTATAAGGTAGTTGTTGACCCAAGTAGTTCTGCCAAAGCAGGAGTACACTTTGAGGCAATCAATAGTGATCAAGTAATTCCAGCCGATAGTCTTGCATCAAGTTTTCGTGTAGTTCTTTTGCGTCAGAATCTTAGTGATACTAAGAATGAAAATATTCGTCTTGTTCTGCGTTTGGAAGCATCTGACGACCTTGGTGTCCGTTTCCCTAATGCACTAAAGAGAACGATTACTTTTGATAATGTGCTTGAAAAGCCATATTGGTGGGACAATCCTACGCTGCAAGCAATGGGTCTTCCTGCTTATACACCAGCTAAGTATCGTTATCTACTGTCTTTGTATAACTCAGATGCAAGTGAGATTGAGAAGGCAATACGTAATACAAGAAGTTGGACACAGCTTTATAGAAATATTCAGAAGTTGAAGGCTTACTTTGCAGCCAACCCAGAATAAGCACGTTCATTGATATAACGATTAAAATAATTGACGAATTATGGTAAAGAAATATTTATTTATCTTAGCTGCAACAGCCCTTACCTTCACTTCTTGTATCAAGGATGATTCAACAGAAGGAGGCGATGGTGTGTCTGTAATCAGTCTGCAGACACCTCTGAATAGCAGTTATACACTTAATCAGGGTGATACTTTGAAAATCAACCCAGCGGTGTTGCAAAGCAATGGAAAGCAGAAACTCACCTACGAATGGGAGATAAATCATAAGTTGGTCTCAAGTGATTCTGCACTTGTTTATCCTATTCAGAATTCAGGAAGCTACACTGGACGTCTTCGTTTGAGCAATGGTCAGAATATTCAGATCTATGAGTTCAATGTGAACGTTGAGTATGCTTATACAAAGGGTGTTTATCTCTTGGCTGAAAATAATAGTAAGTCAATCCTTTCATATGTACCTACAGAGGATGTAAACAAGAGTTTCCACCTTGATGTGTTGGCTCCTAACAATCCTAACATTAACTTTGGTACACCTTGCTCAATGGCATGGAACAAGACTATTGGTGGTCAGGCAAACAATGTTCTGATTATTGCAGCAGGTAATCCATCAACACTTTACCAGCTTGATGGTTATGAAATGTTGTCACTTTTCCAGACTCCTGTCGGCGAGAAGGTGATACAGGTGGAGGCAAACTCTGATCCAGGTGCACCAAAGGCAATGGCTATCACTAAGAATAACTTGTATTCATTGGGTCTGAACACAACCAACTTGATTTCACAGACTTCACGTTTCACAAGTTCTACAGGTGGTTCAGTTACATTTGCAAACCGCATGACTCCATGGTGGAGAGACGACCTCTTCTATGCACATGGCGATGCTTACTTTGACAATGCACATGGTTCTCTGTTGGCAATGGCTATTGAGAATACATCTGTTTCTGCAGAAATCTTGAAGGGAACCTTTACTGGTGATACGTTAGTAGGTATGGGTAGTGTTAACAAACAGCGTAACCTTGCACTGATTACCAATCAGGCAAGTACGGGAACATTCTACTTTACGTATATCTTCCCAGGCTATTACTCTTCAACAGCAGATAAGAGAATTGCAGCCAACGTACTTTATCGTGTTGCAATGCCTTCTACCTCTGGTATCGCTAATAGGTCTGTAGTACGCTCGGCTCGTAGCAAGAACATTGTTTATTACACTAATGGCAATGCTGTCTATGCACATAACGTACTTGCCAATAGCAACTTCCCGACTGCAGCACTGTTCACTGTAGGTAGCAGTTCTGAGAAGATTGTAGATATGGTGTTCTCAGATGATGATAATCTCATCTATGTTGCAACCAATGATACATCGGCATCTATGCCAGGTAGTCTATACTGTTATGACACGCAGACAAATGCTCTACGTTGGTCAAAACAGCACATTACGGGACGTATTGTGAAGGCATTATTCAGAAATAAATAACATACAAATGATAAGAATGAATTTCTCATTTAAGAACTCTTTACTTGGAGGGGCATTACTGCTCCTCCTTGTATCGCAAAGTACTATTGCAAAAGCTGATGATGACAAGTCTAAGTCTAAACCGAAGAAGGAGACAAAGTATGACCGTCTCTTCAAAGATAAAAAGACTGAGACGGCACGTAGTAAGTTTATTACTGTTCATAAGCTTGATAACAAGATTTACTTTGAGTTGCCACGTACTTTGTTGAAGAAGCAGATGATGCTTGGTGGAGTAGTAAACTCGACAACTGATGCATCTACAGTTACTGTTGGTTCAACAAGTTCTAATCCTGTTTTGTTCTATTTTGACATACAGGATAGCTCTGTAGTGATGAAGACTCCTAACAATGTTCTTTTCAAGGAGAATGCTAATTCAGCAGACCTTGATAATGCATTGTCGCTGAATTATCGTGATGGTATTTGGCAGGGCTTTAACATTATGGCTTATAACAACGACAGCTCTGCAGTTGTCTTTGATGTAACTTCTTTGTTAGGTAAACCAACTAACCTCATATCGGTTATGCCAACAAAGAATGGTAACTATAGTATCAAGGCTACTCCAAAGCCTGAACTATCGTTCATTCGTGGTATAAAGAGTTTTGATACAAACATTATTGTTAATAATGACTTCACTTATGGTGTGTCTACTTCTCTGATGTCTATGCCTATCGGAGGTGAACGTCCTACAACTGTTGGTGTTAGTTATAGCGTAGCACTTGTGCCAGAGTCTGCAATGCGTCCACGTATTATGGACTCACGTATCGGTGTTAACTACTCAGTTCGTTTGGGAATACCAAAGGAAGGTGCAAGTACGAAGCGTATCTTCTACTCTCATCGTTGGAATCTTGTACCAAAGGATAAGAAGGCTTATGCAAAGGGTAAGTTGGCTCAGCCTGTTAATCCAATCCGTTTCTATTTGGATAATACCTTCCCTGAGGCATGGAAACAACCTATCCGTGAAGGTGTTCTTGAGTGGAATAAGGCTTTTGAAAAGATAGGCTTTAAGAATGCTATTGAAGTTGTTGACTTCCCTCAGAAGCAAGGTGATTTTGACCCAGATAACATTCAATATTCTTGTATTCGCTATATACCAAGTGGTTCTTCATCAGCTCCAAAGAGTGATATCCATGTCAATCCTAATACAGGTGAGATCATGGCTGCTTCTATGTTCATCTATTCTGATGTCGAGAAGTTGTTACATAAGTGGCGTTTAATTGAGACTGGTGCTGTTGACCCATCAGTACGTAGCAACCGTTTGTCAGCTGCTAAGTTTGCTGAAGGCTTGAAGATGTTGGTTACAAAGGAAACGGGTAGTATGTTAGGACTCTTGGATAACCTTGGTGCTTCAGCTACTTATTCTACTGATTCATTGCGTAATGCACGTTTCACGAATACCATGGGACTTGCTCCTTCTGTTATGGATGACGTTCATTACAATTATGTTGCACAGCCAACAGACAATGGTGTACGTCTTGCTCCAACAGGACTTGGCATGTATGACTACTTTACAATTGATTGGAACTATCGTTACTTTGATACTGATAATGTTTCTATCAATGATGAGAAGAATACACTTGAGGCGTTTGTTGACAAGAAAGTGACCAACCCACGTCTTCGTTATTATGCTGAGCGCAATGCTAAGTGGGACCCACGTCTTGCTGCAGGAGCACTTGGTAACGATATGATTGCAAGTGCAAACCTTGCAAATAAGAACTATACAATCGTTGAAAACAATCTCTCTAAGTGGATTAAGAACGATGAAGATACTCGTATCAAGGATCAGTTGTACCTGCAGATATCACAGAATCGTTACGCTTTGTTCAAGCAGGTGTTGAGTAATGTTGGTGGAATGTACCTCAACAATATGAAGATTTCAGCAGGAGTACCACAGTATCAGGTTGTTTCTAAGGAACTTCAGCGTCGTTCACTCTTGTGGTGTTTGCAGGAAGCTATGAACTTCAAGAAGTATGCTAACCGTGACTTCGAGCGTAAGGGCTACTTGTCAGTAAGCTATTATGACCAGAGTTTGGAGTTTATGGGTTACGATTTGATGGCAGCACGTATGCGTGTAGCTATCACTTCTTACTTGAATCCAAACAGTTACACACAGAAAGAGTACTTTGATGATATCTATAACACCCTCTTTAAGAGTGTTGCTGAGATGCGCGCACCATCTCAGGGCGAGCGTGTTTTGCAGCGTGCATTCATGAGTCAGGCACAGAGTGTTGTTTCTAAGGCTACTGGAAACGGTGGTTCTGGTGGTGGTTCTGGTTCCAGCATGGCTTTGAAGGGTGATGATCTTGGTGCTACTCCAGGCTTTGGTGACCCATCTCAGAATCTTGCTCCAACAGTTGATATCACACTCGCAGACAATTCAGAGCTTTACTTCTACAACTGTCTTTTGAAGTTGAGAACAGCTTTGGAGAAATGTTTGAAGGCAAACTTGCCACTTGAAGCGCGTACACACTATGAGATGATGCTCTTCAAAATCAATAAGACAATGGAGGTGAAGAAATGAGAAAGACTTCATTTTTATCAATGAAATCGGTTCATGTAACCCTATTAGCAGTGGGCTTCTTGAGCCTTTCACTATCAGCACAGGCTTTCCCTTTCTTTAAAAAGAAGAAAAAGAAGGCTACAACCACTACTTCTGTGGTGAAGAAAGATGCCTATGAGCGTATTCTAACCGAAGAGAAGACGGACTCTGCAAAGGGACCATTCGTTTCGTTCTATAGAACAGGTGAGAAACTCCTCATGGAGTTGCCACCTTCTTCTATTGGGCGTGACATGCTTATTGGTGCAACAATTTCATCTGTATCAAGCCCACAGTTTGCTGAGGTTGGTACTCGTGCTGGTTCTGTTTCACACGTACGCTTTGTAGAGAAGGATAGCTCTATCGTAATGCAGGCTATCAACTCTGAATTACTTGATGCCCTACCAGCAGGTAATGCGAAGCAGGCACAGGCTACGAACTATCGTAACCTTGACTTCTATAGCTTCCCTATCAAGGCAAGAAACAAGAAGACTGGAGGTATTCTCTTTGATGTTTCTTCTTTCTTCTTGAGAGAGAGCAAGTACTTCCCTGTGATTGCAAAGATAGCTGGTCCATATCGTGTGGATGCTGACTTAAAGCCAGAGTGGATTAAGGTAACTTCTTTGAAGTCGTTTGCAAACAATGCTTGTATCTCGATGGAGCGCAACTATGTTACCAACATGACTGGTAATAGTGGTAATGTTGCTATTAGTAATCATCCAGTTTCTATTGGTGTACAGTTTACTTTGGCTCTCCTACCAGAGGATAAGATGACTCCTCGTCTAAGTGATACTCGTCTTGGCTACTTCCTTACACCGAAGTCTATCGTCAATGACAGTCTTATCGACCATGCAAGCTTTATCAATCGTTGGCGTTTAGAACCTAAAGATCCTGCAGCTTACTTTGCTGGTCAGCTCAGCGAGCCTGTAAAACCTATTGTGTTCTATATCGATAATGCGTTCCCTGAAAAGTGGAAGCCAGCGATGCGGAATGCTGTTCTTAGATGGAATAAGGCTTTCGAGCGTATCGGTTTCAAGAATGTGATGCAGGCTGTGGACTTCCCAACCAATGATCCAAACTTCGATCCTGATAACTTCCAGTATTCTTGCATTCGTTATCTGCCTACTGCTACAGAGAATGCAATGGGTCCATCATGGGTTGATCCACGTACAGGTGAGATTATCACAGCGACCGTATTGGTGTATAATGATGTTGTGAATGTCATCAATAGCTGGCGATTTATTCAGACATCACAGCTTGATCCTGCTGCACGAACATTGGATATGCCTGATAGCATTTTGCTTCCAACATTGGAGTATATTGTGACTCACGAGGTAGGACATACACTCGGACTGATGCACAACATGGCTTCATCGGCTGCAATCCCAACTGATTCGCTCCGTTCAGCAAGCTTCACACAGAAGTATGGTACGACAGCATCTATCATGGACTATGCTCGTTTCAATTATGTTGCACAGCCAACAGATAAGGGCGTGTCACTGACTCCTCCTGAGTTGGGTGTCTATGATAAATATGCTATCGAATGGGGCTATCGTGTCTTCCCTAATTCAAAGAGTTTCAGAGATGATGTAAAGCCATTGATGGCACTTGTTGAGTCTCATGATAATGACCCAATGTATCGTTACGTACTTCAGCAGTCACGTTATCGTTATGACCCAACCGCCATTGAGGAGGATCTCGGTGACGATGCAGTGAAGTCAAGTACATACGGTCTTAAGAACCTTGAGTATATCCTCAGTCATTTTGATGAGTGGATTCCAGACGGTACTGATGGTACTCGTAAGGCTAAGCTCTATCGTCAAATGGTTTCTCAAGCTTACGGTTATGCTCGTAATGTCTATGCTGTCATTGGTGGTATCAAGCTGAATCAGACCACAGAGTCTTCTGGTATTCCTCGTTATGAGGTGATGCCTAAGGAGAAACAGCGTGCTGCTGCAATGTGGTTGTTACAGGAAGCACGCAAGTTTGGTAAGCGTGGTGTTGAGAGTATTGAGAATCGTCTACCTCAGATTAACTCTCATCCTTACAAAACATTGGCAGGTGGAATTCAGGAAATGGCTCTTTCAGCAACTGCACGTTTAGCATTGAGCTATTATGCTGACTCTACTTCTTATTCTCCATTGGAGTATTGCGAAGACACGTATAATAATGTTTGGGCTAAGACAATCGCTGGTGATGAGAATCTCGACGATGATGATATCGCCATGCAGCAACTCTATGTTGAACGTCTGAAGGCTAACATTGTAGAGGTTAAACAGGTTGGTAAGGTGCGCAGCTTGCGTGATGACAAGCAGGATGTGGCTTTCCTTGGCTTTGGTGTTGGTTATGGTGAACCAGAGACGATGTGGACTGAGACCATCGACCGCACTGCCGAATATGTATTCCACTATGCACAGAAGCTTCAGAAACTTCTTGAGGAACGCATTAAGACAACGAAGGACACAACTATCAAATCTCAATATGAGTTGATGTATGCACGTGTTCAGCGTTATATGAATGATTAATCTTCCGTGTTAACATACATTTCAGAGGGTATATCTTAGACGTTAGTGTCTTGGATATACCCTCTTTTTTTTGAGTCGTTTAAAACCGAAGATGACGGCCTTCGATTAATTGAACTTAGTAGGTAAAAGGTGAAGAAAGTTTTTGGCCTATATGACAAAAATGTGCTTAAAATCCTTGTAACTATCTAATAATCATTATCTTTGTTTTATTTATATTTTTATGGCAAAAAATCTGCTTTTATTGTGGCTCAAAATCGACTATAAAACGTGGTCATCTTAATGGTAGTCAACGCTGGTATTGTAAGTGCTGTAAGAGGAGCTTTGTTGGACATAATCGCCTTACCAATACCATTGTCAATAATCGTTATTCCAAGGGTAATCTAACAGTCAAAGATCTATCAGAGGAGTACGGAGTTTCAACCAGGACAATTTATAGAAAACTCACCAAATCTTATAAAGAAGAACTTCCCAACCTTCTTGTTCGCCCTGTAGTGGTTTTAATGGATGCCACCTATTGGGGACGTAATTTTGGTGTCGTTATCATGAAGGATTCATTGTCTGGTGATGTACTTTGGTTTAAGTTTATCAATAGGCATGAACGTCTTGAAGACTATAAGGAGGGCATAAGCTACTTGGAGTCACTTGGGTATACCATTCAAGGGCTTGTATGCGATGGTTTTAAGGGACTTAGGCAAGCTTTTCCCAATTATAAATTCCAATTATGCCAGTTCCATCAAGTAATGACTATAAAGACAAAACTAACTTCAAGACCCAAGCTTGAGGCTTCAAAAGAACTGCTTGAATTATCCAAGATGTTATGTCATACGGACAAGGAGTCCTTTATTGGGGCTTTAAAGGAATGGTACACCAAGTGGGAGGATTTTCTTAAGGAACGGACAACAACAGAAGATGGAAAATCACATTATACTCATAAAGCTCTACGTAGTGCTTTTTTGAGCCTTAAAAGGAATATGTCGTCATTGTGGACATACTATGATTACCCTGAATTGAAGATGCCAAATACAAACAATGCCATTGAATCACTCAATGCAGATTTAAAGACAAAATTGAACCTACACAAGGGGATCAGTATGGAAAGAAGAAAGATCTTCATCCAAGACTTTATAAAGTCCCATTCTCCTAAGAAATAAAAGGGGAATGGGAGATTTTAAGCACATTTTTGTCACATAAGAGAAAACGACGCTAAAATAAGCACACTTTTGTCACATAAGCCAAGTTTTTTAATTGATGTATCTTCGCCCATTTGACCATGGAAGAATAATTGGTCCTCAAGTATTTGGAGCGATGGATGTTTGGTGTTGATGAAATGGCATACGAAGGCACTGAGCGAAGGGAGGTTTAGTAAGAAATCTACTTTTTATAAGTCAATCTAATTCCTCTTACTCATACAAGTTGTTATAAAGACTTGTAAATGGTTTTATATCTTGTTTTATTCAGTCTGAATACATGGTATAATAAGCTTTTTGTTGACTTTCAAAGCCTTGTCATCGAATTATTTTCATGAAAATATTTTTTTTTTCATGAAGAAAAATATTTCTTGTCGTGAAAATAATTATTTCTTTTCATGTGAATAATTTGGTTTGAACCATAAATAAGCCCTTCGTAAATAGCTTTGTATTTGCGAAGGGCTTATCTTTTATAGTGGGTTATATGCTTGGTAAATTGTTGAACTATTGGCTTTTACGCAATCTATAATCTGCTCTTTTCAGCCTGTCCAGCACCTGTTCCCTTATATTTACTGCGTGAAGTGTTGAACTTATAGGTAACAGTTAGAACAAACTGACGGCTGTCGTATGTACTAATCTGTTGTGTCTCCATTGACTCTGTGTAACTAATTCCTCCTTCTTTTTGGGTATGGAATAAGTCTGTACCACCAATGCGAAGTGCGAGTCTGTCCTTTAGGAAGGATTTGGTAAGGCTGATGTCGACGTTTCCTGAGTTTCGTACAACGGAGCCAATTTCAGCATCACCGCTCTTGATGTAGTATGACTCCATTGACAACAACCAACCTTTTCCAAAGTCAAAGTTGTTGTTGAAGCTGAATTGCCAGATAGGCTTGTTCAGTTTATACGTCTTCGTACTTGTATGTAATGTGAGCCATTGCTTCTTCATTAATGCCGTGAACTCAGGTGTCCAGATGCCTATTGTTGGCGAAAAAGCCAACTGAGTAGATATCGTCTTGATACTTGGAAGATTCGTGTAGGTAAGGCGTGTGATGGCTGAGTTATGACTGTCTTGTTCGCTCCAGTAGACAATGGCGTGGCGACGGTCATTGTAAGAAATGCCAAACTGGATGAACTTCCACATTGCTCCTAAGCTTATGGTGTGGATGTATTCGTGCTGAAGCCGTGGATTACCCGACTGCATCAAGAAACGGTTGCCGTATGTAACGTTATTACTTAACTGTCGGTAAGAAGGGCGACGTGTTCTCGCAGCATAGCTTAATTGCATCTGTAGGCCGCCTATCTGTGTAGCTGCAGAGATGCTTGGGAATAGGTTGCTGAACGAACGACTTTGATTAGCAATGTGCTGTCCGTTCTCATAATAGTTGAAGCGTACCGCCTCCCAGCGTAGACCTGCTGTCAACTGGCAGATTGATAGCTGGTGTTTGTATTCCATGAAAGGAGCTATATTCGACTCCTTTAGCTGTGCGGATGAACTTGGAATATAGTTTTCCGGATTGCTATATGCGTCATTGCGGTTCGTATAGGTATATTCTGCACCCACTGACAGATTACCTCCTAAAATGGGATAGCCTAAGGTTAGCTTGGAAGCAATGAGCCTATTACGCTCTTGATTGTCGGAAGTTACGGTGCGACTAACCTTGTTACGACTTTCTTCTCGATAGGTTGTATGGTCATTTTGCTTGTTATAAAGATAATCCGCATTGAAGTCTATATCCATCTTTCCTATCTTTCCAACATAGTAAAGATTAATGAATTGGGAAGGACGATGGGATAGCTTGCGCATTGCAAAGGTGTTAAGATGGTCGTAGAAAGTCCCGTTTGCCGTTATATCACTACTAAGTGTAAGAGGTAGAGGGGAGTCGTGGTGGAAGTTAAGCATGTATTTGATACCAAAAGAATTACTATCATTTAGCTGATAGTCTGCTCCTACTGTATTTTTGAAAATAGAACTCTTTTCGGTGGCTTCTATCGTGAAATCCTGCTGCCAGAGGGTGTCTGTCTGAACAATTGTATTTGTTTTGCTGGGATAGTGACCATTGTCAAGTGAATAGCCATGCCCACCAAAGAGTTCTAAACGGTTATGGCGGTATTTCCAGTTAAGCTGTTCTGAGAGGTCTACATTCTCCGACTGGTAGTAGGCGGAGCGTACATCGAAGCCAAAGCCGTCGCCTACAGCCTTCTTCGTGCGTATCTTTACGACTGCTCTTACTGCTGCATTATATCTGCTTCCGGGATTGCTTATCACCTCAACGCTCTTGATATCGCTTGACTTTAGGCGTTCAAGCTCTGTCGCATCACGCATCTGACGACCGTTGATATAGATGATAGGTGTACCTCTACCAAATACTTCGTAGCCATCTTTCTTCTTTGTCAGTCCCGGAACATGTGCAAGCACATCCTCACAAGTGCCGAGCTTGCTCAGAATGGTGTTCTCGATGTTCGTTTGTATACCCTCTGTTGTCATCTTGTGTAGGGGAGCATTGCCTTTGACAACTACCTCTTTCATCATTTTTGCATCTTCTTTCAGAACGATAGTAAGGTTGTCTTGGTTGGAAAGAACCGTAGTGAAGGGTTCATAACCTACAAAGGAGGCTTTAAGGACATTACCTAATGTAACCTCCTTGAAGTTAAAACTACCATCATCAGCGGTTGTTGTGCCAACAATGAAGGTAGAATCCTTGACTGAAAGAATAATGACATTTGCGTAGGGGATAGGCTTCTTGTTTTCATCAAGCACCTTTCCTGATACGGATTGTGCATTAGCTCGAATTCCAGTGCAGAACAGAAGGAGGATAAGCAATAGTTTTTCCATAACTAATGAAGTTAAGTGATACGAAAGGTTCAAACTCAGTTGCGCTTTTAAAAAGCGATAGGTTTCTATGGCAAAGGTATAAAATTATATGATTACTAATAAAAAAAAAGGAAAAACTTTCAGTTTGATGTGCCTTTTTTAGTTGTGAGGTGGTTTAGAGATAAGACTTTATGTACAAAAAAAGCCATACCAGAATCCAATCAAAGGATTACTGATATGGCTTTATATTTATAAGTGTTTAGCTTAGAGCAGAGCGTCGAACTTCTCTTTGAGAACGTCCTTTGAAGCTGCGCCAACAAACTTGTCTACCAACTGACCACCCTTAAAGAAGAGGATAGTTGGGATATTACGTACACCGAAATCAATGGCTACGTCATCATTCTCCTCAACATCACACTTGCCTACAACAATCTTACCGTCGTACTCTTCAGCAAGTTCAGAGATGATAGGACCAATCATCTTGCAAGGGCCACACCATGTTGCCCACAAATCAACTACCAATGGTAACTCACCATTCTTGTAAGTCTCTAAATTCTCGTTAGTAATTACTACTTCCATTTTTATTCTGTTTATAAGTTTATTAATATTGTCTTTTCTATCTATTTACTCATCATCAAAGATTGTGCCACTTTCGATTTAGTTGATATGGAACTCCATCTTCTCATTCGACGAGATAAAGTCTATCAGCGTACGGTCGACGTTAACGCCACCATTCTTACTCCTTAGCATAAGAACTGTGTTGTCAGGTGTTCGCAACTGTATGTAAAGTTGTGTGTTGCCGATGTGTTCCTCGATGACGGTTGCTAATTCTGAAACGAAGGCATCGTCTAATGCTGTTGCGTCCATAGAGATGGTAAAGCGTTCCAAACGATTTTGTTTCACGTCATAGAGTTGCTCAATCTTCTGCACCTTTAGCTCTAACATGTCAGGATTATTGCGGTAACGAGGCTGACACTTAGCTGTTATATAGACGGTGTAGTTCATCTTCAGGAGGTTGTTCCATCGTGCCCAGTCGTCACCAAACAATGCTAATTCGCCCGTTCCTTCAAAGTCTTCTATCGTGACAAAGCCAAAAGGCTTTCCTGTCTTTTGTGAGAAGCGTTCGTTTACAGATGTGACAATACCGCCAAATGTCACTTCGTCAGCTTTTGCCAATTCTGTCATATTCGCATTGCGACCTATCATAGAGCAACGAGTGTTACACATGTTGTTCAGTACAACACTGTATTCATCGAGTGGGTGGGCTGACAGATAGATACCAACAAGTTCACGCTCCTTGTTTAATTTCTCAATGACTGGCCACTTCTCTGCCTTTGGTGCGATAGGATGTACTACATCAATAGCATCCATGCCTCCGAAGAGGGAGTTCTGTTGTTGTGCCTTTTCAGCTTGGAAAAGCTGCCCATAACGGACAATAGTATCTAAGAACAAATCACCCTTTGCAGTGACTGCAAAGTATTGTTCTCGCTGTAAACCGAAGCTGTCGAAACCACCACTATAAGCTAAACTTTCAAATGCTTTGCGGTTTACATTACTGAGGTCGACACGCTCAGCAAAGTCATATATATCCTTATAAGGACCATTCTCCGTGCGTTCACGTACAATACTATCAGCCGCACTTGCCCCCATTCCCTTGATAGCAGAGAGTCCGAAGCGAATCTCACCATGCTTATTCACACCAAAGCCAATCTGACTCTCGTTGACATCAGGACCAAGGGTTGCAATCTTCAATGCCTTACATTCCTCCATCAACTTTGTGATTTCGGTAATCTGACTGAAGCGACGTGTCATCAACGCAGCCATATATTCGGCTGGATAATGCGCCTTCATGTAGGCTGTCTGATAAGCTACCCATGAGTAGCAAGTGGCATGTGACTTATTGAAAGCATAGCTGGCAAACTTCTCCCAGTCGCTCCATATCTTCTCAAGAACTTGTGGGTCGTGTCCGTTCTCTTGTCCTTGCTTAATGAACTTAGGCTTCATCTTGTCAACGATAGCCTTCATCTTCTTACCCATCGCCTTACGAAGGGCATCACTCTCACCACGTGTAAAGTTCGCCAACTGGCGACTCAAGAGCATTACTTGCTCCTGATAGACTGTGATACCGTATGTGTCTTTGAGGTACTTCTCCATACATGGGATGTCGTACTTCACCAAAGATGGGTCATGCTTACGCTTGATAAAGTCTGGGATATAGTCCATTGGACCTGGACGATAGAGCGCATTCATGGCGATAAGGTCTTCAAACACAGTTGGATGAAGCTCCCGGAGGTACTTCTGCATACCTGCCGACTCAAACTGGAAAGTACCAACGGTCTGTCCACGTTGATAGAGTTGGTAGGTCAATTCGTCATCAATAGGAATCTTCTCAAGGTCAATCACGTCACCAGTTGTCTGCTTAACAACCTTGCAAGCCTCCTTTAACTCGGAGAGAGTTTTCAGTCCTAGGAAGTCCATTTTGATAAGACCAGTAGATTCGATCACGTGACCATCATACTGAGTTACAGGTACCTTCTTCTCTGGGAAGTCTGGGTCTGTTGCCGTAGAGATAGGTACCCATTCATCAATAGGGTTACGACAGATAATGAATCCACAGGCATGGATACCCGTTCCGCGCACTGTTCCCTCCAGCATCTTAGCGTATTTAATAGTATTGCGCTCCCTTATGTCTTCACTGACCTCTGCGTTCTGCAACTCTGGAGTGCACTTGATGGCATTCGTTAAGTTCATCTTCATGCCATCAGGTAATCGTTCAGGAATCGCCTTACAAAGGGCATTAGAGACATCTAATGGTAGTTTCTCTACGCGGGCAACGTCCTTAATGGAGTTCTTTGTAGCCATCGTAGAGTAGGTAATAATATGTGCACAGTTTTCGTGTCCATACTTATCCATGACCCACTGCAACACTCGTCCACGTCCATCATCATCAAAGTCGGTATCAATATCGGGGAGGTTGACACGGTCAGGGTTGAGGAAACGCTCAAAAAGTAGGTCGTACTTCAATGGGTCAATCAGCGTGATACCAAGGCAATAAGCCACAACAGAGCCTGCCGCCGAGCCACGACCAGGACCCACTATTACGCCTAATTCTTCTCTTGCCGCATTGATAAAGTCTTGTACTATAAGGAAGTAACCAGGAAAACCCATCGTTTTCATGACATGCAACTCAAAGCGGATGCGGCTGTCAACCTCATCAGATAGTGGTTCGCCATACAGCTTTTTAGCACCATCATAGGCTAACTTTGCAAGGTAATCAGCTTCAAACTTAATACGATATATCTTCTCATAGCCACCTAAACGGTCGATAACGGCTTGTCCTTCTTCAGGTGATAGCGGATTATTTCCGTTCTCGTCCGTTGTAAACTCCTTGTATATATCTTCTTCGCTGAACTTCTTTTTCCATTCTTCTTCTGTTCCAAAGTCTTCTGGAATAGGGAAGAAAGGCATGATAGGACCATGATTAATATTGTAGGTCTCTACCTTATCAAGAATCTCCAGCGTATTTGTCATTGCTTCTGGGATGTCTGAGAAAATCTCATTCATCTCTGCACGTGTTTTGAACCACTCTTGTTTTGAGTAGCGCATACGCTTTGGGTCATCCAAATCTTCATTCGTTGAAAGACAGAGCAGGTGGTCATGTGCCTCGGCTGTTTCCTTATCTTCAAAGTGACAGTCATTGGTACATACTATCTTTATACCATACTCCTGTGCAAACTCCATGAGCACTTTGTTGGCTTTCTGCTGTAGAGGATAAGCCTCACGGTTGGCCATCAGACTTGGGTCTTTTACTTCATGACGTTGCAACTCAAGGTAGAAATCATCTCCAAAGACACGATGATACCATTCGCAAGCTTCTCTTGCCCCCTCGATATCATCATGAATAATCTTGTTAGGAACTTCACCTGCAATACAAGCTGTACACACAATCAGTCCTTCATGATACTTCTCAAGCTGCTCACGGTCTGTACGGGGACGATAGTAATAACCATCTACCCACGCATTAGATACAAGTTTAATAAGATTCTTGTATCCTGTATAGTTCTTTGCCAATACGATAAGGTGGTAGCCTGAATTATCATGCATGCTCTTGTCCTTATCATGCATTGTGCGACGGGCTACATACATTTCGCAACCAAAGATAGGTTTGAAAGGTTCTTCGCCCTTCTCTTTCCTACCTTTATTGACCTTAGCACAATAATCAGCAAACTCTTTTATGCCAAACATTACACCATGGTCAGTTATCGCCATACCCTTCATTCCGTCTGCAATAGCCTTGTCAACAAGGCGTGTTACCTTTGACTGACCATCGAGAATAGAATAATTTGTGTGGACGTGTAAATGTACGTAATCTTCCATTGAACTTATGCGTTTTTGAGCTGTAAAGTTACTATGAAAAGCCGATATGGCAAAAGATTGAGAGTGAAAATTTGTGGAAATGACAAAAAAGAAGTACCTTTGCAACAAAACAAATACGTCGTTTATCGACCATGGGGAAAATAAAAAAGAAACTCAAAAAGATTAGAATCCATCACGAGGGAACAAATACATTGCTCTATGGAGCTATAAGTCTTGTTCTTATCGCCTTGATTCTTTGGTTTGCAGTTCCATCTAAGATACCATTTTGGATTTTTGCAGTAGTGTTCGGTACTATATATTGTATAGTTCTTAACTTTTATCGGTGTCCTATTCGCTATTTTGGAAGTGAAGATACAGAAGGCATCGTTGTAGCACCTGCTGATGGACATATTGTAGTGATAGAAGAAGTTGATGAAAACGAATATTTCCACGATCGCAGATTGATGATCTCCATCTTTATGAGTTTATGGAATGTGCATGCTAATTGGTTCCCAGTTGATGGAGTCGTAAAGTCGGTTCAACACTTCGATGGTAACTTTCATAAAGCTTGGCTTCCTAAGGCAAGTGAGGAGAATGAGCATGCTGACACTATCATCACAACTCCTGATGGCACTGATGTACTCTGCCGACAGATTGCGGGTGCTATGGCACGTCGTATCGTAACCTATGCTAAGCCTGGTGAGGATTGTTATATTGATGAGCATCTTGGTTTCATTAAGTTAGGTAGTCGTGTTGATATCTTCCTGCCAGTAGGCTCGGAGGTATGTGTGAAAATGGGACAGGCAACAATGGGTGACCAAACGGTTATTGCAAAACTGAAGCCAAATAACAAATAAAGATGAAGAAGCATATTCCTAACAGCATTACTTGTTGTAACTTAATCTCTGGTAGTATAGCCACGGGCTTTGCCTTTGGAGGTAACATAGAGATGGCGTTATTGTTGATAATTATTGGTGCTGTTTTTGATTTCTTTGATGGAATGGTGGCGCGCTTACTGCATGTGAGTTCACCTATCGGTAAGGAGTTAGACTCTTTGGCAGATGTGATAACATTCGGTTTGGCCCCTTCAACGATTATCTTTTCACAACTACACGTGATGGCTTATCCCACATTCCTTGAGCCTTTGCGCGACTATTTACCTTATGTAGCCTTCGTCATGGCAGCTTTTTCAGCATTGCGCCTTGCCAAGTTTAATCTTGATGAACGACAGGCTTTAGGTTTTATAGGATTGCCGACACCAGCCAATGCGCTCTTCTGGGGCTCACTACTCGTTGGCTTAGGAGATAAGTTGGAAAATCATTCATGGGCTTTATTCTTTATTCTTGCAGGTGTCCTAATTAGTTCATGGCTGCTTGTGTCAGAGATTCCTATGTTTGCATTAAAATTCAAGCATTGGGGCTTTAAGGGTAATGAGGTGAAGTACGTCTTCCTGTCAACCTGTATTCCGCTGATTCTTATCTTTGGTATCTCATCATTTGCGATTATCATTGCTTGGTATGTGATACTATCAGCTATCGTAAAACAATCTCCTACACAGAAGTAAGGAGTTTAATTCAAAGCTATGTCAATTATCGCTTTTATTCTAAAGTTTGCATTCTTCATCTTTATAGTGTTTTTAGCACTTATTTTATGGGTGGTTTACGTATTCTATAAGCAGATAACACGTGCACGTCGTCAGTTTAATCCTAATGGTAATCAATATCAAGAACCAAGCTCCAATGAGAATACGATTATTGATAATCGCTCAATGAAAGAACGTCATAAACAGATTATTCCAGATAGTGAGGGCGAGTATGTTGACTTCACAGAGGTTGAAGACACCGAATCATAATAAAGATGAACGTTAGATAAGATATAAAAATATAGGACAAATCCACTTGATTTGTCCTATATTTTTGTTTTTTCTCTTATATGGATACTCAATCATAATTGAATTAGAGTAACTAAATCTGCCCTTTTTACAAAGTTCTAAACTCACGAGATAACTCCCATCAATCATATACAAGAAAAAGATTGGAAAAGGTCTTCATCAATGAGTTGATTTCATTTTACCGAGTAATCCATAAACTTAATTTCCTGTCATTCCTGTTATTTTGATAGTCGATTAACGCTCTATGTCTCAGTGAGATGCGTGAAATGTTAAAAATGACAGCAACTTAAACTTCAACTAATCTTGCGTTTTAGGTGATAATTTCTTCCTTCTTTGAGAACTCTTTTTATTCCAAAGTTGTAACGTATGAAGAAATATCTCGCATCTGTACATGCGGGCGTAGCTACCACTCTTTTCCGTTAGCAACTTAGTTTACGAGTACCATCAGGTTGCTCATCAATGGTAACCTTGATAACATTCTCAGGAAGGATGTCTTCAATCAACTCTGGCCATTCAAGCAGACAGAGGTTGCCGCTATAGAAGTAGTCTTCATATCCCATGTCATATACCTCTTCCAATTTCTTGATACGGTAGAAGTCGAAATGATAGATTGGGTTTCCATTACCGTCAGTATATTCATTAATGATGGCGAAGGTCGGAGAGGTGATAACATCTTCCACTCCTAAGACCTCACAAAGCGCTTTGATGAAAGTAGTCTTTCCAGCACCCATCTTTCCGTAGAAAGCGAATACCTTTCCATCACCCATCCCCTTAACGAACTCTTTGGCTGCCTCGTGGATGGTTTCGAGGCTTTTGATTGCAATTTCCATATTGTCTTCTTTTTATTTTGATTTATGTGTCGGTGGTTGTGATTTGTTCGATTTTTTATAGACTCTTATAAGTCATAGAAAACTTTATAGACAGCCATGTTCGAACACTTCTTTATCAACCAAAACTTGTTTTGTTATTTCTTCTTTTCCTTATAAAGAAACTCTTCTGCAGTGTCTTCTTCAGTGTTTTTTGGGGGCTCAAGTCTCCTTTGTGAGCTTGAGGGGTTTTCTTTTACCTCTTTCTCGGACTGAGTGTCACTATCGGAACAATCATCTCCTCCATAGATATACCTCCATGCTGGAAAGTATCTTTATAGTAAGAGACGTAGTAGTTATAATTATTTGGATAGGCGAAGAACGAATCTCCAGTAGCAAAGACATAGCTTGTGCTAAGATTTGGTGCAGGCAATTGTGCCAGATGCGGATTTTTAATTGCGAACACCTGCCGTGCATCGTAGTTGAGGTTCTTTCCTAACTTATAGCGTAGATTAGTGTTCGTGTTTCGGTCACCGATAATCTTCACAGGATTGGTAGTACGGATAGAACCATGGTCAGTCGTAAGGATGACCTTATAGTCTGACTGTGCTAACTCTTTAAAGATATCTGCGAGAACGCTGTGCTGGAACCAACTGAGTGTGATAGATCGATATGCACTCTCGTTACTAGCTAACTCGCGAATCATTCTCATCTCGGTACGTGCATGAGAAAGCATGTCGATGAAGTTAACAACCAGGACATTGAGGTCGTTCTGTGAGAGATTATTATATTGTTGCATGAACTTATCAGCGCCAACGGAGTCGTTAATCTTATAATAAGAGAACTTGTCATGACGACGATAACGCTCAATCTGGGTTTGTATGAGCGGTTCTTCGTTGAGGTTTTTACCTTCTTCCTCGTCTTCATCTACCCATAGTTCTGGAAACATCGTTGCTATTTGCTTTGGCATTAGACCGCTAAAGATAGCGTTGCGAGCATATTGTGTGGCAGTCGGCAGAATACTCATGTAGAGGTCTTCTTCAATATCAAACATGTCACCAATCTCTTTTGAGAGGATTCGCCACTGATCAAGTCGGAAGTTGTCAATAACGATAAGAAAAACCTTTTCACCTTTGTCGATGAGTGGGAATACTTTGTTTTTGAAGATATCCGTGCTAAGCATTGGGCGATCCTCGTCGTTGTTAGTCTGCTGCTTCTTGTTTTGTCCAGCCAGTTTTGAGAAGCTATTGTTTATCTTGTTGTCTTGTGGTGCTACCCAGTTCAGATAATTCTTCGCAATGTATTTAGCAAAACCATTGTTGGCTTCTTCCTTCTGCATCTTTAGCATCTCAGTCATATTGCTATCTGCACTGCTTAGTTCCAGTTCCCAGTGTACTAGTTTACGATAGGCTTCCTTCCAATCATTGAAAGTGCGACAGTCGGCTATCTGCATTGCAATCTGTTGATAGTTCTGTTGGTAACCACTTTGTGTCACTTCAGTGACAATCTCCTTTTGGTGGATATTCTTCTTCAAAGTAAGGAGAATCTGATTAGGATTAACAGGCTTAATAAGGTAATCGGCAATCTTTGCACCGATAGCCTGATTCATAATATCTTCCTCCTCACTCTTCGTTACCATAACAATCGGTGTGGCTGGTTGAATCTCCTTAATACGTTGTAATGTCTCTAAGCCAGATAATCCTGGCATCTGTTCATCCAAAAGAACGAGGTCGAATGTTTGTGTTTGGCATTGGTCGATGGCATCTGCACCATTGCTAACCGTTACCACTTCGTATCCTTTTTTCTCAAGGAAGATAATGTGTGCCTTTAGCAACTCAATCTCATCATCTACCCAAAGTAACAATCCATTGCTCATAGCGAATTTCTCCTTTCCTTAAAAGCCTTCCAAATCGTAATATTCATCTTCGATATCGTTCTGGATAGGCTGGTTCTTTTTATTATTTTTGTTGTTTGTCTTGTTCTGTTGAGGAACGTCATCACCAAAGTAGATAATTGGACCATCATCCGATGCCTTCTTCTTTTGTATCGGTGTAGTCTGTGACTTCTGTGTAGAAGGCTGTTTCGGCTTTGCTGTAGTAGGCTTTGTAGGCCTGTCTGAAGGCATCGATTCTGTTGTCTTTGCTGGTGTTGTAGGCCTAACAGGAACTGCTGGTTTTGCCGTTTTGTTTGGGGTGATCGGCGTAGTTGTCTTATTCGGTGTAACAGGAGTAGCAGGTTTTGTAGGCTCTTCCTCTGGAATGAAATATGTACTGTTGTCGTCAAGTACAGACTTCTTTTCCTCCTTTATCGGCTTCTCTTCTTCTATCACTGGCTTATTCTCCGTCGTTGACTTCTTGCCTTCTGTTGAAGCTTTCTTTTTCTCTACAGGAATCTCAAAGATGTTGCTGTTTTGTTCAATTATCTTTTGTTCTGTTTTTGTTGACTTCATATCTTCATCAGGGAAGGTTATTGTATTGTCAACAGGCATGTCTTGTGTATCAGGGTATAGGTCTGGATCATTTGCATGCTTCTGTTCTATCTCTTGCTGTATGTCACGTTCGCGTGGGTTTGCAACTTCTGCAGGTTCACTAAGTAGGTATCTCTTTGTCACAACGATAGGGGCAAAATGCTTTGCATAGAAAGCCTCATAATCCTTGAAACTATATATTGTTCCAATCAATTTAAGGTTCTTGTCACTGATGATGACACCCTTTGTCCCCTTATCCGTCTGCTGTACAACCGTCTGTGAGGCAAATAGTTGACGTGCATATTGATAAGCCTCATCGAAGCTACGGAAACCCGATACTTGCATTAGATGCATCCCATTGAGGTCTTCTATCTCAATTTCAAAATTACGGACGAGGAAGTTTGTAAAGTTGAATCGTGCCAACTCAAATAGCAACTTGTTCTCTTTCAGAGAGTCGGGATGATAGACCAGCATGAACTTGAAATCTATGTCACGTTCTGAAGAAAGCTTAGCTTGTTGTATGCTATCGCTATCTTTCATTACGTTTGCACGATAGCTCCATATGTCGTCAAGGTCAAACTTACCTCCACGTAGCTTCTTTCCAGCTTGCACACCATTAACAATCATACCCGCCATCTCGCTTATACGACTGTTAGGATACTTCTGTACAACCTCTTTCATGTCATTGACACAACCCGTAGGATCGCCATTATTCAGTTTCCCTAAGCCTCCAATGAAGAGGAACTTATCCCTATTGGCACCCATTGGGAAGCGTGAATCAGAGATGCGAGTGTTAGCTGCGACCTCACCATATCGTCCTTGTTTGAAAGCTTCATAGGTTGCAGCATAGAGTGAATCCTCTATCTGTACGCCAAATCGAAGATTCTGCTTATAGTATGGATCGGTAAGAAGAGCTGTCCACTTGCTCTTAGGATACTTCTGACTTAGTTGTGTGACATAGTTCTCTGCAAGCTGTGGTTCGTTCTTACGCATGTAAAGAAGATAGAGATGATAATATACATCGTCCATCTGTTCGTAATCAGGATAGTTATCACTGACCCGTCGCAAAGCTTTTTCTGCTAGGCGAAGGTTGTCAAGTCTGTCCTTAAAGATAACACCAGAATGGTGTAGTCCGTCTTCAAGAATCTTGTTACTTTGCGCTAACTGTTCTGCAGTGAAAGGAATCTGTGACAGGTAATACTCACGTTTATGTGGGTCATTTTTAAGAGAATCCGTTGATTGTTTGATAGAATCCTGCTGTGCCTCAATACGCATGATAGAATCTCTTTGCTCGTTTGTGAGTTCAAATGGTCTATTTGCATTGCTTATTTTACCCACAACACTTTGATTGATTCGTTGCCAGTTATCAATATTCTCTCGTTTACCCCATAGTTGTTGGAAAGTAATCTTACCTTGCTGAACCGCTGTTGGATTATAGAAATACCATGTATTGTCTTGCCCTTGTCTGTTATTTACAGATTTAGGCATACCAAGATTGTCATTCCCAAAGTCGCCATTCATCCCTTGTTGCTGTCCATTGTTCAATGGATCTTGCCTATTGCGCTCTTCTTTCTCTTTCTTCTTCAAGGCAGAGATGACACGATCAATAGCTGCGTTACGTTCTTGTTCTGAACATTTTGCAAGATATTGAAGAGAATCTTGAAGCTGAACAGCGTCCGTATAGGGTGCTAATTCATCTAATATCTTTGAACGTTCAGATAGCTGTTCATAATCTTTGCGATCCTTATCGAGTAGTCCGATGGCCTCTCCATAGCATCGTTTTGCATCACCAAAGCGTTCTTTTGCCCAGTAGAGATCGCCGAGATGGAGTAGTAACACACCCTTCTCAATACCACTCCTTGTCGCTTTCTTGTTTCCTTGCTCGTATGCGTTTATGGCTGCAAGCGTATCTCGTGTTGCAAGATATATGTTACCCATTGCATAATACACCTGATCAAGATACTCCTTATTATTGTCTGAAGACGCCATTTGCTTGAGCTTGCTAATCATCTTCTTAGTCTGTCCCTTAGCAGTAACTTCCGTCTGTGCAATACGTGCATTAAAGTCTAATTCGTAGGGAGGATTCGTACGAATAACTCGTTGGAAAGCTTTGTACGCCTCCTCATTCCTGCCGAGTGAACCCAATACTTGTCCGAGCAGATAGAGCTCACGAGCCTTCTGCTTCTTACGCATTTCATGCTTGATGACCTTTTGAAGATAAGGTACAGCCTTTTCCAACTCACCTGTATGTAGGTAATAATCAGCATAAGTATAGTCCCATTCTTTCACCGCTCGCCAATCCAACGAGTCACGTTGCATGTTGCGGATGATGTCTTCAGCGTCATAGAGCCAGTCTTGTTCTATGTAACATTTAGCCAGCCAGGCTCTTGCTTTCCCATAAATAGCCGGTTGTCCTTTGTATAGACGACTCATATAAGCAAAGGTTGCAGCAGCCTCTTCGAAAGCTCCTTTGTGAAACTGTGAACGTCCCATAAGCATCCACGCTTTCCAAAGAAAAGGATTGTATTCACCGCGTGATAACCACTCAATATCCTTTTCAGTCTTTCTTCTACTCTTAGTCCACTCTGGTCTTTTCTTTATGCTGTGCTTTGCAATGGCTTTTTCAGCTTTTTCTATAGCTCTATCGTAGTTCCCTTTTCCTAAGTCACGGCTGTTCTTATTGCCGACCGTATAGAGTGGGATGAGTTCTGTGAAGTTATCCTTGTTTCCATTCTCTTTCTCTAATGACCCATCAATATATGCTTGAGCCCCGTTATAGTAAACATTATAACGGGTATTGAAGGCATGCCACCAACGCGTCTGCGAGGTGTTATTCTTTGTTGAGCAACTAATAATTCCTAGGACACTGATTGTCAACAGAGAGAAGATAATATGTCTTTCGATTTTTTTCTTCACGTTTTCTTTGATGTTCTGTACAAAAGTAAGCGTCTTCAAACAGTGGTTGATATCAGACTTAATCTTCAATCATGGCTATCAACTCATCTTTAATTTGATTTGGAATGTTGATTTCGCGAAGGATGAGGCTTCTGTTCCAACCTTTTACTTCATTAGGCCGCATCGTATAGAGGACAGTCGCAAACTCTTCTACCTCCTCATCGGTGTATTGGTCTGACTGCCTCCCACGAAAGCGGTCGAGTTCTTCATCGTCATAGTATTCTATGTCTTTTATAGCGGCTTCCATCATACATACCTGCTCACATTTATCGTCGGTTCCATCACAGGAAGAACAGTCGCCAGAGGCAGACATTACAACATCAGGCTCACCAGCTTTCTTCTTGGTAAGTTTTGTTGCTATTGCTGCAATAATAGCTAAGATTAAGAGAGAAACAATGCCAATGAAGAATATATTCATCCTTTATTTTATTTTATTGTTTGTGCGACTGTAGGATTGGGTTAATCCACTTGTTCTATATGGAAACCAGCCTTACGTAAATCGTTCCAATAGTGAGGGTAAGATTTAGACACAACCTCTGGGTTATTGATGTGTATCTCACCCAATTTGATAGCGAGTGGTGCAAACGACATTGCCATTCGATGGTCTTCGTAGGTGTCAATGATAGGTTGTGACATCGGCTCACAGCGTTCGCCATCCCATGATAAGATGGTGCCATTATCTTCATGAAGTAGATAGCCTAACTTCTCCATCTCTCGCTTCATAGCGTCCATGCGGTCTGTTTCTTTAATTTTCAAACTCCCTAAGCCTGTGAAGTGGAAGGGTATTCCGAGTATTGCGCAGACTGCAATGAGTGGCTGAGCTAAGTCTGGGTGATTGGTAAAGTCATACTCCATCCTGTTCAGCATCCGTGAATGGCGTGTTAATATCGCTTCTGACAATCTATGAACGTCATCTTTGTTGAAACTTGTCTTGACACCCAATAGTGAGAAGATATATCGTACCGAAGAGTCACCTTGTCGAGAACCATCTTTCAATCCTTGCAAAACAACCTTTGAAGTCTGATCATCTTTGAGTGCAAGAATTTCATACCAGTAGCTGGCTGCGCTCCAGTCACTTTCTATGATGTAGGTGTGTTGCTGGTAAACCTGTGGGCTCACGCTGATAGTATCAAAATCTGACCATTCTGCTGATACACCGAACTCATGCATAAGATGTAGCGTGAGGTCAATGTAGGGGCGGGAAATGATGTTACCCGTTAATCGCAATTCTAAACCTTTTGTCAGGACAGGTGCAATCATCAGTAGTGCAGAAATATACTGTGAACTGACGTTACCCGGAATTTCTAATGTTCCTCCGTCAAGTTGTTTGCCACAGATATGGAGTGGGGGATAACCTTCCTCTCCAACATACTCAATATCTGCTCCTAAATATCGTAGTGCATCTACAAGGATACCAATCGGGCGATGTTTCATTCGTTCTGTGCCAGTGATTGTATATTCGCCATCAGTTACACTTAAGTAAGCAGTCATAAAGCGCATTGCTGTCCCTGCAGCTTTGATGTCGATAACATTTGATTGATGACTCAGCCCGCGAATGATGACCTCCGTATCATCACAATCTGATAGGTTCTCAGGCATCATCCCTCCCCTTGTGAGTGCCTGGATAATCAGTGCACGATTACTGATACTTTTTGAGGCTGGAAGCATGATAGAAGTATCAATATGTTCGGGGCATGTTATGATGTATTGCATGTATATTTAGTGCAGATTAATGATACGACAAAATTACAAAATAAACTTGGTATAGAATAAAAAGAAGTCCAAAAGTTTGCTAATATGATGGAAAGTAACTAATTTTGCATTGCTTTAAACGGAACGGGATGTAGTTCAGTAGGTTTAGAATGCTGGTCTGGGGGACCAGTGGTCGCCAGTTCGAGTCTGGTCATCCCGACAGAAAAATAACGACAATAAGGGCTACAACAAGTTTCTTTATTGTTTTTTTTTTTGATAATTGTACAGCAGTTAGTTGTGTATGCAGGCTTAGATGTCCTCTCATTGTTTTGAGCTAAAAAGTAGTTTTGAAATGTAGAGTCTCTTACTTTTTATGCTACTCAACACACTTCCTAGTTAAGGAAGGTTTCGCAATGCGTTCCTCAAAACACTTGTCATTCATCCTTCCAATCATTTGTCAGAATTCAGTTAAGCATCTACATTCATCTTAATTCGTTGCAATTAGTAATCAACAGCATGTTGTCTTTTTGTACTTTTATGTCTATGGAATAAACACGACAAAACTTTTGATGTATGAAAAGTATGATGGTAGAAAATCTTTGTATATCAAATCTTATTCGTATCTTTGCTACATCTGTAAAGATAATAAAACCAAAATCTATCATATTACATAAATAATAACAAACAAAATGGCTACAATGAGCGTAACCCCTTGGGCAAGTCTGTTGCAGGATTCTCTGCAGTTTATTCATATAAAAAACGCATTGAATGGCTCATCTTATTGGAAAGGATATGTAGGAAAGGGCGTGGCGTTGATCTTTGCCTGTTTTCTGTCAGGTCAGATGGTAAATGCACAGAACTTCAGAACTTTGCGCGATGTGAAGGTGCAAGAAACTGTACTTGACCTATCACAGACAGACTGTAAGGTGATTCCTCGCAATGCAATGCACTCTTGTCACCGTCTTACGTCGCTTATACTTCCCCCAAAACTTGATTCTATCGGTACGCAAGCGTTTTTTGCTTGTGACGGAATCAGTGGAAAATTACATTTCCCAGCAACTACGCGTGTGGTAGATGTATCAGCTTTTAATGGATGTCGTCAGTTGACAGAACTGTCTTTTGACGGTTCTACACGGATAGGTGCTTTCGCTTTTGCTAATTGTCGTGGACTCCGTGAAGTTCGTCTTTTGGCTGTTGTTCCTCCTTTTTGTGCTGACAATGCTTTTGATGGTATAGATCTTAGCCGTGTGAAACTTATCTTTCCTGCTAAAGCCAAGAAGGCATATCGTAACGCACCGGGCTGGCGTAATTTCTTCTCACGTCATGAAATGGAGAATGTATGCGACCCAGAGAATCTCCTTGTACCTCGTCCTCTCAAGTTGGAAGTTTACAAAAATAGTCTTCCTCTCGAATGGAAGGATGTTGTTGGAGTAGAGGCTCCACAGGAATTGAGTAATGAAAAGATGCAAGCTGAGCGTATCCTTGGTGAGCGAACAGCATATAAGAAGGGACGTAAAATAGGTCCGATGGTGCGTCTAGCACTTGATAAGTCGCTTACCAATGATGAGGCTTACACCTTGCAGGTCAATGATAAGGGAGTAACAATCAAAGGACGCACAGCAACCGGCGTGTTTTATGGACTGATGACACTCGAACAACTCTGTATTGGTAATGGTGTTTCATTACGTTCAGTGAAGATTCCTGCGCTCAATATTGCAGACGAACCACGTACGGCAATCCGTGAATTAATGGTCGACCCAGTGCGTCATTTTATTCCGTTTGATGACTTGAAGGGCTTTGTCGTTGAGATGGCACGCTATAAGTTTAATGCGCTTCATCTTCATTTGGTTGATGATCAGGCATGGCGTATAGAGATAAAGAAATTCCCAGAACTAATTGAAAAGGCGGCTGATCGTGTTGGAATGGATGATATGCCTGAGCGTATCAGCGGCTATTATACACAAGACCAGATGCGCGAATTGGTTCGTTTCGCAGCCCAGTACCATGTTATGGTAATCCCTGAGATTGAACTTCCAGGCCATGAAGTGGCTGCCGTTCATTGTTTCCCACAGTTGTCTTGTGCCAAGAAGCCTGTGCCTATTCGTTTGACCTGTGGTGTGAGCAATGAGTTACTTTGTCCTGCGGAACCCTTTGTTTATGAATTCCTCGATAATGTCCTTACTGAGTTAGCCGATGTGTTCCCAGCACCCTACGTTCATTTGGGAGGCGATGAGGCAGGACAGCCACCTTTGGGTGCTTGGACGGATTGCGCTGCTTGTACGGCATTGAAGAAGAAGGAAGGCTATACGGAGAACTGGCAGTTACAACAATATCTCTTCGATCTTGTGATTCATAAGCTTCAATCATTGGGAAAGACGCCTATGTATTGGTATGAGCAAGAGTTCAAGACAATACAACCTGGCTGTGTTGTTTATGCGTGGCGACATGGCTTGACGAAGACGGCTATTGATGCAGCTGTACGCAATAAGGCAAAGATAATGCTCTGTCCAGGTGAGCACTGCTACCTTGACTATCCACAGAATCGTGGCGATATGCCAGAGAAGAATTGGGGAATGCCGGTCACTACGCTTGAGCAGACTTATCGTCTTGACCCAGCGTGGGGACAGGATAACGTCTTTGTTCGTGATAATCTGCTCGGAGTGAGTGGAACGCTTTGGAGTGAATGTATCAATTCAACAGAACGAATTTATTATCAAGCATTCCCGCGTGCAGCCGCTTTGGCTGAGGCAGGTTGGAGTGTACCAGAACGTAGAAGTTATAAGGAGTTCCTCAAGCGAGTTCGTCCGTTGACAGATGATATGCAACGTCGTGGGGTTGCGGTAAACGTAAGATAGATTCTAATTGATGCTCTTCGGGCTGTAAAATGAATATCTTTACGACTCCGACTGATTATTTATAAAAGAATTATCATCACGTAGATAATGATTTATTTACGTGATGATAATTCTTTTTTTGTATGAAAGTAAATATTTATTATCGTGAAGAAAAATATTTATTTTCATGAAAATAATTCGTTAAAGGTTGAAACTGACGCCAGTAACGATCCATGCGCCTGGCTGTGAAACATTGCCATAGTCAACGTAATGGGTACCAAATAGGTTGTTTGCTTCAACGTATGCAGTCCACTTCTTTGCATTCCAAGTCATACGACTATCAACAACGCCATAGCTCTTATAGCTTTGTCGTTGGTTATTTGTATCAATATAGTTGCCCATACGATGTTGGAAGCGATAGTAGATGCCAAGGTCAAGATTGCGCCAGAGGTTCAACTGGAGATTACTAACAAACTTATTTTTCAGATATTCCAACGCATATTTGCTTACATAGCCTTGATCATCAATCCTCTTCTGGTGAATATAGCTATAAGCTACACCAAACTTCTTGAAGAACTTTTGTGATGGAAGAATCTGATAGAAGTCGAAATCGAGGGAAGCCTCCGTTCCGAAGTGCTTTATCTTTCCGAAGTTTACACTCTTCCATAGCACTGCTCCGTTAGCATCTAATGTGCCATCACTGATCCAGTCGATAAGGTTTTTATGGTTGTTCCAGTAAATGCTTGCCTTGGCAGTGACGCCCTTGTTGTCATATTTCACACCCGTTTCGAATGCTGAAAGTTCTTCTGGGCGAAGATGTTTGTCTGCCTTATGACCACCAACTGAGTAGAACAACTCTGTTACAGACGGCATACGGAGGGATGAATTATAGGAAGCATATAACTTCCAGGCGTTTCCTATACGATAGCTTGCATCCAGTCCAGGGTAAACATGCATTGGCATATCAGCTTGACTGTTTTTAACGGCAGTCAGACCCGCTGAGAGGGTGAAGCGATCAAGGATAATGTTATGCTCAAGTGCAAACTGAATATTCGTACGGTTCAGTCCAACAGTATAGTCTCTATCTGTTCCATGGATATGTTTTGGACGTGAAAGAGGTTCACCAAGGTTACCACTTACGAGGTCTTCATTGCGTAGTTCGGCAGCGAAGGCAGTACGTCCAAGATTCCAATCAAAGTATGCATTGAGGTTTACACCATAGATATCAGTGCGGTGATAGTTGAAAGGATACTTATTGGATGCGCCACGGAAGAGTTCAAAGCGGTCCATATTTCGGTTCCAATAGATAGAAGGGCGAATGTGGAAACGGCCCCGTAGGTTCTCAGCCTGAATGGCTGTAAAGGTCTTGAAAGTGTGTTCAAACTGGTCATCGTACTTTGCCGAATAGAAAGTATTTGAACCAAAGTCTTTCACACTCATACCTGTATGCCAGCGAACGGCAATGTCTTCATCCGTATAGTTACCTTGATAAAAGACTTTTGCTGTACGATAATCAGCGTTTAGATTACCTGCCTTGTTACGAAGGTATCCATCGCTGCGAGTGTAAGAAGCTGATAACTGATTGTTCCAATGCTTTTTAGAAGCAATGTTACCACGCACGCCAGCGCTGAGATAGCCGTAGGAGCCACCTTCAACATGGGCAGATAGACTTGTCTTTTGTGGAGTTCGGGTTACGATGTTTATAGCACCTAATAAAGAAGATGTACCATAAACGCGGGCTGCTGGACCCTCAAGGACTTCTATTCGTTCGATTTCACTAATGTCAACAGGGAAATCAAAGGAGTTGTGTCCTGTCTGTGCATCACAGATGTTGATACCATTGAGGAGGATAGTGATTTGTTCTGAGTTGCCACCTCGGATACTCACGTCAGTCAAGGCTCCTAAAGGACCTTTCTGGCGGACGTCAACACCGACGGCATACTTTAGCAAATCGTTTACACTTTGTACTGGAGCCGCCTGAATGTCTTCACGACTCAGTACAGTTACCATTCTCGCTTGCTGACTAACTGTCAGCGGTGCTCGCGTTCCAGTGACGTTCACTTCCTCCATCATGATGCCTCTGTTGGTGATAGTTGAGTCCGTCTCTGCCTTCTCTGTTTCAATACTAATGCCCTTGGCAGTAGCATTTTGCAAGGTAGCGACGCTCAGTACACCAATCAGAACCTCTTTCCCAAGAACAGAAAAGAGCGAATAGCCATGGTTAGTGAAGTGTTTAAACTTCAGAACGCTGCGCTTTTGAAATGTTGGTTTGTACATAATATAATTAAAGAAAACGTCGGAAAGGAGAGCTTTCCCCAACCGACAAACGGGTGCAAAAGTACTAAAAGTTTTCGTAACAATGAGGATTAATCGGTCATTATCAACTTTTATGTGGGTAAGATGTAGAAAAATACTTCATTTATGCATGATATATTTGAGATTTTTACTACTTTTGTAGGCAATTAATTCTCGAAACAGACAAACGATTAATTGCACAATGAAAGCATTACGTGACCGTATCCTAAAGGATGGAAAGTGCTTCCCAGACGGAATCTTGAAGGTTGATAAGTTTATTAATCACCAGATGGATCCTAATCTGATGAAGCAGATTTGTGTGGAGTTTATCCGCCGTTATGCATCAACAGAAATCAACAAGATTATCACAATTGAAGCGAGTGGCATTGCTCCTGCCATTATGATGGGATTTTTGCTTGACCTTCCTGTGGTCTTTGCGAAGAAGAAAAAGCCTTCGACAATGGGCGATATGCTTTCGACAAGCGTCTTCTCGTTTACCAAACAAAGAGAGTATAACGTCGTGATATCCAAAGAATACCTCGGTAAAGGCGACAAGGTGCTGTTTGTTGATGACTTCTTGGCTTATGGTAATGCGGCGAAAGGAATCATAGATCTTTGTAAAAAGGCAGGTGCAGAGTTAGTGGGTATGGGCTTTATCATAGAGAAAGCATTCCAACATGGTCGTGATGCGATTGAGGCAGCAGGTGTTCGTTGTGAGAGTTTGGCTATCATCGAGTCGCTTGATAACTGTGAGATTAAAATGAGAGAAAAATAAATGAGGTGGGCTTGTGTGCCCACCTTTCTTGTTTTATAGTGTTGTCAACCTAACTTTTTAGGAGAGAAAAGCTATACTTTGGGTTACTCAAGGTTGCCCTTTTCATTTTATAAAAGTATCAACGTTTACCTTAATTTTTAAAGCATTAAATAACAAAAGAATGGAAAAGTCGAAGGAACTTATCTATGGTCTGAATGATCGTCCACCAATTCGTGAAACAATTTTTGCTGCTCTGCAGCATTTGTTGGCAATCTTTGTAGCCATTATCACACCGCCACTTATCATCAGTTCGGCATTGAAGTTTGATTTGGATACGACTGGATTCCTTGTATCTATGTCTCTTTTCGTTTCAGGATTAGCAACTTTTATTCAGTGTCGTAAGTTTGGTCCGATTGGTGCTGGTCTGCTTTGTATTCAAGGAACATCTTTCTCGTTCATCAGTCCAATTATTGGTGCTGGTATGCTTGGTATGATTGATGGTAAGATGAACGTAGAGATGGGACTCAGCTACATCTTCGGTGCGTGTTTAGTTGCATCTGTTGTAGAGATGGTTGTTAGCCGCCTACTACCTTACACGCGTAAGATTATCACACCGCTCGTGTCTGGTATCGTTGTTTCTCTCATCGGTATGTGTCTTATCAAGGCTGGTATCAACTCTTGTGGTGGTGGTCAGGCTGCCGTTGATGCTGGTACATTTGGTTCTATGCAGAACCTAGGACTTGCTTTACTCGTATTGGTTAGCATTATTTTCTTCAACCGTTCAAACAACCGCTTCCTACGTATGGGTTCCATTGTGTTGGGACTATTGATAGGTTGTGTAGCAGCTTATTCTCTCCATATGATTGACTTTTCAAGTCTCAAAGGTAGTGGTAGCCTTAATATTCCAGTTCCTTTCAAATATGGTTTGAACTTTGATTTGGGTACAATCATCGGTATCGGACTCATCTATCTCGTAACAGCTGTTGAGGCTTTTGGTGATATTACAGCCAATTCGCTCATCTCTGGTGAGCCAGTTGAAGGTCCTGTCTTCTTGAAGAGAGCGCAAGGCGGTGTCCTTGCTGATGGTTTCAACTCTTTCTTAGCTGCAGTTTTCAATAGTTTTCCAAATTCCATTTTTGCTCAGAACAACGGAATGATACAGCTTACGGGTGTTGCCAGCCGTTATGTTGGTTATTTCATTGCAGGTGCTTTGGTTCTTTTAGGATTGTTCCCAGTAGTAGGTAAGGTGTTCTCACTTATCCCTGACCCTGTATTGGGTGGTGCAACATTGTTGATGTTCGGTACTGTTGCTGCTGCAGGTATTCGTATCATTGCCTCTACAGAAATTACGCGTAAGGCAGTATTGGTGATGGCTATCAGTTTTGCAATGGGCTTGAGTGTAGAGTTGGTACCTGGTATTCTTGATAAGATGCCTGATATCATCAAGAACATTTTCTCAAGTGGTATCACTACAGGTGGTCTTACAGCAATACTTGCTAATGCTTTCATCCGTATTAAAGAGTAAACATGAAAATACTGTGAGAAACCCAAATAGCAAAGAGGTTCTAAGTGAGTTCTTCAGAGTAAAAAGTATATTTTTAACCATCCTTTCGGTACATTCTCCTTTTAAATGTTTATCTTTGCAGAAGATAGAGGGGAATGTACCGAATACGTTTCTCCGTAAAATAGAAATTGATTCTTAACAGAATAGAGAAATAGAAAGACTATGTCAAATCAGAATAAACAGCATAAATTCACCAAGTCTTTGACCTTTAGAATTCTTTGTGTACTGGCGATTCTCATCGTCTTGGGCTTAATTTATA
This sequence comes from Prevotella scopos JCM 17725, assembly GCF_018127785.1. Taxonomy (NCBI): domain Bacteria; kingdom Pseudomonadati; phylum Bacteroidota; class Bacteroidia; order Bacteroidales; family Prevotellaceae; genus Prevotella; species Prevotella scopos. The sequence goes on from NZ_CP072390.1 coordinate 543,296, forward strand.
ATTTTATTGTTGCAGCTGATGATACTCCTATGACTGAACAAGAGGAAGAAGAGGTACAGAAGCGGAATGCAGATGCAGACACAATTGATATTATCGGTGATTATCTATGGCCACAAATGAAGCCTTCAAAAGAGGATATGATGACTGATGAGGAGAAAGCAGCAGAGGCCGAGAAGGCTAAGGAGGGGAAAGATGGTACGGAAAAAGCAACTTCAGATAAGGTTCTATCAACCCAACATGAAGCTCCTGTCCCTGTCCCTGCCCCTGCTCCTGATATAGTACCTTCTTCAGATATCCCAGCAAAGCAGACATCTCCTTCTATTGATAAGATGGAGGCTCCAAAGATTGAAAAGATAGAATAAAAAAGAATCTTCTGGACATTAAGAAATGGGTGATACAAGACTTCACAACAGAGAAATCAAGGCCTTAAAGGTGATGTGTAGGGAAGGTGAATGATATAACGACTTAAAAGAAAGTGAGGTATAAAATGAAACGTTTAGTTTTATTCCTTTTTGTAGCCATTCTAATGGTAGGTTGTGCTACAACTTATTATGACTCTGAGGGTAATCCTGTACCAAAAGAGAAGATGGAACAGTTACGCACGGCTGCTGTGAAAGCTCATTTGGCAGAGCATCGTTATCGTGTGTTTGTTGATCGTATGTACCCGATGCGTGGTCCAGCTGTCTATTTACAGAATGATTGGGGCTTAGAAGTGAGTGGTGATTCCGTTGGACTTTTCCTTCCTTATTTTGGTAGAGTTTATCAAATTCCTTACGGACGTGGAGGTGGTTTAACGTTTGTTGAACCTCTAACAAGTTATAAGGAAGAACCAATGAAGGATGGTTGCCGTATCTTTATGACGACACGCAACGACTTTGAGAGCTATCAGATAGTTCTTGAAGTATTTAATAATGCTACTGTTTCATTAGTGGTTAATCCCAGTGAAAAGGAGACGATTAGCTTTTCAGGTGTGATGGAGCTTAATGATGTTTTTACACCAAAGGGTCAAAAAGCAAGTAAGAGACACCAGACAACATTCATGAAATTATGATTAACCGACTTAATACTTTGTTCCTGTTACTGTTTGTAAGTCTTATGGCATTCGGACAGTCGGCAGGAACAATTGCATCTAAGGATGCTATGCTTTATGAGTCGTCTCGACATCTGTATGAGAAGGGGGATACGTTGACGATTATCTCAAAGGATTTTGAATGGCCAAAAGGCTTGGATGGCTCTCTCCTATCAGAACTACAGCATTATCTTACAAGCTTTTTCTTTAACCAGTCTTCCGAAAGTTATGATACTGGTTGGAAGCAGTTTGAGTCTTCGTTAGGTAAAGAAGTGCGAACTATAAAGGATGATGCGGATGCTGAAAGGCGTTTTTATGATATGGGGTTACGATGTCTTTGGTTGGAGCCGGGAAGATACATTTCTTTTCTTGCCCGCTTGGAGGAGCGTAATGCAACAAGTGTCATTACCGCAAAGCATTCTTATTTTACCTTTGACCTTATTAATAAGAAAGTCTTAACGCAGAATGATGTGTTTAATCAGACACGTATGTGGCAGGATCCTAACGTTCGCTATCAGTTCTATGAACTGTTAGATTATACGGCAAATACGCATACTGAGGACTCTATAAATTGGGACCTTCTGCCCAATCAGTTTGCACTGATAGGACAGAATATACGTTTCGACCTTGGTGTTGATAACGGTGGAGGAGTTTATTCAGAAGTAAGTAATGACATGGTAGATGTCCTTTTCTCTAAGAGCTTTAAGAAGTGGCAGAAACAGTCATTATCTTATGCAGGCACTAAGAAACTTCCTAATGAGGCTGTATATGTCTCCTTATCACCTGATTCTGTCTTCCCAGAAATATTGCCACAGTTTGATGGAAATTTAGTTGCGGCTTTTGGGCAGAATTTTTCCGATACAGGACTTAACCCGGCAACAACTCCTGTGGGGAGAATTTACGCCTCTTTTATTGTTGATACGGATGGTTCTTTGAAAGATATAGTCTTTCTAACGGTAAATAATATTGAGTTGAACCGCAGTGTTGCTGCTGCACTTCAATTATTAAGAGGTTGGAAACCTGCAATGCATAACGGTAAAGCTGTAGCTTATAGATATAACTTTCCCCTCATTTTACACTTCCAATAAGAGTCGTGCGGAGCCTTAGCACGTGTGGTGCGGGTGGTAAGCACCAATGGTGCGGAGGCTTCGCACCAAACAAATAGATGTAGATGTGATTGTCGGTAAAGAGTTGGCTCAGAGTCGATTAATGCTTATTTATTGCTTTTTTCGAAGGTGAATGAAACACGAAAGCATTTGTTTTGTTTCACCAAAGAGAGGAGACGGAAAGTTGATAGGTTGTACTTATCTTCTTTTAGGGTATGCTTGTATGCCTTTCGTCCTTCTCTTTTTCAGCCTGATATAGGAAGTCGTAAATAATTTCTGTAACCCTTTCTTGCCCTTCGTTAGTAAGTGCTGGAAGGGTGAAGATTCTTCCCTTTGTTGTATAAATTATCTGAACGATGAAAGGAACGAAGTAATAATTGTAGTCGTTTATCCCTTCTATTTCATCAGCAGTTACTTCTGTATATTTGCAACGTAGACAATCGTAGAAACAAATATGGTCACCTTTGATGGATAGATAGTCTTTTTCCCATAGTTTTTGGCAGGCAACAAAAAGTTTGAAAAGCCAAAACGAAACAGTATGAAGTATGATTAAGAGTGCGAAAATGAGCATGAAAGGATGGGCAGCGTCTACACCTTTGTGCCCAAAGAAAAACCATATAAAAAAGAAGACGGGAATGGATGTGAATAACGCATCTAAGAGTAATAAGCCACTATATTTGTATTTGATAACCATCTTAGAATTGTGTGTAAATAAAAGGTTGGATACTATGATGACTAAGATTAATAACTAACTGCATAATAACAGCAAAGATACATAGCTTAACAAGCCATGAAGAATGGATAAACTTACTTTTCAGCCAGTTATAGTCAGTCTCTCGAATACTATGAAGTTCTAAACTTATCATCACAACGGCAAGCCATAGTGGGTATTCCATTAGGAAGGTGTAGGCATCTGCGAGGCTGATAGTATGTAGGATGTTGTCTATTAACGTTGTAGCAGTTGTCATATCCGCTGCACGGAAGAATATCCATGCAAGGGAAACATAGCCAAACGTAATAAACCAGCTGATACCTTTTGTATATTTATTGTCTGGTATCTTATCCAATCCATTGTTTCGGCAAAACTTATGAATGACCAGTCCGATACCATGAAGTACACCCCATACGATGAACATCCATGATGCACCATGCCACAGACCTGCCACTATCATTGCTAAGAAACTATTGAGATAGGTGCGAAGTTCGCCTTTTCTGTTTCCTCCCAATGGGATATAAAGATAGTCACGGAACCATGTGGAGAGAGCTATATGCCAACGATGCCAAAACTCTGTGAGGTTCAGACTCTGATAAGGGAATCTGAAATTGTCTTTTAGCTCATATCCCATCAGGGCGGCAACACCAATAGCAAGGTCGCTGTAACCCGAAAAATCGAAATAGATTTGAACTGAAAAGCCCAATACGCCCATCAAATTACCAAAGCCACTTTGGCTTGCAGGTGCATCAAAAACGATGTTATTGTATTGTGCAATATAGTCGGCGATGAGTGCCTTCTTTATCAGTCCGCAGATAATCAGCCATAAACCTTTATACACAAGGCTCTCATTGACATTATTTTTTTGCGTCTGAACTTGTGGAAGCAAGACCTCAGCACGAGTGATTGGGCCAGCGATGAGGAGTGGGAAGAAGGTAAGATAGAAAGTGTAATCTATCAGTTCTGCAGTCTTGGGATAACGTTTATTATAGATATCTACCGTATAGCTGATAGCTTGGAAAGTAAAGAAAGAGATGCCAACAGGCAGTAACATCTTCTCTGGTGAGAAGTTGGTGCGTAGCAGCTCGTGGAATATCTCAAGTGTGAAGTTGGTGTATTTGTAGTAGAGTAGGGGTAGTAACTCTGTTAGAATGACAATCGCCAGTCCTATCTTCCGTATCTTTCCACGCTTCAATCGCATCATAAAGCGGGTGAGATACCACGAACTAATGGTAATAATTGGCAATAGCCACATCAGTGTACCATTCGCTTTAAAAGCAAAGAAAAGACTGAAAGCAATGACGTAAACCTTTGTCCACGTCTGACGATAGCAGTTCAATCCGATGTAGATAGCAAAGAAAAGAAGGAAGGATGCCATAAATGGAAAGGTACACAATGACCAGTCCTTGTCCGGTGAAGACAAGAATTCGAATAAGGCGGTCGTTAACTGTGTTATATTTGCCATTTATCTATCGTTTTGTATAGACTAATCCTAATTAATAGCCTTCAAAAGAAGGTTGCAAAAGCTTTGTATTGGTGGCCTTGTGATGGGCTTTTGGCTTGTTGAGTTGTAGTGGATTAGCACACTCTTTACTCCTTATAAACTTAGCTGCAGTGTCCATCCAGTAAGCTGCTGCAGCCCATGTTGGATGATAGTGGTCGCTACCACGTTTGAGTTTGAGGTTTCGACTATCAAAGAAGTGTCCTTTACCAACAGTCTCCTTAATGACATCATTGATACCTGTATCGCCATTCCAATTAGAAGGACTTATCCATACGAAAGGAATATTACCTATTTTCTTTACTAATTGTTGTACATATTGCGTACGATTGGCAAGGTCGTTGATAAATAGCTCATTACTGCCAAGGCAGATGAGTATGTATGTTGGCTTATATTCAGCAATGAAGTGTTCTAAGGTTTGGGTGGTTCCCCAACGCTCAGTAGAAGAACTATACCAGATAACGGTATATAGTTTGTGTCCGTTTTCGCCTGCATAATCACCCAACCTACGTGAAAGCCCTTCCACCATTGAGTCTCCAATGAAAAGGATTGTTTGGTTACGATGTACCTTTTTAGCGGTATGCTTTGTTTGTTTTGTTTTCTCAATAAGCGGTCGGCTTAGGTTGACAAGCGTTATCTTGCGGATAGTATAGCTGCCCATTGTTATCTCGGTTGGGATAACAGCATAGACAATAATGGCTGCCATGACAGCAGCCATCAAGAGTAGTGTCTTTATCTGGGCGTGCATACGATTGTCTTATTTCAAGATAATTTCCACAGGACAGTGGTCGCTTCCCATAATCTCTGTATGAATCTTAGCATCTTCGAGGCGGTCTTTGAGACGTTCTGAGATGAGGAAATAGTCGATACGCCACCCCGTATTCTTCTCTCTTGCACGGAAACGATATGACCACCAAGAATAAGTAACCTGCTCTGGATAAAGGGTACGGAAGGTGTCGATGAAGCCATTGTTTAGTAATTGGGTCATCTTCTCACGCTCTTCATCAGTGAAGCCAGCATTCTTGTGGTTTGTCTTTGGGTTCTTGAGGTCTATCTCCTGATGGGCAACATTCATATCACCACATACGATAACAGGCTTTTTCTCATCGAGTTTGTGGAGATAGGCTTGGAAGTCATCTTCCCACTTCATACGATACTCTAATCGACGAAGCCCATCCTGTGAGTTCGGTGTATAAACAGTTACGAGGTAGAAGTCTTCCATCTCGAGTGTAATTACACGTCCCTCATGGTCGTGCTCATCAATATCAATACCATAAGTCACGCTCAATGGCTTATGCTTTGTGTATATTGCCGTACCAGAATAGCCCTTCTTGTCTGCGTAATTCCAATAAGACTCATATCCAGGAAAACTGATATCGAGCTGTCCTGCTTGCATCTTTGTCTCTTGTAGGCAGAAGAAATCAGCATCTAAGTCCTTGAATTGCTGTTCAAATTCCTTTCCTACACAGGCGCGAAGCCCGTTTACATTCCATGAAATAAACTTCATTCTATTTCTTCTTTTCTAATGTACTTATTTCAAATTCAACAGGGTGGGTAAATTTTGTTTGGTCCTTATATTCAGAGTGTCCTTGGCGTTCTATAACCCTGCTCAGCTTGTTGATGATAAAAGTCATTGTAAGGCTGGACGTCTTTGCGTCATAGTGTGCCCTGAGGACATCCGTCTTCATGTGTCCGATTATGTTATAAGTACCATAATCGTTTTTGATGGTTGTTTTGATTATCGGGAGTGCATAGAAATCTGCAGGATTCTTTGTTTTGGGGTCACCTAAGAGTCGGAAAGAAAGAGAGGCTGTTGGAGCTGCTTTTAACGCTGAACGAAGTCTGATAGCTTCTTCATTGTTGTCTAACTCAGAAATTCCAAAAGCGAGTGCTTCGTAAGGAAAATCTTTGCAAACTACTTGTCCGTTCTTGTCGATTGTCAAATTTGAATAGGCAAAAAGACCTCCATTCTTTCCGCTGGCATGAATAAGCGCTTTGTACTCGCCGGAAATGATGTTTAAGATCTTTGTTTGTTCTTCAATGAACTTTTCGGTTGATAGTTCTTTATCTCCGTTATCGTCTTTTGAGCAGCTTGTGAGGCATAAGGTGATGGTGCATAGTGCCATAGCTGCAAGTGTCATAATCTTTTTCATATACTTTTGTTTTAATGTTTTTATCTTATAGTAAAGGTAGACTACTCGTCTTATATCCCATGAAATAAATTTTCATTTACATCTTATATCCTTCCAGATAGAAGCTAACAGGTGTATCAAAATCCTCTTGTATAATTGCAGTTGCATGTGCCTTTTTTATTTTCACCAGTTTATATATAGTGAATTGCATTTGCATTTCAGAGTTGTTCATTGTATAACTACTGTTAAACTGCTTATTGTTAAAGGAAACGGCACCTGTTAATTCATAAGTTTCGTTGGCTGTTGTAATATCAAACTTGAAGTTAGATGATAAGTTGAAAAACACCTTATTGTCTTGTGGTTGTACTGTCGTAATATACAATTTCAGCGGTCTTTGCTTCTCGTTAACGAGGGTAGTATATAGCGAAGATGCAGACTTCTTTGACACTCCATCTGCCAACAATTGGTATGGGAAGTTGTTGACTGTAATGGTAGAGTTCTTATCTACAGTCCAATTGATTCCCTGCCAGTTTGTTGTTGTTGTCCCATAAGTAGCAGCCAAGTTACCTTTATAGTTTCCAACAATGTTGTTGAGCGCCTGTATAGCATTTTTCTCAGCATCTGTCATGTCGTTGTCTTTTGAGCAATTTGCAGTAAACAATGCTATTACAAGTGCGCAGGCTACAACTACAGTGGTATTTATTTTTCTTTTCATTTTTGAATCTTTGAGTTTATCTTAGTGTTTAAATTAGATTCTCTTAGTCTCTCCACGCAGCAAGTCCATGAACTCATTGCGGGTCTTACTTGATTCAAATACACCGCTATAAGCACTTGTTGTGGTGATAGAATTCTGCTTTTCCACACCACGCATTTGCATACACATGTGCTTTGCTTCGATGACAACCATTACTCCTTGTGGCTTCAGTGTGTCATTGATGCACTGCATTACCTGCTCTGTTAAGCGTTCTTGTACCTGCAGACGATGTGAGAAGATATCCACAACACGTGCAATCTTGCTCAATCCTGTTATATATCCGTTTGGGATATAGGCTACATGAACCTTACCATAGAACGGAAGAATGTGGTGTTCACACATGGAGAAGAAGTCAATATCTTTCACAATAACCATCTGGTTGTACTTCTCTTCAAACAAAGCATCTGTCAATACCTTATGTGGGTCTTGTGTATAACCACGTGTAAGTACCTGCATAGCCTTTGCAACACGCATAGGTGTTTTCTGCAAACCTTCTCTTTCAGGGTCTTCTCCTAAGAGTGTAAGCACCTGTTTGTAGTGTGATGCAAGTTCGTCTAATCCTTCACGGAATGGTATTTCTGGCGTCATATTATTTTGATTTCTGATTAATTGTATTTGTTAGGGTTCTCTTTATGATAATAAGGTGGAATAATCCTTAGAAATCTACAGGTTGTGTTGTCTTAATGCTCACCATCATTCGGATGACGTTAGCATGTGGATAGCCTTCCTTTCGGAGTGTTCGCATAATCTTCTTTGCTGCATTGTAGTTGGTAAAATTACCTACAAGACACATCCAACGTGGTGGGTAAAAGTGTATATAAACAGGTTGATCAGGGAAGAGTTGCTTCGCTTTTTGACCCGCCTTGTCTGCTTGTTGGTGAGCAATACGAGTATTACCACCGCTATAAACTTGTACACGGAAGCCTCTTACTTTCTGTGTACCTTTCTTGATACGTTTGGTCACAATCCGCGTGTCTTCAACCTCATCCCATGAAGGGACGTGCGGTCTTCTGACTAAACGTTTTACAATCTTTGTTCTGACAGGTTGTAAGGTGCTGTTGTCTGGGCGTGCTATTTCTGGCTTATGCTCGTTTAGCTTTGGAACAGTTAGCTGTCTCGTGTCTGGCGTCTTGATAGCTGGACGTGCGCTCTCGTTTTGACTCTCTACTTTCTTTTGGTTTTTATTATTCTTCTTTTGTGCTTTCTTGCCATTTACCAATGCGTCAATTTCGGCACTCTGGGATACCATTACCGATCCTTGGGCGTTAACAGCTACAACAGCCGTAAGCATAAAAATAATGGTTGTAAGGAGTCTTTTCATTCTATAGTGTATAAAAATTGAAATAGAGGTTGTATCAAAAATGCCAATGGTTGTTGACCAAGTAGCAATTTGATACAGCCTCTTAGATTTTCTTTGAATTACTTCTTCCAAGCGTCGATGATAGCCTTGAAGTCAGCAGCCTTCAATGAAGCACCACCAATCAAGCCACCGTCGATGTCAGACTTGCTGAACAACTCTGCAGCGTTGCTTGCGTTACAGCTACCACCATAGAGGATTGTTGTGTCCTCTGCAGCCTCTTTACCATACTTCTCAGCAACGATAGAGCGGATGTAAGCCAACATTTCCTGAGCCTGATCAGATGTAGCTGTCTTACCAGTACCGATAGCCCAGATTGGTTCGTAAGCCAAAACGATGTTCTTCCACTCCTCAGCAGAAAGGTGGAATACAGAACCCTCGAGCTCAGCCTTTACTACCTCGTTCTGCTTCTCAGCCTCACGCTCCTCAAGAGTCTCACCGCAGCAGAAGATAACCTTCAAACCGTTAGCCAATGCCAACTGTACCTTCTCCTTCAAGATCTCTGCAGTTTCACCATAGTACTGGCGACGCTCAGAGTGACCAAGGATAACATACTGTGCACCAGTGCTCTTTACCATAGCGGCTGAAACCTCACCCGTGTAAGCACCTTTCTCCTTGTCAGCACAGTTCTCAGCACCAAGTACAACGCCTTCAGCGTTCAACACCTGTGCAACACTTGCAAGGTGAATGAATGGAGTACAGATAACAACATCACAGTTTGGCTTCTCTGCCTTCAATGAGTCGTTGATTTCTTTTGCCAAAGCAACACCTTCCTGCAGGGTCTCGTTCATCTTCCAGTTACCTGCTACAATTTTCTTTCTCATTTGTCTTTTACGTTTTAAAAGTTGATATAATTTATTTGATTGTTCTTTTTGTATTAACCATTGCTCCTTTTGTCTCAACCATTCCTCACGTTTTCTTACCCATCGTGTCCATGCCCAAATACGATCGGCTACGATAAGGAGTGCCAGTGGGAAGATATAACAAATAAGAATCAATACAATTTTTGTCCATGTCTCATTCTCTGGTTCACGTCCTACCTCTATAAGCGACAATGGTGCGTTCAGTTCTGCTTGTTTCGGCAGGTCGTTATGACTCCACTTATTAATGATAGTACCTTTATAAAGCAGTACCAAACCTGGGTTACTTCGAATAATGGTCTTTAGGGTTGTGCCATCCATTGTATAGAATGGATATTCGGCTCCGGTAATATCACGCCAGTGTTTAACGGCTTTATCCGTACTTGCTGTAAGTCCGTAGAAACCATATCCATTCTCTTTCGCATATTCATAGATAGCATCAATCTCACCAAAATTACCATCATCGGCACGTTCCAATACAGGTGCAACAAGTAGGAAGGTATAGCCATCTTTGGTTAGTATGCTATCGGTAAGGTCGTCTCCTGTCTTTTCATCTGTAATTGAGAAGTCGTGGATAGGAGGCTCATAACCCTTTTCAAGTATCTCTTGGTGTGTATCTTTGAATACCCATGTAGAATCATTGTAAGGGTAATCATTCTCTGTGAATTCTTTTGTTACGCCATTCTTCTCACAGATGAAGGTCGTCTTATAAGTCGTTAGCTTTGCCCCTTTGGGTATTTCCATTCCCTTTTTGATATTCTGTCCGATGTAATAAGGACGGAAATCAAAGATAGGCAGATGATAAAGACTCAGTGTGGAGGCTGTGACAATAAAGACAATCGTGAAATAAAAAGCTATCCACTGATTTGTTTTTGATACAAAGCGTATTTGATAAAGTGGCCAGCATGCAAGGATGATGGCTGCTGTCAAGAGGATTAGATTCTTGATGAATGTCTGCGTATTTGTGAGATGAACGGCATCACCAAAGCAACCACAATCCTGTATTGGATTGCTTACAGTAAGCCAAAGGGTCACAAGCGTCATCACTACCATCATGATAAGAGATATCTTGCTGGCGAGTCGGCGACGAATAGCAAGCAAGAGCATCACACCCAAGGTGAACTCTATTGCTGATAGTCCGACAGATAAAATTAATTGTGCCCAGTCTGGAATATATGCCGACAACTGCACCGCCTCTAAGTATTCTGCAATCTTATATTGCGAACCTAAAGGGTCAATCGCTTTGACAAAGCCCGAAAAGATGAATGTCAAAGCAAGTAGGATACGGCTGAGGTTTACCAGTATAGACTTTATTTTATTCATGTAGTTTGATTGCTCCAAAAACAGCGTAGTTCATTATATCCATATAATTGGCATCGATACCCTCGCTGATAAGCGTTGCACCACCAAGGTCTTCAATCTCCTTAATGCGTTCAATCTTTGTTAAGATAAGGTCGGTATAGCTGCTGACACGCATATCGCGCCAAGCTTCGCCATAGTCATGATTCTTCTTAATCATCAGCTCGTAAGCCTCTTTCGCATAAGAATCGTAAAGTGCCAATGCCTCATCAGGGGTCATGTCAACGCTGTCGACAAAGCCTTTTTCCAACTGGATAAGTCCTACGATACTGTAGTTTATCAGCGCAATGAATTCTGGACGAATACCTTCCCCCACCAAACTCTCACCCTTAATCTCCAAAGAACGGATGCGTTTCGCCTTAATAAAAAGCTGATCAGTAAGGGAAGAAGGGCGCAAAATACGCCATGAAGCACCATAGTCATGGAGCTTCTTTCCAAATAGACTTCTGCACTCTGCGAGTACATCTTGAAATTCCTGCTGTGTCTTTGTCAGTTGACTTGCCATAGTCTTATATTGATTTGACTGCAAAAATACGTAATTTCGCTGTAATAAACGAATGAATTAACAACTATTCCCGCCTTTCAATGTTGTTCTTAAGTCATTGTGAAAGATTAATGTATTGCTCCTAATTACGATTATCTGCTTCTATAGTGAAGAAATGTATGACTTTTTTTATTTTCGATGTTAAGACTTGTTCGCCTAATCCCTCGCTAAGGTTCAATTGCAGTTTTTTGTATTGTAGATATTCAAATGAAAGTTTTATTTCCATTTGCTGTCATTTTTAACATTTCATATATATTACTCTGCAACAACAAGTTAAGAGCTTGTTGCAGATGACAGGAATGACAGAAAGTTCAGAAAAAGTGTTTATGGTAAAACGAAAAGAATTAATAGATTTAGAATTTTCTTTCTTGCTACAAAGAAAAATGTCATTTCAAAGATGTGTACATTCCTTTTGCTCCGAGCCTATGTGTTCTATTCATACATTAGATGCATGACTTATACAATAAAAGAGCGGGAACGCCTGTTAAGGAAGTTCCTGCTCTGTTAGTTTATGTGTAAAAAGAAGTGATGTTTTATGGTGCTACAACAACCTTTACCCAGCTATTAGTTTCTTCTACAGTAGCACTTTTATCATTAGCACTTTCTAAGAACGGCTTTACTTGTTCTAATTTTGCCTTTTGTGCAGCTGTCATTGTGACAGTGATGTTTGCTAAGAAGCCATTTGGCTCTTGGCTACCAGCGTAGAGCTTGCCCAAGCCTGTTATGTGGCGTATATCTAATGTTGAAAGTTTGCAATGTGAAACACTTAAATATGTCAACTTTGTGTTATTTGAAACATCAAGTGAACTTATAGAAGTAAATGGTATGCGTAGTGATGTTAGTTTCGGGTTGTGAGTAACATCCAACGCAGTCATTTCTTTTACACCATACAAGTCAATACTTGTAAGGTTTGGATTATTTGAAACATCCAATGAACTTACATGGGTCTTTGACAGTTGGAGTTCTTGTAAGTTAGCTCCAGCAGCAGACAATCCTTTGATTTCTTTCACTGCTGCACTTGCAAGGTTGACATCCCTTAGGTTTGTCATCTTGCTGAAGTCATAGCTCTCAATCTTTGAACCTGATGCCCAGAATTTCTGTAGTTTTGACTGCTCTGATAATCCGATGAAGTTTTGAAGACTACCATTAGAGATACCATTAAAATCGCTCACGTTTGGTGAATTAGTGGTATTGATAGTCTTTATGTTAGAACTATAGTATGTCTGTAAATTTGTTAATGCAGGCATATTACTTGCATCAACCGATTCAAGACTCTTATTACCATATAAGGCAAACAAATTAAGCTTTGTGTTACCTCCAGTTACAACTTCTTTCAGTCCATTCAAATCGTGTGCTTGTAACTGTACTATCTTATCCAATCCAGTCACATCTACCTTTGTTACTAATGGGCTACCAGCAACTTCTATTCGGTCTGTGAGCTGTGGATACTTGTTGAAATTGAGCTCTCCTGCAAGATTCGTATTATCTTGAAGAGTTAGTCCATTTACATTACGATAGTATTGTAGTTCATCAATTGATGTGAGCTTGTTGTTGTTTTTTATTTCCAACATTCCCTTGAAAGAAAGAATCTTCTCCAAGTTGTCTGCAGCATAAATATCCAAGTGACCATCTGCGGTTCTTGTTAAGCCTGAAACTTTCGCACCAACAGCCTCAATTAGACCCTGGTTTTTGAGAATGAAAGGCTTAGTCTTAGACGCATCAAGCGTCATCTCGCCGAGGTCGTAAACCTTGGCACGCTGAATGTTGATTTCTTGTTTAACCTTCTTCAAGATAGCTTTACCATCTTGCATGATAAAGACAAGCGTCAAGCCCTGTGAAAGCTTTTGTTCTGGGAGTGCTATATAATATGCCTTATTCTCCTCAAGAGTGCCAGACTCGGCTTTGAGGTTTACCACTGGAGAAGCCGTAGTGAACTCGTTTTTAGCCGCACTAATCTTTCCATCATTAGCAAAAGTGATGGTTGACTTTAAATTACCAGCAAGGTTCTCCTGCCCAATAGAAAGTAACTTTACCTGCTTTACGTTTGAAGTCCCTTTGATGGTAAAGCGGAGCAAACCACCAACATTGTATGCAATGAATGGTTTTCCACGCTGTGGAATGATACCAACAGAAACATTTGCCTTTGGATCAAAGCTGCCTGCAACAGCCTTTTGATTCTTAGGGAAGTTGTATTGATATATTGCTTGGGTGTTACTGTTTGCTGAAATCTTTGCATCCTGCTGATAAGGATACATCATGAAGTATGATACGTTATTGACATCTGGTGCTTTTCCCCAGAAATGCACATCACTTCCTGAGGTTGGAGTGGTGAAGGGATAATTCTTGGGTTGGTATCCTTTAAAGCCAATACCAATCTTATCGTTTGCTTGCCAAGTTACAGTTGAGCCGTCTGTGCCAAGTACAGTACGTGTAACAGGCTGTGAAGAGCCTGCAATAAAACTCATGTCAACCAGTTTCTCGCTGGTTGCCTCAGTGCTATCAAAGTCGTCTTGTGAGCATGATGCTGTGGTGAGGGCAAGTCCTAAACACAGCAAGTATGTCTTAAAATGTATCATATTGTTTTTTTGATTTTATCTGTTTTTGTGATAAGTTTAATCTCTGTTGATTAAAATGGTGAGTCGTCATCAGTACCATCATTAACTACAGGGGGAGTGGTATTACTATTTGTGAACCCCTCATGCTGGGTGCCATGAGCACTATCCATTAAAAAATCACCTTCAGTCTCCATTTTCACCAGAAGAGTGAATGGTTTTTGATATTCTTTCTTCATTTTGTCTTGTTTTGTTATCCCAAATTATTTTTATTGATGTCGTTAACCCTTTAGGTTCTTTGTTATCCTTAAAGAACTTTGTTAAAATAGTTTTATTTAGTTTTGATTCTAAATACTTCTATTAAATAACGTGCCTGGGTTATCGCATCACAAACATATATTTTGTTGTTATTTTACTTTTACCTGGTCTTAAAGACTTGTTATCAAGTTTTTTACCTAATTTCTTTTAGTGGGGTGCAAAGTTAATCATTCTTTTGTAAATAGCAGATAGTCAATCTGGAAAGTTTCTAAAACAAGATTATAATTAACATATAAATCGTAACAGAGTTGTTTTTGTTAGCCTTTATTAACGGTTTTTTAGTGGCTAATTCTCTTCTAATATGTCTTTTATACGAATGAGTCGAACTTGTTGTATAATCTTTTTTACTTAAACACTTGACTTATATCATGCGAATTCAATAGTCTTAGAACAAAGTGTAGTGAGTAAAATGGACTCTCCGGTCTAATTCATAGAATAGGAAATAGAATAAAGACTTTTTTACTGTTGGAGGATGGTAATAGAATAAAAAGTTGACAGTTTCTGTTATGTTTTTGCTTCATGAATAACTTTGTTTTCTCGTTTAAGCTGTAAGAAAGGTATCCACAATATTTAGAGGAAGAAACATAAAAAGTGTATCCATTTAGTTTTGAACTTGTGAGAGTTGAGGAAAATATGTATCTTTGCATGATTCTTATTATAAAAGATAACATTATTTTATGCGAGATCTTTCAGATGCCGAATTGGCACAGCTTATAGACAAAGATACATTTCATCATATTTCAGCAGCAGCCGATAAACTTGGATTAGAATGCTATGTTGTAGGTGGTTACGTTCGTGATTTGTTTTTGGAACGTCCGTCAAATGACATTGATGTCGTTGTTGTTGGAAGTGGTATTCAGGTTGCAAGTGAATTGAAAGCCATCTTAGGTAAGAAGGCTCATTTGTCCGTCTTCCGTAATTTTGGTACTGCCCAAGTAAAATACAAGAATATTGAGGTTGAGTTTGTCGGCGCAAGAAAGGAAAGTTATAGCCACGACAGTAGGAAACCGATAGTTGAAGATGGCACCTTAGAGGATGACCAGAATCGTCGCGACTTTACAATTAATGCGATGGCTGTTTGCTTGAATAAAGCACGTTTCGGAGAATTGGTTGATCCTTTCGATGGCATTGATGACCTTTGGGATGGTATTATTCGCACACCGCTCGACCCAGATGTGACTTTCTCTGATGATCCCTTGCGCATGATGCGTTGTGTTCGTTTTGCTACACAGCTCAACTTCTTTATCGAAGACGAAACTTTTGAGGCTTTGGAGCGTAATGCTGACCGAATTAAGATTATAAGTGGCGAGCGTATTGAAGAAGAGTTGAATAAGATAATGATGACGCCAACGCCGAGTAAGGGTTTCATAGAACTCTATCGATGTGGACTCCTTCAGCTTATCCTTCCTGAACTTGTCGCACTGGACGTAGTAGAAACAAGAAACGGTCGTGCTCACAAGAATAACTTCTATCATACGCTTGAGGTATTGGATAATATCTGTAAGTACACGGATAATCTCTGGTTGCGCTGGGCGGCATTACTGCACGATGTGGGCAAGGCAAAGTGTAAGCGATGGGATGCGACAGTAGGTTGGACCTTCCACAACCATAACTTTGTTGGTGCAAAGATGGTTCCAAATATCTTCCGACGTCTAAAGCTCCCGATGGATAGCAAGATGAAATATGTGCAGAAACAAGTAGATCTACACATGCGTCCGATAGTCATAGCCGATGAAGAGGTGACTGACTCAGCCGTTCGGCGATTGATGAATGATGCAGGTGATGATATAGACGACCTGATGACACTCTGTGAAGCAGATATAACAAGTAAGAATGCGGTACGAAAACAGCGCTTCTTAGATAATTTCCGTATTGTTCGTGAGAAACTAAAAGACCTGAAAGACCGTGATTATAAGCGGCTCTTGCAACCTTGTGTAGATGGAAACGAGATAATGGAGATGTTTAATCTGAAGCCGAGTAGGGAGGTGGGCGTACTAAAACAAACGCTGAAAGATGCCGTACTTGACAATCGAGTTCCGAATGAACGTGAACCACTTTTAGCGTTATTATGCGATAAAGCAAAGGAGCTGGGATTAACAACTTAGCAATACAGAATTATTCGGGGTCGTTTAAGTATCATCCTGATACTTAATGCGTTCCGTCTTTTGACACGTTATGCTAACAGCGATCACCTTTTAACACGTTTCTTTGCGATGTATTGATGCTCCGCACGAATGGTGCGGACGCCTAGCACCATTGGTGCGGAGGGTAAACACCATTGGTGCGGAGGCCTAACACCAAACATGATAAATATGAAGTGGAGTCTGACTAATATCTCAATAAGATTCTACTATTCTAAACAATGCGTTACGACCATCGATGTAGTATCTTTCACTTTCAGCACTGATACTTGCTGAATAGTTACACTTTGGAATGGTAATACTAATTATTGTTAAATAAAAAGCTGTGTGCAACGGCTATTTAAATAATAATATGTAATTTTGCAGATGAAAACTATTGTAAGTTTGATGGTTTTCAGTGTGCTTTGCTAAGTAGTAATCTAGCTTTCAGTGTACGGGTTTAGCCTTGGTTTCCCGATTGGATTGAGATTATAAAAAGAATATATATATAAAATAGGTATGAAGAAGAAAAGTATCTTACTATCTGCTATCGCAGCAATTGCAATGTTACTTACCAGTTGTGGTGGAGGTCAGAAAGGTCTTCCAACGAATGATGAGTATCCTGTTGTAACGATTGGTGCAGCTAATGCACAGTTGAAAACAACTTATCCTGCTACCATTAAAGGTGTGCAGGACGTTGAGGTGCGTCCAAAAGTTAGCGGTTTTATCACAAAATTGTATGTACATGAAGGTGAATATGTTCGTGCGGGTCAGGTTCTTTTTGTGGTAGATAACTCAACTTATCAGGCTGCTGTACGACAGGCTGAGGCTCAGGTCGCATCGGCACAGAGTGGCGTTGTTGGCGCTCAGTCACGTGTTGTACAGGCTGTAGCCAGTCTTAATTCTGCTAATGCACAGGCGGCAACTTCTCGTTTGACTTATAGTAATAGTAAGAATTTATATAATAATAAGGTAATAGGCGAGTACGAGTTGGAGGCTGCAAAGAATGCATACGAGACAGCCCAAGCAGCTGTTAGCCAAGCAGAGAGTGGCGTAGCATCTGCTAAGGCGGCTGTGACACAAGCTCATGCTGCTGTCCGTCAGGCTCAGGCAATGCTTTCTACGGCTAAGGATAACCTCGGATTCTGTTATGTGAAGAGTCCAGCTGCTGGTTATGTAGGTAGTCTTCCTTTTAAGGAGGGTGCCTTGGTGAGTGCTTCTTCTGCACAGCCAGTTACTACTGTCAGCAATACTTCTTCTATAGAAGTTTACTTCTCAATGACTGAAGCTGACGTATTGAAGCTTAGTCGTACTAATAATGGTTTGAACAATGCAATTAAGTCTTTCCCAAGTGTTAGTTTGTTATTAGCTGATGGGACAACTTATAATCATGAAGGTGTGATTGTTAAGACCAGTGGTATTATCGATGCAACAACTGGTACAGTGAGTGTTATTGCTCGTTTCCCTAACCCAGAGCACTTATTGAAGAGTGGTGGTAGCGGTCAGATTGTTATTGCAAAGAATAACAACCGTGCTTTGTTGGTACCACAAGAGGCTACTGTACAGGTTCAGGATAAGATTTTTGTATATAAGGTTGATGCTAATAGCAAGGTACATTATACTGAGATAACCGTTGACCCACAGAATGATGGTGTCAATTATATTGTTACAAGTGGTCTTAAAATGGGCGACCGTATTGTGAGCAAGGGTCTTTCAAGTCTTCAGGATGGTGCGAAGATTACAGCACTTACTCCAGCAGAGTATGATAAAGCCATTGAGAAAGCAGAGAAGTTGGGTACAAATCAAGGCTCAGCATCAGGCTTTCTTAAAGCAATGAAGGGAGAAGGTAAGTAGGTGATGGGTGTTGAATGTTAGGTGTTGAGGTGATGATGAATTGCTTAACTCATTCGACATTTATAAACCCTAAATAAACAATTAGGTATTATGACATTTACGAATTTTATCAAACGACCGGTATTGTCAACGGTTATATCAATCTTCTTTGTACTCTTGGGTATCATTGGATTGATATCACTGCCTATTGAACAATATCCGAATATTGCTCCTCCTACGATTTCTATTCAGACATTTTATCAAGGAGCAGATGCACAGACCGTATTGAATTCAGTTATCACACCGTTGGAGGAAAGTATCAATGGTGTTGAAAACATGACCTATATGGAGTCAACAGCAACCAATGCTGGTATGGCAATGATTACTGTTTACTTCAAGCAGGGTGCAGACCCTAATATGGCAGCAGTCAATGTACAGAACCGTGTGTCGCAAGCACAGGCGTTGTTGCCAGCAGAAGTAACACGTGCGGGTGTGACGGTGTCAAAGCGTCAGAGCTCAAATGTTGTTATGTATTCATTGACAACAGATGACGGACGATATGATGATGAGTTCTTGACGAACTATAACAATATCAATATCGTGCCAATGTTGAAGCGTATCAATGGTGTCGGTGACGTACACATACCGGGTATGAAGACCTACTCTATGCGTATCTGGCTGTATCCAGATAAGATGAAGCAGCATAAACTTGTCCCATCAGATGTATCTATGGCTTTGGCAGAGCAGAATATTGAGGCTGCGCCGGGTTCATTTGGTGAGCAGAGCAATCAGAAGTTTGAGTATACCATGCGTTATAAGGGACGTCTAAAGACTCCAGAGGAGTATGGCAATATCATTATTTCAAGCAATACCAATGGTCAAACCGTTCACTTGCGCGATGTAGCAAAGGTTGAGTTGGGTGGTCTGATGTATTCAGTTATGATGAAGAACAACAGCCGTCCTGCTGTTATTGGTATGGTAAACCAGGTCGCTGGTTCAAATGCTACACAGATTGCAGATGATGTGAAGACTGCCTTGGCTGATGCTCAGAAGCAGATGCCGCCGGGCATGAAAGTTACAATTGAGCAGGATGTAACAGAGTTCCTCTTTGCTTCAATCGAAGAGGTTGTCTTTACATTGTTTATAACTCTTTTATTGGTATTTTTCGTTGTGTATATCTTCTTGCAGGACTTCCGCTCTACAGTAATTCCAATGATTGCCGTGCCAGTGGCATTGATAGGTACCTTCTTCTTCCTTTGGGTATTTGGTTTCTCTATCAACTTGCTAACACTTTCGGCATTGTTGTTGGCGATTGCGATTGTTGTCGATGATGCCATTGTGGTCGTTGAGGCTGTACATGCTAAACTTGACTTAGGTTATAAGAGTGCATTGACAGCTGCTATTGATGCGATGAACGAAATCTCTGGTGCTATTATCTCTATTACTTTGGTGATGGCAGCTGTATTCGTTCCTGTGTCATTTATGGGTGGAACCTCTGGTACATTCTATCGTGAGTTCGGTGTAACGATGGCTGTGTCTATCGTTATCTCTGCTTTGAATGCTTTGACATTGTCTCCTGCGCTTTGTGCTATCTTCCTGAAACCACATAGTAAGGATGAGGGTCATAAGAAGTTGTCACGTGTTGATCGTTTCCATATGGCTTTTAATACGCAGTATGACAAGATAAACACAAAGTATCAGAAGGTTGTTGAGAAGATTATCAACCATCGTTGGATATCAAGTCTTACGGTCGTCTTGGGTATTGTAGCGCTTGTGGTTACAATGAAATTCACCCAGACTGGTCTTGTTCCAAATGAGGACACAGGTACGTTGTTTGCAATGATTAGTTTACCACCGGGTACATCACAGGTTGAAACACAAAAGGTAACTGACCAGATTGATAGAATGTTGGCAAGTAACCCATATATTGAGCGTCGTGAGCAAATTGTAGGTTACAACTTCATGGCAGGACAGGGTTCTAACCAGTCAACCTTTATTATTAAGTTGAAACCATTTGCTGAGCGTGAGTATGGGATGATAGATCGTATTAAGTCTGTCTTTGATGGCGCAGGTATAGCTGGTCTGTTTATCGATCCTACATCGTCTAATATGATTCTGGGTATGATATACAAGCAGACTGCAAGTATCAAGGGAGCACAGATTATTGCTTTTGGTCCGCCGATGATTCCTGGTTATGGTCTTTCAAATGGTGTGTCGTTTGTATTGCAGGATAAGACGGGTGGCGATCTTAATAAGTTCTATAAGGTAGCACAGGATTATTTGGCTGCATTGAGCAAGCGTCCAGAGTTTAGTCGTGCACTTACCACCTACAACCCTAACTATCCACAGTATATGGTTGATGTTGATGTGGCAAAGGCAAAGCAGGCTGGTACATCACCAGCTGCAATCCTCTCAGTATTGCAAGGGTATTATGGTGGTATGTATGCATCAAACTTTAACTCTTATGGTAAGCTCTTCCGTGTTATGATTCAAGGTACGGTTGAGAGTCGTATGAGTGAGGATGGACTGACCAATATCTACGTAAGAACTGCTGGTGGAATGGCACCTGTAAGCGAGTTCTGTACATTGAAGCGTGTCTATGGTCCATCAAATATCACACGTTTCAACCTCTTTACCTCTATCGCAATCAATGCTACACCAGCTAATGGTTATTCTTCTGGTCAGGCTATTCAAGCAGCTGAGGAGGTCGCAAAACAAGTATTGCCACAGGGTTATGGTTATGAATTCTCTGGTCTGACTCGTTCAGAGAAAGAAGCATCTAACTCAACAGCAATGATCTTCGTTCTTTGTATTGTATTCGTTTATCTGATTTTGAGTGCTCAGTATGAGAGTTATATCCTTCCTTTGGCTGTAATTCTTTCTATTCCTATCGGTTTGGCTGGCGCATTCATCTTTACGATAATCTTCGGACATAGTAACGATATCTATATGCAGATTTCGCTGATTATGTTGATTGGTCTATTGGCAAAGAATGCTATTCTTATTGTAGAGTTCGCTCTTGAGCGTCGTCGTACAGGTATGGCGATTAAGTATGCAGCAATCTTAGGTGCTGGTGCTCGTCTGCGTCCTATCCTTATGACCTCCCTTGCAATGATTATTGGTTTGTTGCCATTGATGTTTGCAAGTGGTGTAGGTCGCAATGGTAATCAGACGTTGGGCGCTGCTGCTGTCGGTGGTATGCTTATCGGTACACTTTGTCAGGTGTTTGTTGTGCCAGCCCTGTTCGCCTTCTTCCAGCACTTACAGGAGCGTCTTAAGCCTCTTGTATTTGAGGATGAGGCAAGCCGTGAAGTAATCAAGGAACTTGAGCAGTTCTCAAAGGGACCTGCAACGGATTATAAGATTGAAGAGTAGTCTCTAATAAAGAAATAACAATGAAGAAAATAAATATAATCATCATAGTTCTTGCAGGCCTGTCACTGACAGGCTGTAAGAGTCTCTATGGCAATTACGAACGCCCTGACGTTAAGACGAATGGCATTGTGCGCGATCCTGTTGATGACAAGGCAACGCTTGAAGGTGCTAACGACTTTGGTAATCTGCCATGGCGCAGTGTCTTTACTGACCCACATCTGCAGACTCTTATTGAGAAGGCAATTAATAATAACCCTGACTTGCTCAATGCAGCATTGAATGTTGATATTGCCGAGCAGCAGGTTAAGGCGGCTAAGTTGTCTTTCTTGCCATCAGTCGTCTTTGCACCGACAGGAACTATCTCTCATTTCGGAACGCATACGTCATCTACACAATCTTACTCACTTCCTATCTCAGCAAGTTGGGAGATAGACCTCTTTGGAAAGCTTCGTTCTTCAAAGAAGGCTGCTCAGATGGCGATGATGCAGGCACAGGATTATAAGGTTTATGCGCAGACAAACCTCATTGGTAGCGTGGCTAACCTTTACTATACCCTCTTGATGCTCGATCGTCAGAAGCAGATTGTAGATGATATGTTAGGTCTTACCAAGAATACTTGGGATGTGATGAAACTCCAGATGGAGTTCGGTCGTGCTCGTTCAACGAGTGTACAGAGTGCTGAAGCTGCCTACTATAGTGTTCAGACACAGTCGGCTGATATTCGTCGTCAGATTCGTGAGACCGAGAATACGCTTAGCTTACTCCTTGGCGAGCCTGCTCAGACCATAGCACGTGGTAGTCTTGATAATCAGAGTTTGCCTGCTAACTTCGCTGGTGGAATTGGTGTACAGTTGTTGAGCAATCGTGCTGATGTTCACGCTAACGAAATGGCTTTGGCACAGTGCTTCTATAATGTTCAAACTGCTCGTAGCCGTTTCTATCCATCATTGACCATTTCTCCTACTGGTGCTTGGACTAATAGTGGTGGCATGGTGAATCCAGGTAAACTTCTCTTGAGTGTTGTGGGTAGCCTTACACAGCCTATTTTTATGCGTGGTCAGCTGGTAGCAGGATTACGTGTTGCAGAGGATAAGTATAAGCAGGCATACAATACATGGCAGAATAGTATTCTTAAGGCTGGCTCAGAGGTGAGCAATGCGCTTGTAGCATACAATGCTGCTAATGAAAAAGAGCAGTTGCGTAAGCAGCAGATTGATGTCTTGAAGACGAATGTTGAGCATACACAGATGCTCTATACTCAGAGTTCAAGCACTTATCTTGAGGTTATCACTGCACAGCAGAGTCTGCTCAATGCTGAAATCTCACAGGTACAGGAACAGTTTACAAAGCTTCAGTCAATTGTCAATCTGTACAAAGCCTTAGGTGGAGGCGCAAAGTAATTCATAATTTACAATTCATAATTATGAATACCACGATTACTGATGTGATATATCAAATGGTTGTTGGTAGATACTGAAAAATTAAATATTTAAGATTATGAGTAGCGAAATTAGTCCAAAAGCTGATATATCTCCAAAGGCAAAGATTGGAGACGGCTGTAAGATATTCCCATTCGTATATATAGAGGATGATGTTGTCATAGGTGATAACTGTGTTATCTTTCCCTTTGTGAGTATCTTGAATGGTACTCGTATGGGTAACGGAAACAAGATTCACCAAGGCTCAGTACTTGCTGCCTTACCACAGGACTTTGAGTTTGTGGGTGAGAAGAGCGAACTGATTATAGGTGATAATAATATTATTCGAGAGAATGTTGTCATCAACCGTGCTACACATCGTGGTTGTAAGACAGTTCTTGGTTCAAATAACTTCTTGATGGAAGGTGCACATATCAGTCATGATACTGTTGTTGGTAATCGATGTGTCTTTGGTTATGGTGCAAAGGTGGCTGGTGATTGCAACATTGGTACAGGTGCTATTATATCGTCTAATGTTGTTGAAAAAGCCAATACACGTGTTGGTGAATATGCTGTGGTACAAGCTGGTACAACCTTTTCTAAGGACATCCCTCCTTATATTATAGCTGGGGGGCACCTATAGGCTTTAATGGTGTAAACACCACTATCGGTAAGACTGCAGGGCTTGATGAGAAGGTTATCAAGCATATAGCGAATGCTTATCGTCTGTTGTTCCATGGGCAAACATCAGTTTTTGATGCATGTATTCAGATAGAACAGCAGGTGCCAGACTCACCTGCAATCCGTAATATCCTCGAATTTGTACGAGGTACAGAAGAAGGAATCATCAGTAAATTATAATTTTCATACCTAAAATTTTGATGATTAGGAGAGTCAATCGTGAGGTTGGCTCTCCTTTTTCTTTGTATAGAAAATCCTTTCTTATTGTTAAAGCTTTCTTACGCACATTCTTGTATTGATAGGCTCTTCGTATTTGAGTCCTTTTCTTGTAGTAAGGCTAAAAGGGAATCGAAAGATTAATACGATGCAGTACATGGGATACCTAGAGTGATGACACGGTCACGGATGGCATTGAGATCTTCGGGAGTAGCTTTTTGCAAGTGTTGGTCGGGCGTTTCACGATCAATAGTATAAATCATTACTTCACGAGGAGCAATCTCTTTAATCGTCTCAAGCCAAGGTGCAACAAAGGCATCAATTGTGTTGTCAACATCATATCCGTCTTCCGTTGTCCCCTTCATAAACATCGTCTGGATAATGGCTTGTCCGTTGAAAGCCTTGATATCTGCAATGATTCGGTTTACATCATAGGAAGGTTGCGTTGGACGGTCTACTTTGTTGATATATTCAGCATTGATAGTGTCGAGTTTCAGGATGTTATTGTCGACCTTTGATAGTGCCTTGTGAATCTTTGGACGATGGATAAACGTAGAGTTACTGAGGACAGAAATCTTTGCTTGTGGGCAATATTTGTTACGTAGGAGGATTGTGTCGTCGATGATTTCATCAAAGTGTGGGTGGGAAGTAGGCTCGCCATTACCTGCAAAAGTCAATACGTCAGGGTGAATATTCTCTTGTTGCATCTCTTTTAACTTAGCTTCCAAAGCTTTTGCAACACGTTCGCGAGTAGGGTGGGGCGTCTTTGTGCGGTGGTCTTTGTTGAAGCCACATTCGCAATATATGCAGTCGAATGTGCATATCTTACCATCTGCTGGCATCAAGTTAATGCCTAAGGAAATACCTAAGCGACGGCTGTGAACTGGTCCAAATATAGGGGATGGATAGATAATCGTGCTCATTGAATATGTTTTTGTTGAATATATTGTTCGTGCAAAATAATTAGGTTGATTGTTATGTCTACTCTGACGTTTGTTCAACTCCTAATCTTTGATAAAGCAAAGATACATATTTTCGCTGAAAGTCTTGATGTTTCTTGTTATTTTAATTTGCTTCTATCCATATTGGACGTACACTGTTTTCATTTATTTAGAGATGGATAAGGTGTGTAATCTATCTTTCTATGAATTTATTTATAGGTAAAAAGGAGTTGAATTATGTGTTGGGCATTTAGGAAAAAAGTTTGTCTAATTGACATGGGTTAAAGAAAAAAGGCGGCTATCCGTTGTGGATAGCCGCCTTTCTAACTTATTATTAGTTAGATGTCTATTCTTTACTCTCACGCTTACGATCATTATGATCGAGCGTAATCTTACGCATACGAATGTTCTTTGGAGTTACCTCAACATACTCGTTGCCTTTTATGTACTCAAGACATTCTTCAAGACTCATCTCGGTCTTAGGGATAACGCGTGCCTTTTCGTCAGAGCCAGATGCACGAACGTTGGTCAATTGTTTAGCTTTAGTAACGTTGATAACGAGGTCGTTGTCGTGAACATGCTCACCAACAACCTGTCCGCCATAAACTTCCTCACCTGAATCAATGAAGAACTTACCACGATCCTGCAACTTATCGATAGCGTAAGCGTAGGCAGTACCAGCCTCTAATGCAATCATTGAACCATTTGTACGACGTACGATTTCGCCCTTGAATGGTTGATAATCTTTGAAACGGTGTGCCATGATAGCTTCACCCTGGCTGGCTGTTAAGACGTTGGTACGCAGACCAATGATACCACGTGATGGTATCTCAAAGGTGATGTTCACACGCTCACCCTCAGCATCCATACCGAGAAGGTCACCCTTACGACGGGTTACCATGTCAATCATCTTACTTGAGAAGTCGGTTGGAACATTGATAGTCAGTTCCTCAATAGGCTCACATTTCTGACCATCAATCTCCTTATAGATTACCTGTGGCTGACCTACCTGCAACTCATAGCCTTCGCGACGCATAGTCTCAATGAGGACAGAGAGATGGAGTACGCCACGTCCACTAACAATCCACTTATCCATTGAATCCTCCATAGGAAGTACACGGAGTGCGAGGTTTTTCTCAAGTTCCTTGCTCAAACGGTCGCTAATGTGGCGAGAAGTACAGAACTTACCTTCTTTTCCGAAGAAGGGAGAGTCGTTGATGGTGAAGAGCATACTCATTGTTGGCTCATCAACAGCGATAGGTGGCAGTGGCTCTGGGTTCTCAAAGTCAGCAATAGTGTCGCCAATCTCAAACTTCTCCAGACCAATCACAGCACAAATGTCGCCTGAATCTACAGCATCAGTCTTCTTATGTCCCATACCCTCGAAGGTATGAAGCTCCTTGATTTTTGTACGTTCTTGGGTTCCGTCACGGTGACAGATGGTAACGTTTTGTCCGTCTCTAAGTGTGCCACGATGTACACGACCAACAGCAATACGTCCCGTGTAGCTTGAATAGTCCAAAGATGTAATTAACATCTGTGGTGTTCCCTCAAGCTGTTTAGGAGCAGGAATAGCCTCAATGATGAGGTCGAGTAGATATTCAATGTTATCAGTTGGTTTCTTCCAGTCCTCACTCATCCACCCATTTTTAGCTGAACCATAGACAACTGGGAAGTTCAACTGGTCTTCTGTGGCATTGAGGTCACACATGAGGTCGAACACCATCTCATAGACTTCTTCTGGGCGGCAGTTAGGTTTATCTACCTTGTTGATCACAACAACTGGTTTCAAACCAAGCTGAAGGGCCTTTTGTAGCACAAAACGTGTCTGCGGCATAGGACCTTCAAAAGCATCTACGAGCAGCAGACAGCCGTCTGCCATGTTCAATACACGCTCAACCTCTCCACCGAAGTCAGAGTGGCCTGGTGTGTCGAGGATGTTGATTTTTACTCCTTTCCAATTAATACTTACATTCTTACTCAGAATTGTTATCCCTCGCTCGCGCTCCAAATCATTAGAGTCGAGAACTTCTCCGCTGTTGTCTTGTCCGTCACGGAAAAGTTTTCCAGCGAGCATCATCTTGTCAACCAAGGTTGTCTTACCGTGGTCAACGTGCGCAATAACTGCGATGTTACGAATATCTTGCATTGAAATACCTTAAAAAGCTTACGCTAAATTTATGCTGCAAAATTACGAATAAAAAATGGAAAACGTTTGTGGTTCCAATAAAAAGTTGTAACTTTGCACAGAATTTTCGGAGCGTCCGATGCATTTGATGTCGTAACCCGTTGTGATTAAGGCGGCTAACGACGGAAAGATGTAATTGCAAATCACATTAATCAAAACAAAATTATGTATTTAGACAAGACAAAGAAGGCAGAAATCTTCGCACAGTATGGTAAGGAACAGAGCACAACTGACACAGGTTCAGCTGAGAGCCAGATTGCACTTTTCTCTTATCGTATCAAGCACTTGACCGAGCACGTAAAGAAGAACCGTAAGGACTACGTTACAACTCGTTCATTGACACAGCTCGTTGGTAAGCGTCGTGCATTGCTCGATTACCTCTACGATCGTGACATTGAGCGCTATCGTGCAATCATCAAGGCTTTGGGTCTCCGTAAGTAAGATTTCTGAAAGCTAAAAAATAAAAGGTAAGAAAGTCAAAGTTGGTTTATCCATACTTTACATTTTTACCTTTTTTCTTTGCCTTTTGCTATCTCATCTATTTGTTCTTATGAGATAGTTTTGTTTGCTTTTTTTATTATCTCAACATTCTAAGTGTTAGGATGTTTGTGTAAGAGGGCTTCTCTAAAAGTTTTAAAAACTCTGGTTTTTATTCACATCACCTCTTGATGTTATAGCAGAAAAACAGCACAAAATGGTTTTTTTACGCACTTTTGTAACTCTTTTGTATTGAGGAGATACAAGTGTGGTTAGCAAATGGGTGCTTTGTTGGCTTGCAAAAGGGCGTTAACTCGAATACTATTAAGCTTTAATAAAATCTGCTATAGTAAAAAAAATACAAAGTGATTGGTAATTACGGTATGATTTACCTTAATAGAAAATCGGTCGTCGCATATTATGATATAATACACAATGACCGACTTGGCTTTTAATCTTTTTGTAGGAGTTTGGAAACTCAATATTATCCGTATTTGTTGTGCAGATAGTCTTTTTGCCTATTTCTTAATCATTTTCTTTCCATCAATGATATAGATGCCAGCTGGGAGTTCTTTCCAAGTTTTTGACAAGCGACTACCTTGCAGTGTAAAGATGTTCTTTGCAGTATTCTGGTTATTATTGACTGAATTGATTCTAGTAGGTGTATCTAAGTCACTGATGGTGTTGAAGACGTTGCGTAGTACAAGTGGGTTCCATGTATCTTGTCGTTGTCCGTCTCGCTCAAGCTCTACATGTATTTCATATGAATGGTTAGGCTCTAACAGTGAAGTAGAGAATGTGATACGTGTTTGGGCTGCATTGTTGTCTACATCACAAGGGAGATAAACATTACGGATTGTTCCCAATTCAATCCACTTATTACTTGTCAAATCAAGTAGGCGGTAATGGATAGGTCCACGATAACCATTTCTTATCTGATAGCCAGAAACTCTTGAATGTACTTGCAGACTGATATTCTTAATCTTCTTAAGTTGGAAGGTGCTGTAATTAGCGTATTCACCATCCGCATAGTAGTCGAGGAAAGTTAATTCAATATTTCCATTATTGACATAAGGTAGAACCTCAATTTCGAATGGCTCTTTCATGTCAATAGGAACAATGGTTTCTGTTCCTTTTCGATTGACCTTTATAGATAATGTGACGTCATATTTACCTCTTGGAAGGTTACCTAAACTTGGTTTGTTGTAATATAGTGGAAGCATATTAATGACAAATGTGGTTCGTCCAAGACGTTGTGCAACAACGTTTGGAGTAAGTAGATAACCATTATATTCTTTCTTTGTCTCTTGATTTGTAAGTGTCATTACAAGTTCGCCACGTACCTCTTCACGTCCAGGGTTGTACATCGTGAAACTGTATGCACCTTTAAATCCAGAACCCTCATAGTAAGGTGCAAGTAGGCTTGGAGCCTTTTCAATAACAACCACATCCTTTGGGTTGTTTGTATTGAGCTGTACTGCATCTGCAGTGAGTTTTACTTCTATCTCATTGGCGTGATTGATTGGCTTCCAGTCACCGTGTTCCTTCGTCTTGGTATCGAGCATCTCAGAGGATACTGGTACTAAACGATAGTTTCCGTCAGCAATACCCTTAAAGTTAATGTCAGCAATATCAAAGGACATGGAAGTAAAGATGGATGCCCATGTTTGGTCGCCAGCAGTTGAGTTAAATATTTTTACTTGTTTATTCTGCTCATTATAGAGGGCAAGTGCTACCTTTCCGGTGAATACACCAAGTTCACCTTTCACCGAACTATACGATCCTAACTTCTCAATCTTTGCACTGAAACTTTCAGGACGGTTTGCTTCTGTCTTATTAACTGTGAGCGATGTGGTGGTTCTTGCATCTAATCCGCGCTCGATATCCTTAAAAGGAATAGCCTTGCCGTCGTTAGGATGGGCAAAGACAACTGATATATCGTCCCAGAATGTTCCGCTATTGAGCGCAAAGCCTGAAACATTAAGGGTAACTAAGTTGATATCGAAGTATCCATCGTTTTCGCCTCCCCAGCCCCAGTTGGTATGAATGAGCCCCTGTTCATCATAGCCATCATAAACGAAGGCATGAGGACCACCTACTACTAAGACTGGATATCCATCTGAGATTTCTTGCATCACCTCATTAATGAATTCATTGGCAGGAAGGAAGTTTTTGTCAAGATAGCGTACGGTATAGTCGAATTTGTCTCGAAGTGCATTGCAGGCACGCTGTAAATTTGAGTCACTTCCTTTAATGTAGTATCTCATGTGTACAGCCTTACCAATATCATACATCAACACGCCAACGGCTTGTCGAGATTGTTCTGTTCTCATCTCATTAGTCGTGTTCTTCATCTCATCCCACCAATAAGTAGCACTTTTCTTAGCATCATCACCAGTTGATGCTATATAGTCTTGTGGTCGATTCTTAGGCCATTTGTTGTAGAACATCACCTGTGCTGTGGCTGTTGCAACACAACCCGTAGGTGTATGCTGTCCATTACTTAGTGGGGTGTACTTATTGAAAGGGTCATACTGGTTCCACTTACAAGTAAGCAAGGGTTCTACCTTTCGTTTGATAGGACGCTGTGGGGTAGTAGCTGTAGCTTTAGAACGCACTTCTTTTACAATACGTTCATATTCCTTTAAGAACAGTTTAAAGTATGGGGGCTGGTCGTTGGGGTTTTCTGTCATCTTATCTCCATAACCCACGAGTTCGTTGAGTTTACTTTCTCCAGAGATAATAACGAATTTCTTGTCGTTTGGATTAGTAAAAATGTAATAGGCAGGTTGCTCATTAGCTTGTGATGAGCGGGTTTTGGGAGTATCGTTCGATAGTTTTGGGTTGTTGATGTATTTAGTTGCTATACTCAAAGCGCGCACTTTGGTGATGGGTTCTGCATTAGTAAGTAGAATGTTAGTAAAAACAGTTAGCACTAATAATAAGTTTCTTTTCATTTGTTTATCTTATTAGTCAATTATATTGGTTTGTTATATTTAATATCAGGCTCTATAAGTTTAGAAGTTTTTGAAATAGGTAGATTTGACTTGTTTCCTTTTAGGTTGATGCTTTATTCTTCCCAAATTTCTTTTAAAGGAAGCATTACAAAGTCACGTTCTTTCATTAAAGGGTGGGGAATAATTAGGTCAGGTTCATTGATATTTAGCTTATCATAAAGCAGAATATCAATATCAATGATACGGTCTGTATATTGTGCATTGACTGACTTTTTTACTCGTCCCATCTCTATTTCTATGGTTTGTGTTACCTCTAATAGCTGTCGAGGGGCAAGCGATGTGGAAACACAAACACAGGCATTGAGGAAGAGATTAGGACTCTCAAACCCCCAAGGCTCCGTTTCATGAAAAGAAGATTGGCGCAAAACTGTGCCAATCTTTTTTTCTATCAATGCTATCGCCTCGTGCATAATAGCCTTTCTATTGCCAAGATTTGTGCCGAGGGATAAGTAAACTATGTGCATATTAATCGTTGAGAATCAACAATGAGTCACCGAAGCAACCAAACATATAACCATTCTTTACCGCTTTGTCATATGCTTCCATCACAAGATCATAACCTCCGAAGGCTGCTGTTTCCATCAATAATGTTGAATAAGGATGATAGAAGTTGACCAGCATACAATCTGCAAAACCAAAATTGTAAGGTGGGAAGATGAATTCGTTAGTCCAACCATCATACTCCTTCAGCATACCATCAGTACCAACGGCAGTCTCTGTAGCCTTAACAACACTCGCACCGACGGCACAAAGGCGATGTCCTGCCTGTTTAGCACTATTGGCAATACGACAAGCATCGGCATTGATGTGCATTTCCTCTGAATCCATCTTGTGTTTTGTAAGGTCTTCCACTTCAATGTCATGGAAGTTGCCTAATCCACAGTGTAGGGTGATGAAGGCTTTCTTGATACCTTTGATATCCATCATCTTCATCATATGTTCAGAGAAATGGATGTTTGTTCCAGGTGCAGAGACTGCACCTTCGTTCTTCGCAAAAACAGACTGGAACTGTTCCATATCGTCAGCCGTTGCGTGTGCAAACTCTTCCCCGTCTTTCTTTGGACGATTGTCGATGATGTAGCGTGGTAATGGAGCTTCTCCTAAAGCAAACAACTCACGTTTAAACTCATCGTGAGGACAGTCGTAAAGGAAGCGAAGTGTACGGCCACGAGATGTTGTGTTGTCAATAACCTCAGCTACCATTGTGCCCGACTCATCAAAGAAAAGCTTGTTTCCAATGCGAATCTTACGTGCAGGCTCAACCAATACGTCCCAAAGACGCATCTCCTGATTCAACTCACGAAGAAGGAATACCTCAATCTTTGCATCCGTCTTCTCCTTTGTTCCATACAGACGAGCAGGGAAAACCTTAGTATCATTGAAGATAAAAGCGTCACCTTCATCAAAGTAATTGAATACATCTTTGAAGCGAATGTAGTCTTCTTCCTTTGGTTCACCATTGACCTCACCCTTAAACATATCAATCTTTCCAGACTTACGGTGTAACACCATCAATCTTCCTTCGTCACGACGTGTAACGGTAAAGGTCTGTGTGCTGCCATCAGTACGTGTCAGTACACGCTCAGATGAATGTGGGTATAAGGCTACCTGCGCTTTAGGCAAGTTGAATTTAAACTGTGAAAGCTTCATATTTCTATTTTGGGGAGTTTGTTATTTTTCTATTGTTTGTTGTTGGAGCCATGCTTCAAACTGGTCATAATTGACACAGTCTTCCACTTTTACATCTCCAACACGTGTGCGGCGCAATGCTGTAAGATAGGCTCCACTATTCACTGCTCGACCAAGGTCGCGTGCCAATGCGCGGATATAAGTACCTTTACCGCAGACTACACGAATTGATAGTTGCATCTTCTCTGTATCGAAGTCTAATACTTCTATCTCATCAATGCGAATGTTCTTAGGTTTTAACGTAACATCCTTGCCTTTTCGTCGATAGTCGAAAGCACGCTTACCATCTACCTTAACAGCGCTATATGTTGGTGGAACCTGCTCAATATCACCCATAAACTGAGGAAGTGTTGCGTCTATCAGTTCTCTTGTGATATGTTCTGTCGGGAAGGTTTCATTCACCTCATGCTCCATATCGTAGCTTGGTGTAGTTGCTCCCAACTGAAGAGTAGCTGTATATTCCTTTGTATGTGTCTGCAAGGTTTCAATCTGTTTTGTCATCTTACCCGTAGCAAGGATGAGTACTCCTGTAGCCAAAGGGTCTAATGTACCAGCATGACCAATCTTTACCTTTCCGTCATTCGCCTGTGTACAAAGGTAACGTACGTGTGCCAATGCTTTGAAACTGGTTATTCCGTAGGGCTTGTCAATCGGGATGATTACTCCTTCTTTGAAGTTCATTAGGACAATAAATATATAAGATTAGTCAACCATATTCAGTGGAATATCACAGAGCAGCATTATAATAATGATAACACCAACGATGATACGATACCAACCGAACCACTTGAAACCATATTTTGCAAGGAAGTTAACGAACCATTTCATTGCCAATAGCGCAACGATAAATGATACAACACAGCCTACAGCGAGCATTGTAAGGTTGTGAGCTGAAGCCCAAGAACTGTCACTATTTAATAAGTCATATAAGTCAAGTACAGTTGCACCAGCCATAGTTGGTACCGCAAGGAAGAATGAGAATTCAGCTGCGCGTTTGCGTGTTAACCCACTTGCCATACCACCCACGATGGTTGCCATAGAGCGGCTTGTGCCAGGAATGAGAGATAAGCACTGGAAAAGACCAATGCGGAAAGCACGTTTCTCTGTTATCTGGTTTTCTTCTTTTCCTTTGTTAAAGATCTTGTCACAGTAGAGCATGAATATACCACCCACTACGAGCATTATTGCAACCATCCATACAGATTCAAGCAACCAATCAAGTAGACCGCTCTTCTTAGCTGGTAGACCAATTATAATTGCTGGGACGAACCCAACAAATAGCAACCAATAGAAGCGTATAGGGTGGATAAATCTTTTGAATTTAGACTTCTCATCAGCTGGTACTGGTGTGCGATCGATTTGGAAAAAGCGTTTCCAATATAGACATACCACAGAGAGGATTGCACCAAACTGTATGATGAATGTGAAGGCATGTACAAATTCATCGCCTGCTGGGACACCTAAAAGTTTCTGAGTAATAATCATGTGACCCGTAGATGACACAGGAAGGAACTCCGTCAGTCCTTCGACAATAGAGATAATAATCGTCTGTAAAAGTGTCATTATTCCTCCACTTCTTTAGAACCTTTTGGCTGATAGAGTATCGCACCAATGATAGAGACAAAACCAATGAAGGTAACAATTGGTGCTATTGTGATGTGGCGTGCATCGAAAATGTTCGCATCGAATGCGGTCTCTGTTGATGCCCCACCGCTCATAAGGATGAAGCCGATGATAATAACGGCAAAACCTATACCCAATAAGATAAAGTTGGTCTTACCAAAAGCTAAATTTCTTTTGTCCATATTGTTTCTAGTTGCAAAGTTCAGAAGGATGAGGTCAAAAGAACTTGAGATGAATTATACAACACGTTTGTATCCATCAAAAGTCTTTTTCTTTTCCCCTTTTTCTTTCCCTTAAATCTTATATAAGTCGCCT
Organism: Prevotella scopos JCM 17725; assembly: GCF_018127785.1. NCBI lineage: Bacteria > Pseudomonadati > Bacteroidota > Bacteroidia > Bacteroidales > Prevotellaceae > Prevotella > Prevotella scopos. The sequence goes on from NZ_CP072390.1 coordinate 577,453, forward strand.
GCCTTCATGCGCAGGAATTTGTTTACTGATAACCATGAGCAGAAAGTGGCTATAATCACACCAAAGGCTAACATGACGAGTGCTGTGATAACCAATGTCTCCCATGACAATACTTTTGTAATCTCAGGCTCATAATCGTAGAGGAAACACATCCCAACACCCAAGACTGCAATTGCCAACAATGCCGACACAAGTCCCTCTAATACTGCTCGACGCAAAAATGGTGCACGAATGAAATTCCATGAAGCACCAACAAGCTTCATCGTGTGAATTGAGAAGCGGCGTGCATAGATGCTCAAACGAATTGTGTTGTTAATCAATGAGAAAGAAACAATGGTGAGCAAGACGGCAATAACTAGAAGTACCAAACTAATCTTACCCAATGTGTGGTTGACGCTTTCTACTAAACTCTGTGGATAAGTGATGTCACTCACACCACGATAAGTACGTAGCTGCTGAACAATGTTACGGATAGAATCATTGTTAGCATAGTTCGCCTTCAATTGTACTTCTATCTCACCCGTAAACGGATTTTCGCCTGCAAACTCAGCAGGGTTGGCACCCAACTCACGTGTTCCTTCCTTCAAAGCCTGTTCTTTACTGATAAAGTTCAAGCTGTTGATATATTGTAGGTTGCGAATACGCTGACAGAGAGCGGAGCTCTCCTCAGTGTTCATATCGGGCTGGAGAATCATAGTGATTGTAAGATTCTCTTTCACATAAGAACTTAGATTACGACTGGTAAAGCCTGTAAGTACAACCATACCAATCAGCATCAGCACCATAGCTGTACTGATACATAATGTAATAACCTGCAGGCTATGATGGCTGCGGGCTTTGTTTCTTTTTTTTGCCATTTCTTTAATAAGGTATAATACACCAAAGTTGCTGCAAAGTTACTGCAAAATAAGATAACGACAAAAGAAATTATGCTTTATTTAGAGATAAAAATGTGAAACTTATGAGCAGATTACTTTAGAAGAAAAGGATGGGGTGATGTGATTGATAGATTTAAAGGGATTAGGTTATATTCTATCTTAAATTGTTGTAGAGACATCTAATGTCTCCTTTTTTATGATTATGAATGGACTTAGTTGAAAGGTGATAAAATCCTATTATTGACAAAAAGTATGTGCTTTGCAATAAAGTTATGCAAACAACGTTTAACTTATATAATCTTTAACAAAATATATAACCAAACTTATGAAACGAATAGCTATTCTAATCGTATTAGTTACATCAACTTTGGTATCAATAGCACAGAATAAGCCGGGTACATGGTCAGTAACACCGCATGTGGGAGTGTCATTTTCTTCTTTATTAGGTGGGTCCGGTATTTATGAAATTACTGATAATGAGGTTGCGGAGGTTAAGCCCTATACATTATTAGGCTTTATTGGCGGAGCAGATGTGATGTATCAAGCATCAGATGTTGTTGGCGTTTCAGCCGGTTTATCTTTTGTTCAAGCAGGTTGTAAGTTTAAAGATGATAAAGGGAAGAACTCTGTAGTATATAATCGTAATTTGCGAATGAATTATGTTGCTATGCCGATTTTAATCCATAGTTATCTATTACCAGGATTTTTAGTAAAGGCAGGTGTAGAGCCAACTTTGTTACTTGGTGCAAAAAGTCATGAAGTACAACAGTCGTTTGATGTGGATAGAGAGGGTAAAAAGTCTAACTTCTCTGAGGATGAGTTTACCATTGATATAAAGAAAAGGATGCGCAAGATTGGTCTTTCTATACCTATTGGCGTAAGCTATGAGTACAAGAATGTTGTTTTAGGAGCATTATATCATGTGGGCGTATTTAATATTTACAAGGAAGGCAACTCTGCTCGTAAGAGGGTAATTGAGATGTCGGTAGGTTATAAATTTAATCTTTAAAACAACTCATAAATCATTCTTTAAATCTTCAAAAAGTGTTGTGATAATTGATATCACAGTAAAGTAATACGGCTCTATAACGAAACGTGTGGGTTGTGTGTTGATATTCTACAAGTTTGGTGCGGGTGCTTAGCACATGTGGTGCTGGTGCTTAACACTGATGGTGCGGATGGTATGCACCACATGTGCGGATGGTTAACACTATTGCTGTGTATGTAAGGGTAGGGATTTAATGTGAGTTAAGCACATTAAAACTAAGGTCAATTTGGATTTGTGTTTAGTTGAAGACTATATTTTTTGACAATATTTTAGGCTCTATGACTAATTACCAACATGATTCCTTCATAGGGCATACAGTATTCTATCATGGTGTGGGGCAGAAGTTTTTGTGTAGATAATTTTTCGTAATGGCTAAGTTTTTCTGTAAATAGGGATGAAAATTAAAAAAAATACAGTAAGTTTGCACATTGATATTAAAGTATGATGAAACGGAACTTTTTAATCATATTATTTGTAATGATGGGCTTGGGAGCTATTGCTCAAGTGCAACGCCCTATTTCTGTTCGAAGCGATGATCAGCCATTTACGGATAAGGCCCAAGCATACATTGATTCTTTAAGATTGCTAAAGGATAGTATTTTAGTACGTAAAGTATCGAAAGTAAGACATGAGTATAAATTTCGTCGCGATGGTCTGCGGTTATTTATGCCGCTGACCTATTATGATAATGTTGCTGAAAGCTTGTTTACACGTGATAGAAAAGAAAACCCTATTCATTCTGAATTGATGCATCTTTATTTAACACGTCCCGACCTTGTCGAGGGTACCGATCGTATGGTACAGCAGCAACAGACGAAGTTAAATGATATTAAAACACCGATACATCATGATGTGACATTAGTTGAGAAGGTCGCTGAACGCCCTATAGAACCAGTGACAGCTCCCGTTGAAATTATGGTGACTCGTCCTAATTTCTGGACTTTTAGTGGTGATTATTCCTTACAATTCTTGCAGAATTATGTTTCAGGAAACTGGTATAAAGGTGGCGAAAGCAACTATTCTGCATTGGCTTCTCTAGTGATGCAAGCCAATTATAACAATAAACAAAAGGTGAAGTGGGAGAATCGTTTGGAATTGAAATATGGTTTGCAAAGTAGCCGTTCTGACTCTTTGCATAGTTTCAAGAGTACAGAGGACTTGATTCGTCTTACTTCTAAACTTGGTTTACAAGCAACAAAACGTTGGTATTATACGGTACAATTTATTGGTAATACACAATTCAGTCATTCTTATCGCTCGAATGACCCAAAGATTTATTCTGCCTTTGCTGCTCCGTTGAACTTAAACCTCTCTATCGGTATGGATTACTCGGTAGATTGGTTAGACCATCGTTTGAAGGGTAACTTCCATCTGGCACCATTGGCTTACAATATGAAATACACTCGTATGTTGGAGCTGACTAATCGTTTGGGTATGGAAGATGGAAGACATTTCCTACATGACTTTGGTTCTGAATTCACTGTTGATTTAGAGTGGAACTTGATGGAAATGCTGACTTGGAAGACAAGGTTGTATGGTTATTCTACTTATAAACGTACTGAGTTGGAATGGGAAAACACCTTTACCTTCCGTTTCAATCGTTATATCTCAAGCCAGGTGTTTATCTACCCTCGTTTTGATGATGGAGTAAGTCGTGATAATCATTATGCGTTTTGGCAGTTTAAGGAGTTCGGATCAATAGGATTTCAGTATAGCTTTTAATAGATATTGTTTAATAACAGGTTCAATTTTTGTTTAATAAACTTTAGTTATCAATGTTTTCCTACATACAGTTAAATCTTGGAGAAGAATAGGCTCATTGAAAGTTGGAAGAGAAGATACCAATAATATTTTAACCTTTTTCTTTTGCCGAGATAGAAGGAGATTGTTCATGATAACTATAGTCCTTTTACTTTTTTAATATTCAGTTGACTTTGATATTCAATAAATTTATGTACATTTGCATTGTAATCAATATTAATACCTTTTTTATGTAGTATTTATTGAGAACACATTTATGAGGAAATCTAATTCTTTTAATAAGTTAATACAAAAATAATAACAATAAAGACTAATCAATGAAGTATCATCAACGCATGTTTAGAACTTTAAGAAGGTTTCCTTCTTTAGTGTTTCTGACAACTTTTATCCTGATGCTTTCGTGGAATTCTCCTGCTTCTGCACAAGTAGCAGGTAAGAAGTTTTCGATTTCATTTAAGGATAAGAGTGTTGCTCAGATTTTGGATTTCATTTCTACAAAGGGAGACTACCAAATTAATTACTCAGACGATGTTAAGAACGACACGTTGCTTCTTACGATTTCGTTTGAAGATGTAGACGAACTGAGTGCTGTGGAGAAGCTATTGTCTCACTCATCTTTTGTTTATAATATTGATGGTAAAGTGATTGATGTGTTCAAAATGAAGAACGCAACACAGGGACAATACATAGTTCATGGTACTGTAAAAGACAAAGATGGGTTGGGCGTACCTTTTGCCATTGTACAGATTAAGGGTACGTCAAATGGTGTTACTGCCGATATCGATGGAAACTTTTCTATGCCTGTAGAAAAGGAGGAGGGAACTTTTACCATTTCCAGTGTAGGATATGATGCTAAAACGCTAAAGTATCATGCTGGTAAGGCAATGAACGTTATTTTGACTTCTTCAGCTATTGCAATGGGTGAGGTAACGGTTGTTGCTTATGGTAAGCGTAACACACGTGAGCAGGTCGGTGCTGTGGCTTCTGTTAAAGTTGAAGATTTGCAGAAGGCTCCAACTGCAAGTATTGAGAATCTTTTGCAGGGGCGTATGGCTGGTGTAGATGTAACCAACCTCTCTGGCTCACCTGGTGGTGGTGGTTCTCGTATTACTATTCGTGGTTTTAGCTCTCTTAATCAGAAAGGTATCAATGATGGATCGCCGCTCTATGTGATTGATGGTATTCCTGTGTCAAGTAGTGCAGGAGATGCAACGGGTGGCATCAATCCGTTGTCAGGACTCGATCCTTCAAGTATTGAGTCTGTACAGGTTCTTAAGGATGCTGCTTCAGCATCACTTTATGGATCAAGAGCAGGTAATGGTGTTATTCTTATTACAACAAAGAAAGGTAAGTCTGGGCGTTCTGAAGTGAGCTTTAACTTCTCACAGTCTCTTTCTTGGTTGCCAAGTACACCAATGCAGACTCTAGGTAAGGGTGAACGTGATATTGCTCTTCTTCTTGCTAAACACCAAAGAGGCGCACACTATGACTATATTACGGATAAGTTGATTTATCCAGGTTCATATAAGGATTCATACGGCTGGGATGCTGATAATGATGGTGCTTACGATTATTTATGGCGTAATGGTAGGGTTTTAGATCCAGATCGTCGATTGCCAGCTATAGCACAAGATTCGCTTAACACCTTCTATAATAATAGAACAAATTGGTGGAAGTATGCTTTCCGTGTAGGTAAGGTGACGAAGGCTGACATGTTGTTGGCTGGTGGTACTGACAATATTAGATATATGGTTAATGCTGGTGTCTATGATGAGACTGGTATTATGATTAGTTCTAACTTCCGTCGTTTCAGTTTGTTGAGTAACCTTGACTTCAACTTGTCAACAAAGTTGAGTGCTTTCACACGTATCAATCTTACATACGCTACTCAGAAAGCAGGAGCAGACGGAGGACGTGTGCAGGGATTGACATTCGACCCGAAACGTACATCAACTCTCTTGCCTGGTAAGGGTAGTATTGCTGAGCAAGTGGCGTTGAGGCAATTGAAGGATATTGATAAAACTAACTCAAATTATAATGTTCGTTTGAGTGTTGGTTTGAACTATAACATCTTGAAGGGTCTGAAGTTCTCTTCTACTTATTCACTTGACCATTACTTCACTCGTGTGTACACATTTACACCTGATTATCTGAAGTATGATAAGAAGTCTGAGGTTCAGGCTTCCAATATTGCAATGACGAATATTCAGACAGAGAATATTCTTACTTACAACTTGGCATTACCTAGTGAGCATAAATTAGAGTTGATGGCAGGTATGACTTATAACTACGACCTGTTGCAGAACTTAAGTGGTACTGCAAAGGGCGGTCCTACCAACTCTATTAAGTATGCAGGTGAAGGATGGCCTTCTCTCTTCAATGATGGTGGAACGGTAAGAGCTGCACAGAGTTTCCTAACGAATCAGCAGGAGCAGTCATTGCTCAGCTTCTTGGGTCGTGCTGCTTATAGCTATAAGAAACGTTATATGGCTGAGCTTTCTATCCGTGCGGACGGCTCAAGCGTGTTCGGTAAGGACGTACGTTGGGGAACATTCCCTTCTGTAGGTCTTGGCTGGGCTTTCAGTGAAGAACACTTTATGAAGAAGTTCTGGTGGTTAAGTTTCGGTAAACTTCGTGCTTCTTGGGGTAAGTCTGGACAGAAGTTCCAAGAGCCTTACTTGGCTTTGGGTGTGATGGAAGAGAGTAACATCTTTAATGGTTCGTTGGGTCTTATCCCACAGTCTATGGCTAATAAGAAGTTGACCTGGGAGGAGAGTGACCAGTATGACCTCGGACTTGACTTACAGATGTTGGATTATCGTTTGAAATTTAAGCTTGATTATTACTATAAGTATTCAAGTAAGCTGTTGATGCAGTCATATCTGCCAGGTAATGTTTTCCTTGCTACAAATATGTGGGACAATGCATCTGCTATCTCTAATGAAGGTATTGAGTTTGAGGCTCAGTATGATGTTATACGCAAGAAGAATTGGAACTGGAGTGTAGGCTTTAACCTTTCTCACAATAAGAACATGCTGCGTAAGACATACAATGGGGAAGACCTTAATGATAAAGTCTTAGGTCGTCCAGTCTATGGTATCTATACTTTCAAGGATGAGGGAATCGTTCAGAAGGAAGAGGATATCCCAATGTATCTTAATGCTTCAGGTAAGCAGATTCCACTTTACTTCCAATCTATTAATAATCCATTGCGTGTGGGCGGAAGAAAGATTAAGGATCAGAACTATGATGGAGTGATTGATGATAAAGACCTCTATTATGCTGGTAGTACTCTTCCTGCAGTTTATGGTGGTTTGAATAGCCACTTAGAGTGGAAGGGATTGAGCTTTGATGTACTTTTCAGCTATACTATTAGCCGTAAGGTGATGAATATGTATAAGAATAGTGCCTTTACTTTTACAAAGGATTTTGGTGTAATCATGAACTACTTCCATGCTGGTGACTTCTGGACAACAAGTAATAGAGATGCGAAGTATCCATCACTTGAGTTTGCTGATAAGGACTATGTCGGTCAGTTTGATGGTAACGTAGATTCTAACATTGAGAATATTAGCTTCTTACGACTCAAGCAGTTGGTTATTGGCTATCAGATACCAAAGAAATGGTTGAAAGGTTCTTTCATCAAAGATGCTAATGTCTATCTCAGTGGAGAGAACTTGTTCTTGCTTACCAATTATTCAGGAGTGGATCCAGAAGTTATCAATCCTTATTCTGGTAAGGATGATGGAACACAGTATCCATTGAATAGAAAAGTTACTTTGGGTCTCAACTTAAAATTCTAATAGAAATGAAGAAGATTATAATGCTCTCAATATGTGGGTGTCTTCTGTCCTCTTGCAGCCTTGACTTACAGCCAGAGAACGGATTGACTTATAGCAACTCCTTCAATACAGAGAAAGAGTTGAATGCGACAACCACTTCTATTCTATATTATATCAACACTGTTGTAGGTAACAACTACGTTCTTTCAACAGCTGGTATAAAAGCTGACGAGATTCTTGATGGCAAGCAGTTGCGTGAGTGGAATCCACGAACAGTAATAACAAGCGAGTATTCTTGGAAGGGTCTCTATGATATTATCTTTGAGGCTAACCTCCTGCTTGATAATATAGATAAGACAAAAGACTTGGCAGAAGATCGTCGGAAATATCATGTAGGACAAGCTGAATTTGCACTTGGGTTGTCTTATTTCCTATTGGCTCAGCGTTATGGTGAGGCAATTGTCACAGAGAATTCTACAGAGATAAAGCCTTACTCTCTGTCGTCACAGAGTGATGTGCTGAATGCTGCGATAGAACATGCCAAGAAGGCTTTGGATATTTTGCCTACATGGGATAAGTTAACAGACTTGAATGGTGTTTCTATCACTAATCGTCAGACAGCTTCAAAGGGTACCGCCGCAGCCTTACTTGCGCAGATTTATGCGTGGAAGGGTAGTGTGACAGAACTTTATAAGTTGAAGGGTAATGCACAGGAAGATTATCAGAAGTCTATCGATTATTCAACACAACTTATCGCTGGGCAGGTTGGTAACTATCAGCTTTGTTCTTCTCCAGAGGAACTATGCACGTATCTGTCTAATGAGAAGTCTCCTAATCCAGAGGCAATCTTTAGCTTGTACTTTGATAAGACACGCTCAGAGAATGTAGTTTCTCCTAATGAGGTGGCGCAGAACTTTGTGAGTTGGCCTGTTAGAGAAGATCAGACTTTAGCAGAACTACCTTCAAATAGTGTCTATCAGCTTTATTCTTCAACAGTAGAGTCTTTGTTCCCAGATGCCACTGATAAACGTTTGCAAGCATTCTTTTATCAATGGGGGACCTCACATGAGGTAAATGGAACGGATTATGCTATTATGTATAAGTTTAGAAAAGCAATTATGGATGCCGATCAGTATTCTGCAAGTGGTAAGACTTATCGTACGGTAGATGCTGATTATGTGTACTGGCGACTTGCTGATTTCTATCTCTTGAGAGCAGAATGCTATCAGAAGTTAGGTAACGATGCAAAGGCTATTGCTGATCTTAATGTGATTCGTTCACGTGCAGGTGCACTAACTTATCCATCAACCTATGATACAGAAGGTTTGAAGAAAGCTATCTTCCTTGAAAGAGAGAAGGAGTTTATCGGTGAGAATGATGCACGTTATGCAGATGTTATCCGAAATGGTTATGTTAAAGAAGAATTACAGGGTAAGTTCCGTTTGCTGACGAATCAAGACATTCAGGGCGGTGCACTCTTCCTTCCACTTCCAAAGGATGCTTGGCAGGATAAAGATGGACACGTTATTAATACCCAGTTGCGTCAGAAGCCATATTGGCAGGCTTACAACTAATAATGGGTTAGGAATATTACAATAAACATATTGTTTGATATATGAAAAAGATTATATATATAATAGCAGTGTGTCTGACAATGGGAGTACTCTCCAGTTGTACCAAGTATAATTTCGACGACACAGGTCTCGCTAATGGTAAGCATGATATGACGATGTGGGAATACTTCAAACGCGACAGCTATAACTGGGACTCTCTTTGTGTGATGGCTGAGCGTGCTGACTTGGTTTCACTTTTCCAAGGTACAAGTCAGTATGGTAAGAACTTCACTTTCTTTGGTCCTACCAATCATAGTATCAATCGTTACCTCTTTGAAAATGGAATGACGAGTGTTTCAGATATTCCTGTTGCAGATTGCAAGAAGTTTATCTTAAATTGTGTTTTACCTAACAAGCGAGTGATGCTTGATGATTTCAAGGAAGGTGTTAAGTCGTCTGATGCATCAACACCTATCGGTAAGGGGGGTGAGATTGTTGAGATGGCTTCAGGAAATCAGTTGTGGATTTATACATTCCGCGAGTCTTACAACAGCGTTCCGCGTGCTGGTGCCTTGCGTATCCACTTGGTTTCTCCAACGACAACCAAGACCTCGGACGTTGCTTCATGTAATATTGAAACAAACACAGGAGTGGTGCACTCACTTGTTTATGACTTCAACTTAACCGACTTTTAAAAATGAAACAGATGAAGAAAGGAATTGCATTGCTGTGTCTTATGGCTTTTACAATAGGTTTTATGGTATCATGCAGCAAAATGGATGTTGGCTATCTGAGAACAACGGGTGCATCTTTTACTCCTGACTCTCTTAATGCCTTTCATAATGTTGATGCTACGAGTGAGCGTGGTATTAATAACTTACCATTCGTTTCAACACGTATTCAAGGTGTTGCTGGTACTAACCCTATCAATTATGAATTGTCAGGGGTTAAGGCTGACACTCAGGAACAAGCACAGTTGTTTATGAAACTTTATAAGGAGGGTAAGATTTCTGTGACCGGTGGTCTGATTGTCGTTACGCAAGAAGCTACGCAACAGTTGGCAAACGGCAGATATCGTCTCTCTCTTAAGGTGTATAATCAAGACCATGAGGTAGTCTTGGAAGACATCTTTAAGGTGGTAGTAACAGATGATGAACTGCCTGTCGAGTAATTTCGATAAAGGTATATTGTAGATGTATATACTACGTTCAGCATTGACTTTAAGCGTATTCCTCTCATGTATTAAAAAGATAGATACGAATAAAATCAATGCTGTAAGTAGGATACAGTTTTATAAATAGTTTGAATAAAATAATCCATTAAAAACAGATTAAATATGAAAAGAAGAAGATATATCTTACTGCTTGTATCTCTTTTGATGATGGCAGTACAGCTTCGTGCACAGCAGGGTACAGAAGCAGCAAATGGTATTAAGTTCTTTAAGGGAACTTTCAGTGAAGCTTTGGTAAAAGCTAAGCAAGAGAATAAAATTCTGTTTGTTGACTTCTACGCAGTGTGGTGTGTTCCTTGTAAGAAGATGGCAAAGACTGTTTTCACACAAGAGGAAGTTGGAAAGTATTTCAATGAACACTTTATTAGTCTGCAGTTAGATGCAGAGAAAGGTGAGAATGTTGATATCGCTAAGAACTATAAGGTAGCAGCGTATCCAACAGTAGCTTTCATTGCACCAGATGGTAAGGCCTTGTCTGTGAATACAGGTGCGATGGATAAGGATGAACTCATGGAGGCTGCTAAGATTGCTGCTGGAGAGAGTGTAAGTTTTGAGGAACTTTACAATAAGTACAAGGCTGATAACAACGACCTTGACGTTCAGCAGCAACTTCTTCTCAAGGCACCATCTTTCTTGCAGGCGCAGGAGGGTATGGATGCAGACAAGTGGGTAACACGTTTGCAGAAACTTTATAAGAGCTATGTAGCTGCTAAGGCACCATTGAAGCTTATCAATGAGAATGATTATCGTATCATTCTAACATTGGAGGGTGATGAAGATAAGGAGCACAAGCAGTATATGATTGACCTTATGAACGACCACCTTGATGACTGGATGAAGAAACTTGGTAAGGCACCTGCCTACTACATTGTTGAGGCTAACGACATCTTTGCCGAGGATATGGCAAAAGATGGCAACGTGAAGTATAAAGACTATGTAGAGAAAGTTAAGAACCAGTATGCAAAGGCATACGAGGTTGTTGGCTTGACAGGTATTACTCCATACGAGAAGGCTAAGCTCTACTTTGATGCTCTCTACAACTTGTATAAGAACAAGGATGTGAATGGCTATGTGAAAGCTATGGAGACCTATTTTGGCAAGATGGAGAATAACCTCCGTTCAGCCGACTATGGTAAGGCTGCACAGAACCTCTACATGGCTGCAGGCAAGAGTCTGAAGGCTAAGGATCATGAGGTTGCTATCAAGTGGGCTGAGAAAGCTTTGTCACAGGAAGATGCTGTGATGGACCGTGTCAACTATATGGTAATGATAGGTGACTCTTATCGTGAATTGAAGAACTATACCAAGGCACGTGAATACTATAACCAGGCATTTGCTGAGACACTCCGTTTAGAAAATATGGAGATGCCACAGGCTATGTTGCAGGGTGCAATCAAGCAGAAGCTCTCTACGCTCGAACTCCTTGAAAAGTAAACAATGACTATGTTCAAGAATATCACTAAATGCCTATCGAGCGTGCCACTGGCACTGCTCATAGGCTTTTTGTTTTCCCCCTTTAGTCCTGCCAATGCGCAGATGAATGGATTGCGAAAGGGAAAACTGGCAAATGGGCTTACTTATTATATCTATAATGATGGTTCTGCTACTGGTGAGGCACAATACTACCTCTACCAGAATGTAGGTGCTATCTTGGAGAATGATGAGGAAATGGGATTGGCGCACGTGTTAGAGCATTTGGCTTTCAATACGACAGACCACTTCCCTAATGGTGTGATGAACTTCCTTCGCAGTAACAATCTCAATGACTTTGAGGCTTTCACAGGTGTTGATGATACGCGTTATGCCGTTCATAACGTACCAACCAATGATATGAAGCTAAATGAGAATATGCTTTGGGTGCTCCGTGACTGGTGCCATGGCGTCAAGATGACCCCTAAAGACATTGAAAAGGAACGTGGTATTATCCTTGAGGAATGGCGTCATCGTTCGGGAGTAGATCGTCGTCTAACAGATGCTATTGCACCTGTTGTTTATAATCATGCTGGTTATGCTACTCATAATGTGATTGGTTCACAGAAGATATTGGAAACCTTCCAGCAGAAGCAGGTAAAGCAGTTCTATGATAAGTGGTACCGTCCTAATATGCAGTTTATTGCTGTTATCGGTGATGTTGATGTCGACCAGATGGAAAAGAATATCCAGACAGTTTTCAAGACATTGCCAGCTAAGCAAGCCCCTGCTGTAAATCCACAGACAAGACAAATTCCTGACAATACCACACCGCTCTATATGCGTTTCATTGACCCAGAGAACAAGAGTGCTTCTTTTGGTCTTTATCAACGTTATGAGGTGAAGGGCAACGCTCCAGAAGAGGACCGAGTACGTCAGTTTATCTTCACTAAGTTCTTCAACACATTGGCTCCAAAGCGCTTTGTGATGTTGAAGAATGCTGATAAGGAGAGTTATATTGCTGCTGAGGTGAGTCTATCTCCTTTGGTACGAAACTATTATCAGATGGCATGGGACATGGTTCCCTATCAGGGTAATGAACAGAAGGCGCTTCAGCAGATGTTAGCTGTACGTGATAACTTGCGCGACCAAGGCTTTACTGCTGCTGAGTTCAATGCTGAGAAGGAGAAGATGTACAATGGAATGAAGGATGTCCTCGAAGCAAAAGGATTAGGTACACCAGACAATGCTTTGATGCTTTTCCGTCAGAACTTCCTCTATGATATTCCTGTACAAGACTTCCGCGGACAGATTAACCGTAACCTTGAAACTTTGGTTGAGTTGGAGGTTGAGGACATGAATGCTTGGATGAAGTCATTGCTTAATGATAATAACCTTGCTTTTGTCACTTATTCTAAGTCACAGAGTGAGATGAATATCACTGAGAATGATCTTATGGCTGCATTGAAGGAAAAGAGTTCATTCAGCGATATGGCTCGTGCTGATGGTATGAAGCCTATCAGTCAGTTGATTGACTTCCCTCTGGCAGGAGGAAAAATTGTTTCTGAGAAGCAGTTGAAGACTTTGCAGGCAAAGGAGTGGACACTCTCTAATGGTGCAAAAGTTCTTTATCGTAATGTTCCAGAGTTGAGTGGTAAGTTCCTCTTTGCTGGTTCCGCAGAAGGTGGTAAGTCTATTGTTCCAGCACAGGATATTGCTAACTACACTGCAATGCGTTCGCTCTTGATGCAGTCTGGTGTCTATAATTATAATAGAAATCAGTTAGCACAGTGGTTGCAGGGTAAGAATATCAATCTCTCCCTCTCATTGGAAGACTACAGTGATGGTATCGGTGGTAATGCACCTGTTGACAAGGCTGACGATTTCTTCAGCTATCTGTATTTGATTCTCTCACGTCAGAACTTCTCAAAGTCAGCCTTTGACAAGTACATCCAGCGTAACCTCTACGTCTATGAGAATCGTGCAACAACAGGTATGGCTGCCGTACAGGATTCTATCCAGCAGTTGCTTTATCCAGTTAGTGCGATGAATCCACGTCAGGATGAGGCTTTCTTTAAGTCAGTTCAGTTTGATAAGTTACAGGAACAGTTCCAGGCACACCTTGGTGATGCATCACGTTTCACCTATTGTCTTATTGGTGATATTCCTGAAGCAAAGGCAAAAGAGTTGGTGCTTCGCTATATCGGTTCTCTCAAGGGTGAAGGTAAGCCTGTGAAGACAGCTATTCAGCCAATGGATTTCTCATCATCTACGCCAGTCATTAAGCGTACCTTTGAGACAGAAACAGAAGGTGGCATGGCTGAGATTGAGATTTCCTTTGCTAATAAGCAGAAACTTTCTGAGCGCGAGCAAGCTGCTTTGGAGGTGATGCGTGGACTTTTGGAGCGTCGTTATTTTGATGTATTGCGTGAGAAAGAACACCTTACTTATACCGTAGGTGTACAGAGCAACTATACTTCACAGCCAGTAGCTGGTGAGAACCTTAACATTCATCTTTCTACAGCAAAAGAGAATGCTGACAAAGCTGTCAGCCTTGTTTATAGTATTCTTGATGATGTGAAGGCTGGCCGTTTCTCTGCAGATGAGTTCAAGGCTGCAATGGTACCTTTGGCTGTTGATGAGGAACAATCAGGTGCAGCATCACAGTCAAACAGTGACCCATCAGTTTGGATGGCTTTATTGAACATCTATGCTGAGACGGGCAACGAGCTTTCTCCAAATGACAATGCCGCTTCTGCACCAGTATTCAAGACACTTACACCACAAGATATCACAGCTGTGGCTATGAAAGTGATGACAAATGCTAAGCAGCGTGAGATTATTGTTAAGCCTGCTGCGCAGGAAGGTAAACATACTTTTAAGTAATTAATGGTAAGTAAATATAATAAAACAGAGGTGTGCAAGAATGCACCTCTGTTTTTTTTGATTTTGTTCAAGATGTACTGAATAAAGTAAAGATGCAAAATATACAAGCAGTCTTTATTTCAATATTTTAGTTGCAAGTTTATATGTGAAGAATATTCGTGGGTTAGATAAATCCCACTGTGTTACCTCCTGCCGTATCAAATCTGGATATTTTTTGCTTATATCCTTTAACGCATTACCTACGGATTTCCTAAGATACTCACTTTCATCTTCTTTGTGTTTGCTGATCAATGCTATAGCAATCATTGGATTTTCTTTGAAAAATGGTCGATTTGTCCAAATTCTCAATCCCTCTGTTACAGCACGAACAACATTTGGATTGTTGTCGTTTATCCATTCTTCAATGAGAGGTAAGGATGATTCATATCCTTTGTACTTGCAAATTTCGTCAAAGGCTTTTGCAAGCATTTCTTGTACTCGCCAGTTTTTATCGATAGAAACTTGCTCTTTCAGAAAATAGAGAGCTTTTTTATCTGTTGTAGCTAATTTGCCCAATATTGATGTAGCTAACATTCGTGCTTGATATGCTTTATGTTCAAGTAGAGTGATGGCATATTTAAAGCACTGTTCTTTTGAATTTGAAGAAAGGATTTCATTAGTTCCATCAATGATATGTTGAAATCCGTGCTCAATTTCTAAAATTCGACTTAATACATTTTCTACACTCATAACGATCTGTTTTTTAGCTTTTTATTAATCATTGTAACAATGTATCTCATCACGCTGTAAGTAAATAGAACCAATTATTCTAATGTCTTGTGTGGATTTATACGCTCTGAAACTATTTAAAAGTTTAGTCCTATTCTGTTCAATGCAAATATAGAAAAAAGGTTGTGAACTTCCAAGAATATACACAACCTTTTAGCAAAAATCTTTTTATTTCAAAGTTGAAGCTATATACTTAATGAGTCCTTCTCCCGATTATTTGGTTCTGTTGTTAAATACGTGGATACTTTTCGTATAAATTTAACAGAAGAAGCGAAATTATTCATTAGACAAAAAACATAGCTAAATCTGTCAACTGTCTATTCTATTATTATCCTCCGACACAGAAAACCTTTTTACCTTTATACTTAAAAAACGCAGGTAAGGGTTTGAAAAATCATTACATGTTTCCAAGTAAAGGCTCTATAAATAACGGTAAAAGATGTCTAAAAGGTGTGTTTGTAACTTGCAGATAGTCAGTTAGTTGTAAAGTAATGTAGGAAGAGGTGCCTAATTGGACTTCAAAAGGGCGTTAGTTAGCCCTCAAAAGGGTACCTATTGCAAGTCAATTAGGCGTCTTTTAGAAGCCGAAAGAGCATGTTTTGAATTTGAATCACATGAAAATAGTTTACAAATGTCGCTTTGTAAGGGGATAAATTGTTTGTGGACGACGAATAAACATAGTAACAGAAATTATTTTCTCTTGTGTCCAGCACTCCCCTCTCTCTCGGAGAGGGGTTGGGGGAGAGGTCTTTAATAATCTTCTTTATATTTATCCGTCTCAATATAGATATAAATCTTGTAGTCAGGGAAGGCTGCACGCATATTCTTCTCGATGTCATTAACCAACTGAGGAACTTGTGCTTCGTATTCGCTTTTAACGTCAATCTTTGCAGTGACAAGAATGTCTGTAGGACCGAGATGAATGGTCTTGACGTTGATGAGACGGTCTATTTCATTTCTGTTGAAGGCCTCCTTGATACGTGTTAGGTCCTTTTCTGTAACACTCTCACCGATAAGAAGACTGTAGAACTCACGTGCGAGGAAGAGCGCAGCAGCACAGAGGAGCACACCAATCAATACACCCGAGAGGGCATCATAGAATGGATTACCTGTGAAGTGGGTCAGAAGTGTACCGCCTAAGGCTATCAGCAGACCAACAACAGCACAACTGTCTTCTGCAAAGATGATGAGAATTTCACTGTGACGGCTCTCTCGCAAGAAACGATAAAGCGATAGATTGTCCTTGTTCAGTTCCTTAATCTCCTTGAAGGCAACCCTAAGACTGACAGTTTCTACTAAGAGTCCGAAGGCCAGAATACCAATGACGAGCCATGTGTTCTCCATGCTATGTTCTGGATGAAACAGTTTCTCTGTTGCTTCCATGATACCTAAGGCACCACCGGCAAAGAACAACATCATTGCAACAACCAAACTATAGAAGTACTTAGCACGTGCTTGTCCGAACGGATGTTTATCTGATATCTTCGCTGTTGACTGTCGGTTGCCTACTAACAGTAGTATTTCATTGCCACAATCTACGATACTATGGATAGACTCATTCAACATTGCAGCTGAGCCAGACACAGCAAAACCAACAAACTTTGATATCGCTACCAAGATGTTTGCACCTAAGGCAGCGATAACACTCATCATTCCTCCACTTTTCTTTTCCTTTTCCATATCCTGTTTTAAGCTTTTTGATATTGGTATATATTTACCAGATGTATTCTGTAACGTACTTGCTATTTTCCTCTTTGTTATTTTTATTTAGTGTTGTCACCACTTCTTCAATGTGGGTGGGACGTCCTTCCTTATCATACTCCGTTGTCAGTTGCGACTTAAAATCGAAGTCTTTATCTTTTGAACTGAAGCTATAGCTGCTAATATCTCCTTTCGGAATAACACCCATATAGCCCAAGGTGATGAAGGGGATGGGAATTCTTATACCACTACCAAACATCCAAAAGTAATAGAGGTTATGGTAGTTCGTTTTCTCTCCAGTATCTCTGTAAGTGATATTTAATAATTTATCAGGCAAGATCTTCTCTCCCTTCCATTGGAGGATGTTGGTTTGTCTCCCACAGAGTGTGTTAGGTGTGTCACGACAAACGAGTCTTCGCTTATTGTCGTAGCTGTATGTATAATAGTCGGGAGTGTTATTCGCTTCTACGATAAGTCCGTTCTTAACTATATAATAGCCATCAAGGAGTTCGTCTAACTGGTCTTTAATATGCGTCTTATGAATGTGAATGGTATCACCAGCATAGGAGTAAGTGTAATCATCTAAGCTGTCTGTACCCACACGCTCTATGATGAGCTGCCCTTTTTGATTACAATAATAGGTGATAGTGTCCTTACTCGTCTCTGCTTTTGATGTTACGTCTTTGATAATCGTCAGATAGCGATGCAGTTGTTCTCCATGATAAGTTATCTCTTCGGCTATTCCAGAAGGAACAGACGAACATGAGAAAAACAAACTAACACCAATGATAATCAGTAAGAACAGTCTGATGTCTTTGTATAAGTCTTTCTTCATTTGTTCTTGATAGTTAAAGGAGTTTGTTTGTATATGCGGAGTTCTGCAATATTGAATAGGAGATGGTGAGTAGCAGTAAGGGACACATACTTCCTTTTAAAGGCGAGAAGCAAACTTGTTCAGGTCTTGTTCTTCTACAGTCAGCCTTACTTCTTAGCAGCCTTCTGTGCCTCTTTCACCATCTTCAGACGTTCCTCATAGATGGGGTGCCACTTGTTGATCATTGCTTGAAGGTCCTTACTTCTCTGCTCCAAGTCGCGGTATTCGTCAGTATCAGTTTCGTTGTTCTGACTCTTCCTTAGCATCTGTTGCAGCATTAGTTTCTGCTGTTCATCAGCCTTTTGAAGCTGTGCACCAAGCTTTTCAAGGTTCTCCATAAAAGCTAATGCACGGTCAATATGATTTTCTTTTTCCATCTTTTGACTATCTTTTAATGTCTTTTTTCTGTCTGCAAAGTTACTGAAAAAGTTCAGTATCACCACTGCTTCCAAATTATTTTCACGAAGAAAAGAATTTCTTTTCACGAAAAAAAATATTTTTCTTCACGTAAATAAATATTTCTTTTCATGAAAATAATTCGCAGTTAGTTGTTTTCTTTCGAATCTTCGTACGTAAGACGGGATTTTATAGTATCTTTGCAAGTAGATAAAAGAACACTTTTTAGATGGAAAAGAAGAAACAGATAGATTGCTTTCTACCGTATAGCACAGCTGCAATGATGCAGTTACTTGCTGCGCAGTTGTACGAGTCAGGTGTGGTAAAGAAAATATATACGTTAGCTGCAGATGTCCTGCCTACAGAGGTATTGCCTCAGTATGCGCATCAGCTGCAGGCAGGTGGTTTGCTTTCCCTTGCTACTATGCGCCTTATAGCGACTACAGCAACAGCTGATTATGCCCTACTTTATTTGAAGCAAGGACCTATCACGTTAGGTTATCATGCGCTTGAGCGAATGCTGCAGGTGGCTGAGGAAACTGGTGCAGCAATGGTTTATGCTGACCATTATTCAGTGGAAGCAGGCAAGACGGTGAAGCATCCTGTTACAGCCTATCAGTTGGGTAGCATCCGTGATGACTTCGATTTTGGTTCTGTTGTACTTCTTAAGACTGAGTATCTGAAGGAGTATGCAGCGAGAGAAGTGGCAAAGGACTATCAGTTTGCAGGTTGGTATGACCTTCGTCTATTCTTAAGTCGTAAGGGAGAACTCTTCCATCTAAATGAATATCTTTATACGGAGGAAGAAGATGACCTACGTGCAAGTGGCGAGAAGCAGTTCGATTATGTGAATCCTCGCAACCGTGAGGTACAGATTGAGATGGAGCAGGCGGCAACAGCACACCTCTCTGCTATCAATGCCTTGGTTGATACAACGCAATATGCACAGCCAGACTTTTCTGCTGAGGCTTTCCCTGTTGAGGCTTCGGTAGTGATTCCCGTTTTTAATCGTGAGAAGACAGTGCGCGATGCGGTAGTCTCTGCCCTCTCTCAGAAGACAGATTTTTCTTTTAATGTTATTGTTGTTGACAACCATTCAACAGACGGAACAACTGAGATTCTCTCTTCTTTGGCTGCAGATGAACGTCTTGTGCATCTTATTCCTACACGTACAGACCTCGGTATAGGTGGCTGTTGGAACTATGCTATCAATGATGCGCATTGTGGTCGCTTTGCAGTTCAGTTGGATAGTGACGACCTTTATTCTTCAGAGAATACCTTGCAGGCTATTGTCAATGCTTTTCACGAGCAGAAGGCTGCAATGATTGTAGGTTCTTATCGTATGTGCGACTTCGATCTTAATACCCTTCCACCGGGCTTGATTAGCCATAATGAGTGGACAGAGGATAATGGTTGCAACAATGCCTTACGTATCAATGGACTCGGTGCACCACGTGCTTTCTTCACTCCTTTGGTTCGTCAGCATCAATTCCCTAATACAAGTTATGGCGAAGACTATGCTATGGGCTTGGCTTTCAGCCGTCGTTTCCGCATCGGACGAATCTATGATGAACTTTACCTGTGCCGTCGTTGGGGTGGCAACAGTGATGCCGTTTTGAGCATTGATAAGGTAAATGCCAATAATCACTATAAAGATCAGCTGCGTACAATTGAGATTCTGGCACGTCAGAAACAGAATCAAGATAGAGAGAAAGGGCTGACTGATTTTTTTCATAACCAGCTGAACCAGTGGCAAGACGTTGCAAGACGTTTTGAAGAGTTGAAGGGTGTGCAGACGCGTGAGGTGGGTTCAGCCCTTGCGCAATTCAATCCTGCACGCTTGGTGAGCACGGGGGCGAAGATTGATAAGGCTACGCTTGCTAAGCGTCCTTGCTTCCTTTGTGAGAAGAATCGTCCAAAAGAACAAATTGTTCTGCCTTTCGGAAATGGCTTCGACATCCTTGTCAATCCTTTCCCAATCCTTCCTGTTCATTTCACTATCCCTTCTCGTCATCATCAACTGCAGGCAATTGCAGAGAATTACGTACAGATACATCGCTTGCTGAGAGCCTATCCGCAGCTGATGGTGTTCTATAACGGACCGAAGTGTGGAGCCAGTGCACCTGACCACCTGCACTTTCAGGCAGGAACAAGTGGTATCCTTCCTTTACAACGTGACTGGGAGAGGCTTTACGAGACTTCTGTTCCGCTCTTACAACTGAATGATACAGAGGGAATCTACGAGATAAAAGACTATATCTGTCCTGCTTTTGCCATCGTGAGTCATACAGAGAAGCATGATGTTGAGCTATTTAGCCGTTTATATGAAGCACTTCCAATAAAGGAAGATGAGACTGAACCGATGATGAATATCGTGGCATGGCGCAGTGGGGAAGGCTTTGTATCGGTTGTGTTTCCACGTGAGAAGCACCGCCCTGATTGCTATTCTGCAGAAGGAGAGGCACAGTGTCTGGTCAGTCCAGGTAGCTTGGATATGGCAGGATTGCTGATATTGCCTCGTCAGAGCGACTTTGAAGGGATGACGTCAGAGCGTGCTAAGGCCGTTTTACGTGAGGTATCGCTGTCAGATGAGGCGATGGCAGAAGTCGTAAAGCGGATTCGCAATAAGGCGGTTGACCTCGCCTTCGATGATTGGAAGCAAGAACCTATAGTTTCGGTAGGTATTGTTAGCGGCGACGAAATTCGTTTTCAACTGAATGGTACTTATACAATAGGGAACAAAGAGGTGACTGGTAGACAGATTGTAAAGTTCAATGACGGACAGATTCTGTGGGATTCTGCGGCTTATCAGGAACTTTGTTTTACTCCGCAAAATGATGATATTTCCTTCACTTTGGAGGATGTTACTATCGGTGTAGACTTCCATTGGGAGCGTAAAGAGGCACAAACCTTCCTCGGCAAGCTGCGCTTTGTCGTCGATGGAGATAAGCTCTGGGCTATTAATGAGCTACCTGTAGAACGTTATCTTGCAAGTGTTATCTCAAGTGAGATGAGTGCTACCTCTTCATTAGAGCTTTTGAAGGCACACGCTGTTATCTCTCGCAGTTGGCTTTTGGTACAGATGAGAAGACGAAAAGCCATTGAAATGGGTGTTCAGACAGCATCTGCACCGATGAAAGTGTCGGATGAAGAGGGTGTGGTATGGTATGATAGCGACGCTCACACACTGTTTGATGTCTGTGCGGACGACCATTGTCAACGTTATCAGGGTATTACGAAGGCAACGAGTCCTCATGTTGAAGAGGCTATCAAGGCTACACGTGGACAGTTGTTGATGAATGGAAAGGAAATTTGTGACGCCCGTTTCAGTAAGTGTTGTGGAGGTGTTTCGGAGGAATATGAGTACTGTTGGGACAATACTCATAAGCCATACCTGCTCTCGGTAGTAGACAATGCACCTTTGGGGACAGCCCCTACAATAGAACTCACTGATGAGAAGACGGCACAGGAGTGGATTCTGTCGTCTCCAGAAGCGTTTTGTAATACAAAGGATGCGGCAGTCTTGGGACAAGTTCTTAATAACTATGATCAAGAAACGCAAGACTTTTATCGCTGGATAGTAGACTTCAAGCAAACAGAACTTGCCGAACTAATTCGTCGTAAGAGTGGTCTTAATTTTGGAGAGATTATTGACCTTCAGCCTTTGGAGCGTGGTAAGAGCGGTCGTATTACTCGTTTGAAGATTGTAGGAACAAAGCTTACCCGTATTATCGGTAAGGAGTTAGAGATAAGACGTACGTTGAGTGAGAGTCATCTCTACAGTTCTGCTTTCGTGGTAGAATGTAGTGAGATAGTGAATGACATTCCACAGCACATCCGTCTTGTTGGTGCAGGATGGGGACATGGTGTTGGCTTGTGTCAGATTGGTGCTGCCGTAATGGGTGAGAGGGGTTATCGATATGACGAAATCCTTCATCATTATTATCAAACAGCAGCTATTAAAGCACAATACAAATAAAGCATACGAAGATGCACGAGGAGCAGAAGATAATCAACGGAATTCCAATTATAGGCCAGTGGCGTAGCTATTGGCTCTGGCTTCCAACGCTCTATCTGACACGTGGACTGCCATATGTTATTTTGTTGATGACGGCATTGGTTTATTTCAATAGAATGGGATTATCGAATGGTGCTATCACGCTGACAAGTTCTTGGTTGCTTCTGCCGTTCATCCTCCGCCCTTTGTTGGGTAGATTTGTTGTTGCCTATTGGAGTAAGTATGCATGGATTATCCTAACTGAACTAGTTATGGCGATAAGTCTTGGCGGCTTGGCATTTACTGCGACAACATCTAATTGGTTCGAGTGGACTGTCTTTTTCTTAATGATAATAGCAACTGTAGCGGCTTGGCATGACGTGGCTATCGAAAGACTTTATAAGCGTGAGGCTGCGTTACGCCATCGTCCTGCTTTCTTTGGTGTTCGGGTGCTTTCTTACCTGCTCTCTATTATTGTGGGAATGGCTATACCTGTTACGATAGCAGGCAATTTGGAGGTTATTTATAGAAGAATTGCACCTTCATGGGCATCTATATTTTGGATTCTGTCAGCATTGTTAGCTTGCTTAATGCTACTTCATACAATCACACTTCCAAAAGATAATATTCATTCGAATCTCCCTATATGGAGCGGCGTGACGCGTCAATGGTGGCATGATGTAAAGGCAGCCTTTGTGCGTCGTCCTCATTATGTGGCTAATTTATGTTTCTTATTCTGTTTCTTAATACCTGAAGGGATGTTTTTCAGAATAGCCCCTCTTTTCCTGATTGATCCCGGAAGTAATGGCGGTTTGGCGCTTTCACCACAGGAACTTGGGCTGGTGTTAGGAACAGTAGGAACATTCTCCTTGATTGGAGGTTGTGCTTTAGGTGCTACGTTGGTGAGGAAAGATGGTTTGAAGCCATGGCGGTGGCTGTTTGTGGTTGCATTGACTTTGCCGAAGTTTATCTTTGTCTATCTCAGCTATTACTTTGTTTCTACCTTATCCATCATCAATATGAGTATGATTGTAGAGCAATTCGGAACTGGACTAGGACTGACGGTTTATATCGTATGGCTTGCTCATTGTACGAAAGGTGAACACTCTACATTTACCTATTCCTTAGGTACAGCTATCACAGCTTTCTCTTTAGTGATGACAGGCTGGTTTACGGGTTTCTTGCAAGAGTATGTAGGTTATCGTCTCTTCTTCCTTCTAGTTGCAACCTTGGGTATTATTAGTTTTATTGTGGCTTACTTTATTCCTGTGACAAAAGAGATTGGGAAGAGAAAGTAGATGGTGTAATAACGCATATAATGAAAATTTTGACGGTTTGTTTTCAGCCGTTAACCTTTATAAAAAAGTCATGATTTTGTTTGTGCCTAACAGAAAATGTTGTACTTTCGCAAAAAGATAGTTATAAAAAACAGTAAATAAAATGAAGATTAAGTATTTCTTAATGGCAGCTGTCGTCGCTTTGATGACAGCCTGTGGTACGGCTTCAAAAGTTCCTTTGACGGGTCGTACACATCGTATCAGTGTTTCTGATGCGCAGCTTCTTAGCCTCAGTAATCAGGAATATACAAAGTTTATGGCATCAGCAAAGCGTTCTACTGATGCAAAGAATACAGCTATGGTTCAGCGTGTAGGTCGTAACCTTGCTAATGCGGTCGAGACTTACTTACGTAACAATGGTTATGCTAATGAGATTAATAACTTCAAATGGGAGTTTAATCTTGTTCAAGACAAGCAAGCTAACGCTTTCTGTATGCCTGGTGGTAAGATTGTTGTTTATGAGGGCTTATTGCCTTATACACAGAACGAGGCAAGTCTGGCAATCGTTCTGGGTCATGAGATTGCGCATGCTGTAGCTAAGCACAGTGCTGAACAGATTACAAAGCAGATGAATCAGCAGATGGGAACCAATATCTTGGGTACGGTCTTGAACTCGGCTGTTGGTAGTGGAGTAGGCGATATTGCTTCACAGATAGCGGGTGGATACTTCTCTTTCCGTAATTTGAAGTACAGTCGTGATAATGAAAGTGAAGCTGATTATATGGGACTTATCTTTGCTGCAATGGCTGGATATGACCCAGCAAATGCCGTAACATTCTGGCAACGAATGGCTGCAGCAACTAATAGTAATCGTTCTGAGATTCTGAGTGATCACCCTTCTGATGCTCGTCGTATAGAGAATATCAAGAAGTGGCTGCCAGAAGCTGAGAAATATTATCGTGGTCGTGGCTCTAATCGTGTCTCTTCTGCTGGATATTCACAGTCGTCTGGGACATTACATATAGGCGGTTCTTCGTCTTCTAAACGCTCGAATAGACGTTGATAAAGTTATTCAACTATCATTTATGATATCTTCTTACGGCTATTTGCTTTTTTCAAGAATGAAAGCAAATAGCCGTAATTTTATATGATCATCACTGTTTGATAAAAGAACGTAATGACATTCCTTGTAAAGAAATGCTTTTCTGATAGTGGGTAAGTAGCTGTTAAAGTGTTATTTTTTTGTGAAAGATTTGATAGAATCATCTTTTATTATTATCTTTACAAACGAAATTAAACCTTTATAACGATGATGGATTATCTGATACAAAACCTGTGGTTAACATGGTTATTAGTAGGTCTTGTTTGTCTGATTTTGGAGTTGATGAATGGAGACCTTTACCTTATGTGCTTTGCAATAGGTAGTTTATGTGCCTCACTTGCTTCTGCATTTACAGATAGCATAGTTATTCACGTGATAATCTTTGTCATTTTTTCGGTATTGAGTATATTCTTGGTACGACCGATAGCCCTTAAATATCTTCATCAAGGTGCGGATAAGAGATTAAGTAATGCTGAAGCATTGATTGGTCGTGAAGGGAAGGTGACAGATACGATTGAGGCTGGTGGATACGGCAGAGTAAAGATAGATGGTGACTCATGGAAGGCGCAGTCTATTGATGGTGCTGCAATTGACCAAGGTGTTGCTGTGCGTATTTTACGACTTGACTCTATAATTGCAACGGTTGAGCGTTGTTAGAAAGTTATCTGATAATAATTAAATAAAACAAATAATAACCTTCGATTTCTCCCTTTGTTAAGATAAAAAGACGAGTGGGGGAAATTAAAAACTTTAATGCTTATGGATATGATAGCTTATGTGCTGATTGCAATTGTTGTGTTAGCATTAGTTTTTGCTAAGATGTCAATCGTGATTATCTCACAGAGTGAGACTAAGATTATTGAACGACTTGGTAAGTACCATGCAACGCTTGCCCCAGGTGTTAACATCATTTTCCCTTTCATTGATCGGGCAAAGGATATTGTTGCATTGCGTGCAGGTCGTTATACCTATACAAACTCAATTGACTTGCGTGAGCAGGTGTATGACTTCGACCGCCAGAATGTGATTACAAAGGATAATATTCAAATGCAGATTAATGCACTGCTCTATTTCCAAATTGTTGATCCGTTCAAGGCTGTATATGAGATTAATAACCTTCCAAATGCTATTGAGAAGTTGACACAGACGACGCTTCGTAATATCATTGGTGAGATGGAACTTGATCAAACTTTGACATCTCGCGATACGATTAATACAAAGTTGCGCTCTGTCCTCGACGATGCAACAAATAAGTGGGGTATCAAGGTGAATCGTGTTGAGCTTCAGGATATTACTCCTCCAGCAAGTGTTTCTGAGGCAATGGAGAAGCAGATGCAGGCTGAACGTAATAAGCGTGCTACGATTCTTACCAGTGAAGGACAGAAGCAGTCGGCTATTCTCCAGTCAGAAGGTGAGAAACAGGCAGCTATCAACCGCGCTGAAGCAAACAAACAGCAGCAGATTCTCATCGCAGAAGGTGAGGCGCAAGCACGCATTCGTAAGGCTGAGGCTGAGGCTATAGCCATTCAGAAGATTACAGATGCTGTTGGTCAGAGTACGAATCCCGCAAACTATCTTATTGCACAGAAGTACATTCAGATGCTTACAGAACTTGCACAGAATAACAATCAGAAGACTGTTTACCTGCCATTTGAGGCAAGTAACCTGATGGGTTCTATTGGTGGAATTAAAGATATGTTTAAGTGATTCCCCTTTTAAGTGTCTTTTTTGTTACGAACGATAAATATAAACACTAAAATATACGACTACTCCGTAAGGAACTCTTGCTATAGAGGAACTTACGGAGTGAGTCTTTGAAGAAATGAAAAAACTTTGTATTTTTTGTGGTGCACGTCCTAACTTTATAAAGGTAGCACCAATTATCAGGGTAATCAATAGACTTTCTGAGGAGAATAGTTCTCATAAGGTTTCTTATTCACTAGTTTATGCAGGTAGTGAGAATGATCCTACACTCGAAGATCAACTCTTTGAGAATCTCTCTATTCGTAGACCAGATGTTTATCTTGGTGTAGAATGTGAGAACTTGAATGAGCTCACAGGTCAGGTAATGTCTAAGTTTGAGAAGTATCTACAAGAGAATCCATCTGATGTGGTTATCGTTGTAGATGATCTTGCTTCTACAATGGCAGCTGCTATTGTAACTAAGAAGCAGGCAATCACCCTTGCACACATTGCTGCTGGTACTCGTTCTTTTGATATTACGATGCCAAAGGAAATCAATCGCTTGGTGATTGATGGCCTTTCAGATATCCTCTTTACAGCCGGATTTAGTAACAATAGTATTGCTAACAAGGAAGGTGCAGAACTCTCGAAGGTTTATATGGTGGGTAATATTCTCATTGATAATATCCGCTATGACCGTGAACGTATTGAGGGTATGAAGCTTTCGGATATTGACGAGTTGGCAGGCTTACCTTTGAAAGAGGGTAATTACCTTGTCTTTACATTGAACCGTAAGGCTTTGTTGGCAGATCAAGACAATCTTGAACGAATGTTACACGTGTTGAGCGAGACAGCCGGTGAGACGCCTATCATTGCTCCTCTTCGTGATTCAGCAGTACAGGTTATCATGGCGCTTAGCTTGAAGAAGAATATCAAACTCCATAACCTCCACATCGTAAAACCATTGGGTTATCTTGAATTTGCTTATCTTACAGCTCATGCTAAGGGAATTATTACTGACTCTGGTAATGTTGCTGAGGAGGCAACATTCAATGGCGTGCCATGTATTACGCTTAATAGCTATACAGAACACATTGAGACTGCAAAGGTAGGTTCTAACGTTCTCGTTGGTGAAGACCCAGAACTGCTTCGTTCTGCATTGGCTGATATGGTGGCAGGAACATGGAAGAAGTGTGGTGTTCCAGAACGTTGGGATGGCCGTTCAGCTGAGCGTGTTGTTCAAATCCTACTCGAACGTCATTAATATTTTATAAGGAGAATGCTAGCTTGGCTTTTTTTGAAACAGGGATAGTTATTCTTGTTGTTCGTTATTTTATAGTTGACGTGCAATAAGAAATAGCTATCCTTGTTTTTTTGTGTATAATAGTTGCCTCGAAAAACACGTACTTTTCCTATGCAAGAAGTATGATAGAATAACGTTATGAATGTTATTCACTCTGAATAATAGTGCGATTACCATTTTAGTACTGAATTATTTAGTACCTTTGCAGGAGAATCTTAAAGCGCATTTGGTTATGCATAGACATACGGATAACTATACTTTTTTGACACAAGCACCAGTCCATCGAGTCATTATCACTATGGCGATACCGACCATTATATCAATGCTTGTGACAGGATTATACAATATTGCCGACACGTTCTTTGTTGGCAAGATTGATACACAAGCAACGGCAGCTGTGGGAATAGTGTTCTCTCTAATGTTTTTCGTGCAGGCAATGGGCTTCTTCTTTGGGCATGGTTCGGGCAATTATATCTCTCGTGAGTTAGGAGCACGTCGCCATGAGAATGCTGTGAAGATGGCTTCCACAGGCTTTTTTAGTTCGTTCTTTGTAGGAGTCATTGTCCTTATTTTTGGCGAGATATTCCTCACTCCACTTTCCTTGATGCTTGGTAGTACACCTACTATTCTTCCTTACACAGAGGACTATATGCAAGTCATCCTACTTGGTGCACCTTTCTTGACCTCATCACTTACTTTGAACAATCAGATGCGTTTACAAGGAAACGCCAACTTTGCGATGTATGGTATTGTGATAGGTGCTGTCTTGAACGTAATTCTTGACCCAATCCTCATCTTTACTTGTGGTATGGGTGTCAGCGGTGCAGCATGGGCAACAGTGATAGGACAGGCAGTGTCCTTCGTTATCCTTTTCTTAATGACGCGCAAGGGAGAGAATATAGCTATCCATTTTCGTAATTTCTCGCCCTCATTACAGCGTTATAAGGAGATTTTCTATGGGGGTAGTCCTTCCATGATGAGGCAGGGGTTGGCTTGTATTGCAACAATGTCATTGAATGTGGCAGCTGGTGCTTATGGCGACTCTGCCATTGCTGCGATGAGTATTGTTGGACGTATAGCCATGCTTTCTTTCGCTGTAGTCATCGGATTGGGACAGGGCTTCCAGCCCGTCTGTGGCTTTTGCTATGGCGCAGGATTATATGAAAGACTGAAAGAGGCATATAAGTTCACTGTAACTATTGGTACGATTTTTCTTATCGTGTTAGCTATTGTTGGCTGGATGATAAGTGGAACGCTGATAGGTGTTTTCCGTGATGACCCCGAAGTGATTGCTATTGGTGTTGTAGCGTTGCGATGGCAGCTTTGTGTTTTTCCTGTTAATGCTCTTATCTTGGCAAGCAATATGCTTGCTCAGACCTGCCGTAAGCCGTGGCGTGCAAACATCTTGGCAGCTGCCCGACAAGGTTTGTTCTTTATTCCGTTGATATTTATTCTTCCATCTTATTTTGGACTGTTAGGTGTTGAGATGTGTCAAGCCGTCAGTGATGTGCTCTCTTTCACGCTTACAGTACCTATCGTTATTTACACCTTCCGTGAGTTTACACGTGAAGCAGCAGCAAAGAAAACAACAGTATGAGTACACTTTATATTAAAAATATGGTTTGTGATCGCTGTAAAATGGCTGTTAGCCAAACTTTACAGCAGGTCGGACTACACCCCCAAAAGGTTGAATTAGGTGAGGTTAGTATTGAGGAAGAGCCTTCTTCTGTCCAACTTTCTACCCTTCGGACAGCCCTTAAAGAACTTGGTTTCGAACTTCTTGACGACCGTCGTCAGCAAACCATCGATCACATCAAGTCTACTTTAATCAGACTTGTGCATTACCATGATAATCAGAGTTCAACTAATCTTAGTGATTATCTGTCATCTGAACTTCGTCAAGACTATAGTGCGCTTTCAAAACTCTTCTCAGAGGTCGAAGGAAAGACTATCGAAAGATATTATATTGAGTTACGTATAGAACGAGTGAAAGAGTTCATTCGTTATGATGAGTTGACTTTGACGCAGATAGCTCTTCGTATGAATTACTCGTCAGTAGCTTATCTTTCCAGCCAGTTTAAGTCTGTGACAGGTATGACTCCCAGTCAGTTCAAAGGGATGAAAGATAATCTCCGAACACCTTTGGATAAACTTTAGACTGCTATTTACAAAGTTAAGCCTATTGCTTATAGGTGGAATATAATTTTTGTTCTTACTTTCGGGATGAAAAATAGACAGGTATTAGGAGGAGAATGAGCATATGTTTAATGATGCAAAGAAGAATGTTTTGTTGTAATATTTTACTCGTCATATTTTAATAGAGCACTAATAGCGTTTCAATTAAGCCTTAATTGCCTTCTTAAAGATGCCCTTTTGGATGCGAGTTAACGCCCTTTTGAACTCTTACTAAGCACCTTTTGAAATGCAATTTTGTAACTAATTGATTTGCTGTCGGTTATAAACTCGACTTTTATATCTATCTTTTAGCATTATTCTAAGGCTTTTATTCGAAATTATGTAATAATTTTTCAACACTTGGATGATGATATTTCAGACTCTTTTCTTACCATGTTATGAATGAACTTCTTGTAGAACTGATGCGAGAAGTTATAATCTTTATCCATAATTCTATAAGGCTTGATAGATAATATATGTGTAACTTTGCAAACGATAAAAATAAAATAGTAATCACATAATATTAATAGAAAGGAAAGACTTATGAAAAAGAGTGTTTATGCAGTAAGCGGTATGAAGTGTGTACATTGTAAGGCAAATGTTGAGAACGCTTTAAAAGCACTCAATGGCGTAGTGTCTGCTGAAGCTAATCTTGAAGATGCTAATGTCACAGTAGAATATGATGAAAGTAAGGTTAATCCTTCTGAAATCAAGGAAGCTGTAGACAACAGCGGGCGCTATGAGCTGAGTTTATAACAGCTTATTTCTAATCTTAAGAGCATAATTTTATGTTCTTTTCATTTGTAGACTCCTTCCCCTTCGTTGGTAAGGGGAAGATAAAAATAGTATTATTATGAAACAAACAATTCCAGTTATAGGTATGGCTTGTTCCTCCTGTTCAGCCAATATAGAGAAGAAGTTGAATACACTCAAGGGTGTTAATTCTGCTTCTGTTTCGCTACCTGGTCGTTCAGCCTTGATTGATTTCAATCCTCAGGTAATCTCACTTGAGAAGATGAAGGCTGAAATCAATGCACTCGGATATGACTTAGTGATAGATAAGGAGACGTCGGTAGACGAGATAGAGAAGCGTGAGTATGTACTCTTAAAGCGTAAGACTGCGTTGTCATGGTTGTTCTCAGTAGCTGTGATGTGTGTGTCTATGCGATGGATAGACTTGGGTTCTCGTGATATAGCCAATCAGGTTGCATTATTGATAGCCTTGGCAAACATGCTTTATTGCGGTCGCCAGTTCTATGTATCTTCGTTTAGACAGTTGCGTCATGGCAGTGCAAACATGGATACATTGGTGGCTTTGTCTACGGGTATTGCCTTTCTTTTCAGTACGTTTAACACGTTTTGGGGAGATGCCGTATGGGCAAGTAGGGGAGTTGTATGGCACACCTACTTTGATGCTTCAGTAATGATTATTACCTTCGTTTTGACTGGTAGACTGTTAGAAGAGAAGGCTAAAGACGGTACGGCATCTTCTATTCGTCAGATGATGGGTATGGCTCCGAAGACAGCACATATCGTTGATGGCGACAAGATAGAGGAGGTTCCACTCTCAACCATTGAGGTTGGGGATGTTTTGGAGGTTCGTCCTGGTGAAAAGGTACCTGTAGATGGTGAGGTGATTTGGGCAGAAAGCTTTATGACAGCTGATGCAGCCTATGTTGATGAGAGTATGATAACGGGTGAGCCAACGCCTGCGGAGAAGAAAAAAGGCTCAAAGGTATTGGCAGGAACAATACCAAGTCAAGGTAAGTTCCGCATGCGTGCTCGTCAAGTTGGTGAGGACACAGCCTTAGCTCACATAATTAAAATGGTGCAAGAAGCACAAGGTTCAAAGGCTCCAGTCCAACGAATCGTTGATAAGGCAGCCTTAGTATTTGTTCCAGTGGTAGCTTGTATTGCTCTTGCTACTTTCCTTTTGTGGTGGTTGATAGGTGGGAATAGTGCTTTACCACAGGCTATTATGTCGGCTGTAGCCGTCTTAGTCATTGCGTGTCCATGTGCAATGGGATTGGCAACACCTACTGCGCTTATGGTTGGTATTGGTAAAGCTGCTCAGAAACAAATACTCATAAAGGATGCTACAGCCTTAGAGAGTCTGCGTAAGGTAGATGTGTTGGTGACCGATAAGACTGGTACACTGACCATTCCGAATAAGAATATCGACTTTACAAAGGCTGATAACCTTCCTTTTGAAGAGCGTGAAACATTAAAGCCTAATGCTCGTGAGGCAATGGATGAGCTACAGAAGAAGGGGATTGAGGTCTATATGATGAGTGGAGATAAAGACGAGGCAGCTCGTTATTGGGCTGAAAAAGCTGGTATAAAACACTATCATAGTAAGGTGTTGCCACAAGATAAGGAGAATCTTGTTAGGAAGTTGCAAGCCGAAGGAAAGCGTGTTGCAATGGTAGGTGATGGTATAAACGATACACAAGCCTTGGCTTTGGCAAATGTAAGTATTGCTATTGGTAAGGGGACGGACGTAGCTATGGATGTAGCACAGGTGACACTCATGGGAGATGACTTGTCTGCTATCCCAGAAGCAATACAATTGAGTCGCAATACAGTACGTATGATTTGGGAGAATCTCTTCTGGGCTTTCATCTATAACATTGTTTGTATCCCATTAGCAGCAGGTTTGCTTTACGCTTTTGGCATTGATTGGCAGATTACTCCATCGTGGGCAAGTGCGCTGATGGCATTCTCCAGTGTTAGTGTTGTACTTAATAGTCTTCGCTTACGGTGGATGAAATAAGATGAATTTAGTATTATAAAAAATAGAGTTTACTAATTACTCATTCAGCAATGTGCTGTAGTAATTGTAAACTCTATTTTCTTATGTAAACCTGTTGTTTCTTTATCTTACAGGATAATCATATCGATTGCTATTATAGAAACCATTACGTTGCGAAGGGAGACGGTCAAACTCTACGCTGACAGATACTGAATTCTGATTATGAGAACCCCATTGATAGGTTACGCCACCACCAATTCTATCCATGTAACGACTAACTCCGGTACCATAAGCCCAAGCCATTGGTCCATATCCGTATCCCATTGAAGCATAACCATAGCCGAAAGGCGAATAGCCAAAGCCACCATAGCCAGCCCAATAAGGTGAACCATAACCTCCGTAGCCAAAGGCATCTCCGAAGTTATTAGATGTAAAAGCTTTCTGTACGAAGGCGTATGCACTCCAATGTTCATTGAACTGATATCCAAAGACAGCATTAATACCACCCACGAAGTAGTTGTCGCCACGATAGGTAAGATGGTTTACGTATCCACCCACAGCCAATGTAGCCTTCTTTGATAGGTTCGTTACATACATCAATGATACATCCTGTGAGAAGCCTGCACCATGATTGTTTCCGTGACCAAAGCTTGCAAAGGCCGATGCACCAAGGTTGATGTTCAATCCTTTATGTAATCGCCATGCCCCAACACCATAACCCCAAGCCGGATAATAGAAATCATTTGGTGTAACTGTTTGTCCGTTCTCTGTAATGAGGGGTAGGTTGTTATCTATCTGTGCCTGTTGTGCACGGTCTTCAGCCAATCGTCTGGCATACTCCTTCTCAGCCTCTGTGGCTTCGCGTGGTCCTTGCAGACGTGCTGACTCTATAGGTTCCACAGTGGAAGTACTCCCATTGTGGTCTCCTTTTGTATTCTGTGCATACAATGGTATACAGAGAATAGCCGCTATTATGAAACTATATTTCCTCATTTACTTGCAAATATAAATATTTGATAGTCAACTGCC
This sequence comes from Prevotella scopos JCM 17725, assembly GCF_018127785.1. Taxonomy (NCBI): domain Bacteria; kingdom Pseudomonadati; phylum Bacteroidota; class Bacteroidia; order Bacteroidales; family Prevotellaceae; genus Prevotella; species Prevotella scopos. Next base: position 611,059 of record NZ_CP072390.1, read on the forward strand.
AAGGATTTTAAAGATAATTAGTGCTTTTTCAAACTGTGGATATTATCGCACGAGTAGTTCAGAGGTTCTTTATACTTATGCTTTTACTTGGTGCGCATAATCAGTGGAGGATCAGTTGTGAAGAAGAAAACTGTGGCACCATGGAATACCTGGCCTGGGCGTAATTCGTTACTTACTTTCTCCATACCACTATTATATCCAGCATGAATTGGCTGTAATGAGATACCGCAACTCTCCTTACCGTATGTGTTAATATTGAGTGTTGGTTCACTTGAGTAGACTGTCATAGCACGTCCACTCTGTGCATCAAAGAGGATTGCTGCCGCCTTCTGCATGTTGTCTGGATGTCGCAACTGATAGGCATTGTCATATCCTTTACTCGTACTTTTGATACGCTCACCAATCTCCCTTGGTTTGGTAAAGTCGAATGGTGTGTTCTTTATGCGTTGAAGCACACCTGTCAACTGTCTTTGCGCGTTATAAGTATTAATCTGGACAGCATCAACCCAAAGATGTTGTTTGAGGATAGAGCGGTGCATCTCTCCTGATAAGTTGAAACAAATACCATTTGTTACTTCCAACTTTGTTTCAGCTGTTGTTGCAACACGATAGTCTACATCAAGGGCGTTTTGGTCAGATAGGGTGTAAGTAACTGTGGCGTTTAACTTTCCATCTAATCCATTCTCTCCCTCTGAAGTCACATATCGCAGCGTAACTGATTGGTTGTCAGAACTAACAAGTTTCCACATCTTTCCAGATAGTGTCTCCTCATTATTTTTACCAAAGTAGATGAGCGTAGCACCTAAAGTCCGATCTTTCAAATATTCCTCCTTATTGGTATATCCTTTTACGACAGGCTCCAACCTACCATTCCAGTTGTGAGCAGTAAGTGAGACAAGGCGAGCACCATAGTTACTAATAATCGCCTCCATCCCATTTCCGTTTATAAGTCGGAACTGTTTCTGCTCTTGTGCGTATAAACATAGCACCATGCTAAGCATTGTTGCTGTCAGTATTGCATATAACTGTTTCATAGCTATTCCTTTTATTTTATGCAATGATAGTGCCAGTGAGTGCAATGTAAGTTTACTTTCAAATTGCCGAACGCAGCCTATCTTATGCAAAGATAGTGCCAGTGAGTGCAATGTAAGTTTACTTTCAAATTGCCGAACGCAGCCTATCTTATGCAAAGATAGTAAAAAAGTGGCTCTAAATCGAATTGTGTGCGTAAAATGATTTTGATTTACCAATAAAAACCATGATCTTCTTTGAATTTTCTTAAATAAAAATTACAAAAAGAAGATGAACGCACACAACAATATTATATCTTTAGAGTGGTAAATCGCGGTTATATGCATCATTTGTATTACCTTTGGTGAACTATTTCGAAAACGAAGGAAAAAGTTTATGAGTATGGAGTTAGAATTAGAGCCTTTACAACTTCCAAGTGATAAGGAACGACCAATAGTCATTGCTGGGCCTTGTTCTGCTGAAACAGAAGAACAAGTGATATCTACAGCGCATAGTCTTGCCGCTAAGGGATGCTACATTTTTCGTGCAGGTATATGGAAACCACGAACGAAACCAGGTGGCTTTGAGGGCAATGGCGAGATGGCTTTGCCATGGATGAAGCGAGTGAAAGAAGAGACAGGTATGATGATATCAACTGAAGTGGCAACACCTGAGCATGTAGAAATGGCATTGAAGTATGGAATGGATATTCTTTGGATTGGTGCCAGAACCACAGCAAATCCTTTTGCTATGCAGGCTTTAGCCGATGCTTTGCACGGAATAGACATCCCCGTATTGGTGAAAAATCCTGTAAATCCAGACCTAGAACTATGGATAGGTGGACTTCAGCGCCTTAATCAAGCTGGCTTAATGCGTTTGGGAGTTATCCATCGTGGTTTCTCAAGCTATGATAAGAAATTCTATCGAAATGCTCCTATGTGGCAAATTCCTATAGAATTGCGGAGAAGAATACCAGGACTTCCTATTATCTGTGACCCGAGTCATATTGGTGGTCGTCGCGATTTGATAGCACCACTTTGCCAACAAGCAATGGACTTAGGTTTTGATGGTCTAATCGTAGAGAGTCATTGTAGTCCAGAGAAGGCATGGAGTGATGCAGAACAGCAGGTTACTCCTGATATTCTCGATTATATTCTTTCACTCTTAGTGGTGCGTGATCATACCTCTGCAACTGAAGGCCTTAAATTTCTCCGTACACAAATTGACGAACTTGATAATTCTTTGATGGGACTTCTTGCTAAGCGTTTCCGTATCTGCCGTGAGATAGGAACCTTTAAGAAGGAGCATAACATGACTATTCTACAAGCTGGAAGATATAGTGAAATCCTTGAAAAGCGTGGTGCACAAGCAAGCCTTTGTGGTATGGATGCCAACTTCGCAGCTCAAGTCTTTGAGTTAATACATGAAGAGAGTGTACGTCAGCAATTGGAGATTATAAATAAATAAGGCTCTGTGTGTTAAACTATTTCCTACATAACCTGATACTTATGCGGATCTTGTTAATCTTTTTACTTACATTGAGTTCTGTCTTCTCTGTTGCTCAAACTCGTTTAACAATTGTAGAACTGAATGCTGAAAACTTGTTTGATACTCGGCATGACTCTTTGAAGAATGACTATGAATTCCTGCCAGACTCACCGCGCCACTGGACACGAACGAAGTATTGGCAGAAATTAAATAGAATAGGGCAGACAATCATTGCTTGTGGCGAAGATAGTAGCGGTTGGACGCTACCTGATATTGTAGGTTTATGTGAGGTAGAGAACGATAGTGTACTCTTTGACCTTACTCGTCGATCTTTGTTGCGTAAGGCTCGTTATGAATATGTGATGACAGCTTCGAATGATACTCGTGGTATAGATGTGGCGTTATTGTATTCCCCTTTTTCCTTCCGATTGATAAAAGCCGATACGATTCGTGTCATACCTATGAAGGAAATGCGCCCAACTCGAGATATTCTACATGTAGCAGGTGAAATAGAAAGCGGTGATACGCTACACGTTTTCCTACTTCATGCCCCAAGTCGAATGGGAGGTGAACTTTATTCTCGTCCTTTTAGAATGCACGTAATGGAGCGATTGTGTAGTGCTATAGACTCTCTTCGTAGTGCGTATACAGACCCGAAACTGTTAGTGATGGGCGACTTTAACGATTATAAAGACAGTCCTTCTCTACGTCTTTTATACGAACATGGTTTAATTAATGTATCGGCAGGAGTAAAAGGGAACAATGGAGCAAAGGGAACTTATCGCTATCATGGAGAATGGGGAAGTCTGGACCAGATACTTGTAAGTGAAAATCTGGCTTATGTGACAAAAGTGTGCTTATTTTAGCGTCGTTTTCTCTTATGTGACAAAAATGTGCTTAAAATCTCCCATTCCCCTTTTATTTCTTAGGAGAATGGGACTTTATAAAGTCTTGGATGAAGATCTTTCTTCTTTCCATACTGATCCCCTTGTGTAGGTTCAATTTTGTCTTTAAATCTGCATTGAGTGATTCAATGGCATTGTTTGTATTTGGCATCTTCAATTCAGGGTAATCATAGTATGTCCACAATGACGACATATTCCTTTTAAGGCTCAAAAAAGCACTACGTAGAGCTTTATGAGTATAATGTGATTTTCCATCTTCTGTTGTTGTCCGTTCCTTAAGAAAATCCTCCCACTTGGTGTACCATTCCTTTAAAGCCCCAATAAAGGACTCCTTGTCCGTATGACATAACATCTTGGATAATTCAAGCAGTTCTTTTGAAGCCTCAAGCTTGGGTCTTGAAGTTAGTTTTGTCTTTATAGTCATTACTTGATGGAACTGGCATAATTGGAATTTATAATTGGGAAAAGCTTGCCTAAGTCCCTTAAAACCATCGCATACAAGCCCTTGAATGGTATACCCAAGTGACTCCAAGTAGCTTATGCCCTCCTTATAGTCTTCAAGACGTTCATGCCTATTGATAAACTTAAACCAAAGTACATCACCAGACAATGAATCCTTCATGATAACGACACCAAAATTACGTCCCCAATAGGTGGCATCCATTAAAACCACTACAGGGCGAACAAGAAGGTTGGGAAGTTCTTCTTTATAAGATTTGGTGAGTTTTCTATAAATTGTCCTGGTTGAAACTCCGTACTCCTCTGATAGATCTTTGACTGTTAGATTACCCTTGGAATAACGATTATTGACAATGGTATTGGTAAGGCGATTATGTCCAACAAAGCTCCTCTTACAGCACTTACAATACCAGCGTTGACTACCATTAAGATGACCACGTTTTATAGTCGATTTTGAGCCACAATAAAAGCAGATTTTTTGCCATAAAAATATAAATAAAACAAAGATAATGATTATTAGATAGTTACAAGGATTTTAAGCACATTTTTGTCATATAGGCCGAAAATCTACGTTCATGGGTGATAGACTGTCGTATTAATGATGCGCCGTTTCTATTAGAAGAAGATACAAAATACGGCGGAGTAAAGCCCCGCCGTAATTATAATGGTATGCGTTTTAATAATGGATTTAGCGACCATCTACCACTTGTTCTGCGTCTCCAGCATTGATATTTGCACTTCTTTCCGAATTATTTTCATGAAAAAAAAAATTTTTCTTCATGAAAATAAACATTTACTTTCATGAAAATAAATATTTATCTTCGTGAAATGAATTCTTTAAAGATTAGTTTTTACCTCAGCATAAGGTGTGGCCAAGTATGTCCTTGTTGATTAATTATCAGCGTTTTTATGCTTAATAATGTTGCTTATATTACTTAAAAGGACACACTAAGCCCCGCCTCTATGGTTGTGTAAGTCTTCCTAATAGGAACAATCGGTGCTGTGTCATAGATGACACGGTAGGCACCATTAATTCCAATCTTTGGTGTAATGTTATACTTTAGGTCTGCTGCACCACCGAATCGTGCTTCCTTAAAGTAACTATCTGGCTTCGCCTGATGAATAGCTGTGGTCGTCAGTTCCCAGTGTTCGCCTAAATGATGTTTGAAACTTACTGATAGGTGACTTTTTATGCTACGACTATAAACATGTGATGGGGCTGCATTAGGAGTAGGATCTTCCCATTTCTCAAATTCATAGAACATACCCGCTGATGCAAACATAAGATATTTTTCTTTGTTTATAATCCTATAGCGTGATAATAATCCTGTTGAAATCTTGTATTCCATTCCACGACTTTCAGCCCATTGTGATTCTGCATAAGGGTAAACCTCAAAAGCACGACTTAGTAGATAACGGTATTCTACGTGTACATATCCTCCACTTACCGTTAATTTCTTGCCGTAAGTTGAAAACTCCAACTTGTTTATTAAGTTGATAACACGCTTGTGCTTTATTAAGAGGTTGAGATTAGCGGTATTCTTGAGTGTGAGAACATTTTCCTTTTCTGTCTTAAAATCCAGTACTGGTAATAGAGTTCCTTGTATTGTTTTTGTACTGTCTATGTCCATTGTAAGATTCTCAGAAAAGAGCATTTGTGAGTATATTGGGAGATGAGATAATAATACAGCGATAGAAGTATTTTCTTTTTCATTATATGATATTTTTACGAGAGTAAAATGATGGTTTTTCGTAGAGACTATTAGTTATGAGATAAAAAAGTATAGTTGTCTGTTAAACGGACTATACATAAGAGAGGACGCACAAAATGTGCGTCCTTTATTCTCGATAATATTTTTGACGATATTAATTGTTAACAAACTTGATACGTTTGTTACAGTCATCAATCTTTGCCTGAAGCTTAGCAATCTTTCTTTCCATCTTGCTTAAAGTCTTCTGACTCTTAGCCAACTTCTTGTTGATAGACTTAGCTTCCTTCAGACGCTTGATAGTGGTCTTTGCATCCTTAACAGTGCTTGATGCGTTGGTTGTGCTGAATTCTGTTGTTGCTATATTTGCTTCAACATTGATGTCAGCAGCTTTTTTGCTGAGTTCGACATTGTTTGCCTTCTCTTTTTCGTAATCTAACTGCAGTTTGTTCAACTCTGTAGTCATCTTGAGCACCTTCTGCTGCTCTTTCAATGTATCGATTCTTTCGCCACTCTGAGCAAAACCTGCTACGGCTGTAAGAACCATTACCCCAATTAAAAATAATCTCTTCATCTTTATATTCTATTTAAATTAATGGTGCAAATTTATATAAAATATTGTTTATATGCAAAAGATAATATGTAAAACCTTTCCTTTTATGTAGAAATATTGTTTTTTAACAACTATCTTTTGCGTTATTATCCATCTATAAGTCAGTTATCTTGTTATCTGAAAGCCTAATCTTTACTTAGATAGAATCGGCTTTCACTGACTTTTTCTTACTTTGTTTTGAGGGTTGGTTATCTAAACCGATTTCATCAAGAAGTCCGTCCATAGCACTTCCCAATAGTCCTTCTATGGCTGAGGTTGCAGGTGCAATGATGTTTTCCTGCAACATCTTCTGTGCTTTTTTCTTTAGTTGTTCCTTCATGTTGATTTCTTCTTTCTTGTAATACTGCTCTGCAGCTTCCTGAAGGTCATCTTCATCTACGGTAAAGATATGCCCAAAGATACCTAAAGATACGATATGATCTTTGCCATCGTAGTGTACCTTGCCCAATGAACACACAACATAGTTGTCGACAGTGACGAGATTATCAACTGCAGTCTCAATCACCTTACCTGCAAAAGAATTGCTGACAGTTTTGAAAGCATTGTCGATGAAGGTGTTGCCTGTAAGATTATCGTTGTCATTTACTGCATCATTTACAGTAGTGGTGATAACGGTAGAGAGTACTTCCTTGTGTTGTTCTGTCTTTGGACAAGTGACAACCATTACTGCAACCAAGGCTACGAGCGTCAGCAAAATACCGATGAGGCAGCCAGTATGGCTTTTCTTCTTCGGTGCTGGTTGTGCCTGCTGGGCTGCTTCTTGTGGTGCAGCTTGTATGATTGGTCTGGCTTCAACAAATGGTACATCTTCTGTTTTGACAGGATTGTCAGTTGAATCTTTGCTCTCAAAGAGTGTGCGAAGTTCTTCAATCTGGTTGGCAGGGACCCACTCTACACCATCTGTTGGCATAACCAATGACGTTTCATCCAACTTACGTTCAGCTAATTCGTTGAGGCTATAAGGACCTCTCTTTTCTTCGTTAATCTTGATATAGTATTCCATTTTTGTCTTTATTTTATGGTAAAGGAGAAGAATCCTCTTATTTAGGCATCTATTAACCACTCTACCAATTTGTTCGGTGCGAAGTTATATATTATTTTTGAACTGGCAAAGGAGTTGCTTTCTTTTTTAATTCTACAGCTGCCCCCATAGCTATAAAAGACTTGTTTATAGGCTTTCTGTAAATAGAATTAATTGTTTCGTAGTGTGTTTTTACTCATGTTATTTGCGAGTTAAGTAATAAATAAGTATTTTTGCAGCATCAAAACGAATAAAAATTCAATTTATAATAACAGCTTTAAGAACAAAAAATGATTGAGTTTATTCAGCCTTATATAGGCATTACCTTGAAACTTGTTACGGGTATGATAGGTATTTTGGCATTCTTGCGTATTACAGGAAAAGCCCAGATGGCACAGCTTACGCCACTTGATACCGTGAGTGCCTTTGTGATTGGTGCATTAGTCGGTGGTGTCTTGTATAATCCTGATATGTCTATGTGGCATATTCTCTTTGCTTTGGCTGTATGGACGTGCTTTAATATGCTTGTTCGTTTTGCTATGCGTTCTGCTCGTCTACGTCATATTATCAAAGGAGAGAGTGTTTTCCTTGTGAAGAATGGCGTTATTAACTTTAAGAACTTTAAGCGTAATAGTCTTGAAATGGAGCAGTTTCGTTTGCTTTTAAGGCAAAAAGGAATCTTCTCTATGTTTGAAGTTGAGGATGTTTTGTTTGAAGCAAATGGTGCAGTTACAGTTCTACCAACCGGTAAGACAGCTGATTCATTCTTACTTGTTAACAATGGTGAGTTCGTTTCGAGTGGTCTTAAGCAGAGTGGTCGTTCACAGGCATGGGCATTACGCGTTATCAAGAAGAATGGTTTTAATAGCCCTGGCGAACTCTTCTGTATGGAGTGGACACCTGGTAAGGGTATTTACTTCGTTACTTATGATGGTCATGTTAAGCGTGGTGTTGTTGAGGTAGGAGCCGATACAATAGAGCCAGACAACGCACAAGTATAAAAACTTAAGAAGAAAATAGTGATACATGGCTTATGTATCACTATTTTTATATTACTTTTGGTGTGTTCAGAAAATATCTGTAGCGTATTAACGTTGATATTATAAAGCTACGATTTATATTCTGTTAGCTTTGTAATATAGATAATGAAACTATTTGGTCTTATTGTTTAAAGGGACAATAAAATATGAAAAAGCTATTGTTAATAGTCGATCCACAAATCGACTTTATTACAGGAACACTTCCTGTAGCAGGCGCAGCCGAGGCAATGGATGCGCTGGCAAAGTATGTAAAGGAACAAAGTAATGAATATACTATAAAGATAGTTACAGCAGATTGGCATCCTTATCATCATAGTTCGTTTGCTGATGAGGGTGGAGTGTGGCCACGCCATTGTGTGCAACATTCTGTTGGTGCAGCTATTTGGGAATCATTATTGGTTGCTCTTAATGATTCAAAGGGCGGCTTCACCTTATTATATAAGGGTGATAGCATAGATAAGGATGAGTATTCTATCATGCAAAATAAAGCGTCAGCCAGTATTCTCGCACGATTGGTTAAAGCGTTGAAAGTAGATCAGATAGATATTTGTGGCTTGGCTGGTGATATCTGTGTTTTGAATACGGCAAAAGATATAACGTCAACTTTCGAGAACATCAAGCTCAACGTTCTTGAGCCTTATTCACCATCTTTAGATGGAGGTGCAGCATTAAATGATTTTGTAGGAAGCCTGAAATAAAAGGTAACTAAAGCTTATTTCGTTAGAAAGAAGTGGTTGTATAGAAAATTAGAAGGAGTTAAGTCCATCTTTTTTCTCAGCTATTGTTAGCATGTGAAGAATGGATTTAACTCCTTCTAATTTTGTTTTATAG